>NZ_CP150481.1:2546685-2865020 GCF_047922965.1 Neptunicella plasticusilytica
TGCTCAAAATGCCCTAACCACTGGTCAAAATCTAACGCACCGTCTCGATGCTGCTCCCTTATCGTTATTAACTGTTGCTGATAACGTTGCAGTTCATCTTTTCGATGCCATTGCAACCAGCCTTGCAATTTCGCATCCACAGTTTTTTTCTGGCTGCGAGTTAGCTCAATGTAATCATCCACATACCAATAGACCAACCAGTCAAGATTATTGTAGGCAAATTTAGAACTACAACCCGAGAGCAGCAGTAACAAACCAATTATCCATAACGGGCACTTTCTTAACATAATCCTGCCAAATCACTGATTAACCGAATTCTATGATAACCATTTATGCAGGTTTCTAAATACCTCATTGCGCAACAAATTGTTTCCATATACGTCAATCCAGTCCATTCACAATATATTTACATTTTTACTGATGACACATCCTGTTTTTATCCACATAATCGGCTAACTGTTTAATTTAAAAAATGAATATTTCACAAATCAGTGAAAACAGCTGAACCAGGAGGACCGATAACCATGAAACGAATTGCAGTATTAACCTCAGGTGGGGACGCGCCAGGCATGAACGCCTGTATTCGCGCAATTGTGCTGACGGCTCACCGCAACCAGATTGAAGTTATCGGCTTTCGACATGGATATAACGGCTTGTTAAAACGCGAGTATCAACCGCTACACCCTGGTGATGTCGTAAATATTATTCAGCGCGGCGGCACTATATTACGCAGCGCACGCTGCCCGGAGTTTGTCACCGTCGAATCGGCGGAATTGGCTGCACATAACCTCAATGGTATGCATATTGACGCGCTGCTGGTGATAGGTGGCAATGGTTCCTTTATGGGAGCGGAACATCTGGCCAAATATTGGGACGGTCAAGTGGTCACCTTGCCCGGAACAATCGATAACGATATCGCTGGAACCGACGGTACCATAGGTTACTACACAGCTATCGATACTGCATTGGAAGCCATTGATAAAGTGCGAGATACAGCGGACGCATTCGAGCGGATATTTCTGATTGAGGTTATGGGGCGTCATGCCGGATTTATCGGTTTAAACGCGGCCATTGGGTCGGGAGCAGAACAAATGCTGCTACCTGAATTACTCGACGATGGAAAAGCCATAGATCTAAGCCAGATTATGCGCCATATCAAAGTCACCCGACAAAAGCGCGGGATGTGCAGTTACATTATTATCATTACCGAAAATCTGTATCCAGGCGGTGCATCAGCGCTGGCTGACAAGCTAACCAAAGAAATGAATGTTGATTGCAAACCCGTTATTCTCGGTTATATACAACGAGGTGGCTCTCCAGTCAGTATGGATCGGATATTAGCCACTAAACTGGGGGCGTACGCTGTAGAAGCGGCGCGGGATGGAAAACATTTAATCATGGTAGGCGAACAGAATCACCGGGTTGTGGAAATTCCGCTGGAACAAACTCGTACCGAGAAAAAGCCGCTTGATCCCTATTTGGTCGAAATTCAGCAAGACTTTTTTGACATGGTCAAAAATCCAACCTAATCAATATGTTATTAACTTTTTCAGGATAACTGTTTTTTTGTACCAATCCGCATTGGCATGTGTGGATTGGTATTCGGCTGGCGGGTTTTGATGGGTATCGGGTGTTAATCTTTTATTTTAAATGAGAATTTGCTCGGCAAATCCGCAAACTCTGTTAATATCGCCGCCCTTTTGTTCAGCTTCAGCAAATATTTGTATGTCCAAATTTTTCTTTAAAGGTCGCATCGACGCCAGAGAGCAATATCAGCGCTTTGGTTACAAGCCTAAACGTAATATTAAACCCGGCACTGAAGAATCACCTCTAAACTTGACGGTAAATAATGAAGAGCGCAAAACGGCGGTAGAAGTCTTGCTAAAAGAACATGGGCTCTGCGCCAATATCCAGATTAATAGTGATGCTGAAGAAGACTTGCACGAGCTGGACGTGATGTTGCGACGCCCGAAGACCACCACTTTTGATAAAACACCAAAACGTAATGATCCCTGTCATTGCGGTAGTGGTAAAAAATATAAGAAATGCTGTTCAGCTCAATTGGCTTAACAGACGCATAGCATTTTCTGCCTTGCTGACTGGCACAAAGACGTGATCGTGATAATAGGCCGCGACGACATTGGCACTGATATCATACTCGGCCAGTTTGGTTGCAACTGCGGCGGTAAGCCCAACTGCTTCCAGGCTCGAATGTATCTGCAATGTAATACACTTTAATACCGCCTCATACTCGAACCCCGCCTGATCAGCACTGTCTTTATCGATAATCAGGCTTACCCCTTCGCGTTCAACAAAATACGCCAGCGGATCGAGATGCATGTACAGGGCAATATCGGCAGTCTTGGAGGTGTAGAAAATGTACTCTGGCTCAAGCAATATTGGCGACATATTGCTGAGTAAGTTAGCTAAATCTGTCTCACCACTCATCACCGGTTCCTCGTCTATTTAACCGGAAAATCGTAATACACTTTATTTTTCTGTTTGCCATCGGCAGAGTAGCTAAAATGCCACCATTCCATATCGTAGGGAATAAAATCCTGCGCTTCCATCAACGCTTTAAGACGATAGCGATTTTCTCGCTGTACGGGGGTAACACGTGGATCATCAGTGTTCGAAATCGGATCAAAAAAATCAAAGCTCCCGCCCATGTCTATTGGCTGCCATTGCCCTTGGGCATTTTTTTCAGCAATGGTCATATCGACAGTATAACCGCGACTATGGCCTGACTTGGCGGCAATATATCCGCCTAACAGCTTGTCCTTGGCTAAATTAGGATAATAATCCTTTTTGGTACGGGTATCGGTTGCATCGTTTACCCAGCGAACAAAGTGATCGACTGCGCGTTGCGGTCGATAACAATCAAAAAAATACAAATTAAGGCCTTGCTCAGCAGCAGCCTGGTATACCTTTTTTAACGCCTTGGCGGCATCTTTTTTCAGGATACAGGCGGCATTGCGATATCCATCTACCGGCTGGCCGACAAAGTTATTGTCTGTCGCATAGCGTAAGTCAAACACCGCATTCGGGATCACTTTTGCTACATCAATAAAATCGGTAGGCATTTGAGCTTCAGCCAGAGCCAGAGTCGACACTACAGATAAACTGAATAACATCATTCTCGTTTTACCCACGCTAGTCTCCTTGAGGTTTCAACAACACACCGTGACGCAACTGCTGATTTGCATCTTGCCAGGCAATCTTGCCGTTAACCAATACCATATCAAAACCGCTGGCTAACTGATGTGGATGTTGATAAGAGGCATTTGCCCTGACATTAACCGGATCAAACAGGATTAAATCGGCCTGCATGCCCTTTTTTAGCAGTCCCCTATCGGTGATCCCGAGAATATCGGCTGACAGGCCTGTGGCTTTGTATACGGCCTGTTCAATCGACAATAGCTGTCTGTTAATCACATATTCTTCTATCAGTTTGGCAAAGGAGCCGTATCCTCTGGGGTGATGCATGGTAGGGCTACCATCCGAGCTCATGGCAACCATTTCGCCGGTTAATAATTGGCTCTGAAGAGACTCATCCATAATGAAATAGGCAGCAGACGCCCCTTCGGGACCGATATCATCAATTAACACTTGGGCAAAGGGTTTTCCCAGCTTGTCAGCGACCTGTTGCAATGTAAGCCCGGTATACTGGCCCGATCCCATCAAGGTTTGCTTGGGTCCGCCTCTTGCCATTACCCTATTGTTCAAATATTGCTCCAACTCTTGTCGACGGGTCGACAACGCACGTTTAAACATACCATCAGTTTTAGCCCAGTCCGGAAATAAAATCGCGATGCCGGTATAACTGGCGTTATAAGGATAAATATCAGCGGTGATGGGCACGCGATCATTTTTCAGCTGGCTCAACAGCGCCAGAATATCCTTACCCCGTTCCTGGCCTTTTCCATACACTGATTTGATATGAGCAACATGCACATTGCAGTATTTTCCCTGCCTGGCCAGCTCCATAATGGACGCAAACAATTGGTCATCGTCTTCATTACGAATATGGCTCATAATCAAGCGTTTCTTTTCACCGACCACTTTAGCCAGCGCAATCAACTCCTGTTCAGTGGCATGAATGGCAGGTACATATTCAAGGCCGGTAGATAAACCAAAACGCGTCTCCAGTGCATTAGCCAACACACTTTGCATGGTACTGAGCTGTTTGTCCGATATATTGGCAACATTACCTATCCCAACATATCGACGTAGCGAGCCATGTCCAATCAACAAGGCAATATTGACTCCGACGCCGTTGCTATCCCAACGCTGTTGCCATTGGTCAATACTGCTAATGGCTGGACTGAAACCATCTTGCCCCAGGACGATGGTAGTCACCCCCATGGCCAGAAAATTACTGAAGCTACCGTCCTTGAGCGGATTTCCATGCGCGTGCAAATCGATAAAACCCGGTGCTAACACCCGACCACGTGCATCGATGTTCAGCTCGGCGCTGTAGCCCTGTTTGTCGGCATCGCCAATAAAGACAATTTTTTGTTGACTTATCCCCAAGTCAGCAATGTAGGCTGGGCGCCCGCTACCATCAACAATCCGCGCCCCGCGAAACAGCAAATCCAGATCGTTCGCCTGGCTTGCTGCACTAAAAGCACTTACATAAAGGGCTATTAACAAACACACATATCTGGGCAGCTTAATTCGCATAATACTAGGGTTATTACACTCCAACCATACTTTTGACTTTATCGCGGTTACTGCGACTGACCTTTAATTCGGTACCGCAACTGAGAATAAGATGATATTCACCACTAATATGGCTGACCATTTTAGTCACATAACGGATATTGACGATGGCAGAACGATGTACCCGCACAAACAAACGCGGATCCAGTGCATCTTCCAGCTCTTTCATGGTACTGCGCATAATGTGCGTTCCATCGGTAGAATGAACGCACATATAATCCCCCGCCGCATCAATCCACTTAATATTGACAATACTGACCCGGGTCACTTCCGAGCCATCTTTGACCGCCAGAATATCCGGATACTGGCTCATATTAATCGGTTTACCTTCAGCCAGATTACGCAAAATATCCTCGCAATCATCGCCGGTAAAATCGGCCACCAAACTGGCTAACTTGTATTTTTGCTGCTCTTCAGATTGCAACTTAAAATGCTCACTGACCTTATCGACCGCAAGCTCCAGACGCTTGTCGTCAACAGGCTTGAGCACATAGTCGAGCGCATGCACATCAAAGGCTTTAATCGCGTAGGAATCAAAAGCGGTAACGAAGATAATTATCGGCAAGGGATGACCTTGCTCGCCAAGATAATTAATCACCTGGAAGCCGTTCATACCCGGCATCTGGATATCGAGGAACACCAAATCAGGCTGAAGTTCGATAATTTTTGCCGCAGCATCATTACCGTTATGGCATTCACCCAATAACTGAATTTGCGGGAAATCAGCCAGACGAACCGACAAACCTCGTCGAGCAAGAGGCTCATCATCAACAATCAGCGTTTTAATCTTCCTGTCCATCTACATTTTCCTGATACGGGAGCCGGATACTCACCTTCACTCCGGTTGGTTGATTATTGGCAATATCAAACGAATAATTATTCCCGTACAAAGAACTTAAACGCTCCTTGATATTGGGTAAACCGACACCATTGCTACGATACAGTTGGGACTGATTAAAATCTACCCCGGGTCCATCATCGGCAACTTCGATCAATACATCTTTGCCAAACGCCCGGGCACTAATACTGATACTGCCGCCCTGTTCGGAATTGGCAATGGCGTATTTTATTGAATTCTCGATCAGAGGCTGCAGAATCATGCTGGGGACCAAGGCATTTTCTACATCGCTGGCAATATTCCAGCTCACGCTAAGCCGCTCGTCAAAACGCACTTTTTCAATTTCCAGGTACAGGCTTTCAACCTGAATTTCCTGTTTTAGGGTCACTTTTTTAATCGGATCTTTATCCAGTGAATAGCGTAAAAAATCACTTAATCGACTGACCATCTGATTAGCCGTCTTGTTTTCCTTGACCAAAATTAATGTCGAAATGGCATTGAGAGTATTAAACAAAAAATGCGGATTAAGCTGATAACGCAACATTTTTAAATGGGCCTGATGAGCCATACTGGATGCTTGTAGCACGTTGCTCTTTTCATTCTGCAGCATTTGATAATACTTGATGCCGAAATACAAACCGCTCCAGCTAAAAATGATATAAAAAGACGCCAGACTGTTGGTAAAGTAATAGATCCAGTCTTCCGGCACATAGCCAAACTTGTAGATTTCCCAGTAATGAATGTTTTTTATTACTGTCCAGACCAGGGCAACAACATAGGAACTGACTAATGCAGTCACAACCAGTTTAACCGGTTGCCAGTCCCATACCTGTTGATAAAGGTATCGTAACGGGATAGTCAATAACCAGCCGGCCAGACCGTTGAGCAAAATGACCAGAATAAATACCGAGCGCATATCGTGCAAAAAAGAACCGAGATAATAAACCAGCACAAAACCGGCCCATCCCCCGCTATGCAGTATCCAGAAAAAGCGCTCCTTGTCTTCAAACCATTTTTCGATATGGCTCACAATTTATCCCGTTTCAACAAAAATAACGGAACATTATAAAATGGGCAGCTAACTGAGACACTGTTACTGAACGTAAACCGCTGCGACTTTGTCGCAATACAAAAGAGAAAATCAACTAATAGGGAATATTCAATTTCTTTAAAAAGCCCGCCACAACCCAGGCAGGGCCTACTAACAAAAACTGGATATCTTTAAAAAATGACGGTTTTTTGCCCTCGATGGCGTGTCCGACAAACTGTAAAATCCACATCACCACAAATAACGCCAGACTAAATTGCCAGATGGAAATACCTTCTTTTTCTAACCAGCGGATCCCTAAAAATACCAGGATGGACATAATGGTCATCGCTGCGCCGACCGGACCGGATAGTTTAAAGTAGTAAAACAGTACAGGAATAATGGCGACATGAGCAAAAGTCACATCAAATTTAAGCATAATATCTGGCACAGGGATGGCGTAAAGCAAACCAAAGGTCACAAAGTAGATAGCAGGAACCGCCACGTTATGGATCATCTTGTTGGTATGGTTCTGGTGACTCTGCGAGTATTCACCCATTAATCTGTCTATATGTCGCATTGTATTTCTCCCGATTGGCTTTTAAGCCTGTCATTGTTATTTTATCAGAGCGCAATCATCAGCTCGTCAAGGACGTCCGAGACCTTGTCGGCAGTTTGATCAAATTTAATTCCGTAATAATAGTTCAACCCGTCGGTACGGCTATTCATAATGCTGGCTTTAATGTTGTACGGCTCTTTTTTATTTTCGATATGCACAAAAACATCCTGGTTTTCCAGTTTCTGCTCGTTGCTGGCATTCTTTTTAACTGACAGACGACACCCCGTATGCGAAATATCGACAATAATACCTTCGCGTAAATAATGTTCATTATCCGCATCGAATAACTTGGCCGGAATGCTGGTATTGGCTCGTTTGGTTGACCTTAAACCATGTAGCTGAATTGAACGGGGAAAGGAAATAAATATCATATGCACCGGCTTGGTCAGTACAAACATGACTTTGCTCTGAAACGCGACTATTTCACCGGTATCTTCCTCAAGAATATAACGCACCACTATTTCTGAATCGGGAAAAATCACATCGCGTAAATTGCCCCATTTGGTTTCATCAGGAAATTTAATCAACAAGGCTCTACCACCATCACGGCCAATAAACTCGGAGCGGACTCTTTTTGCTGTAGTAGCGGTTTTGATCTGCAGATCGACCGCCATTCCCGGATGCATGGCATGCAGTTTTTTAACGTCTTCAATGGTTAAACGCTGAGTTTGCTTGAGTATTGCCATTAGTCTTTTATCATCAGTGAGTTTGTTATTTTATCCGATATTCTAAAATCGACTGTGCGTGAGTAAAAGTAAAATTTATTTAGGCGACAAGTCTGTATATCATCCCGAGCCGGATAATTTAATGTATTATAAATAACATGATAAATCAGTGTTTTTTATAGGAAAATTAAACAATATGAGTCAAAAACCTGCTGCCATCCATTACATTATCGACCACGATGCGGTTCATCAACATTGTTTTTCCGTCAAACTGATCATCGACAGGCCAGCAGCAGGCGGCCAACTCCTGACATTACCTGCGTGGATCCCGGGTAGCTATATGATCCGGGATTTTGCCAAACATATCCTGACCTTAACCGCAGAAGATCAGCATGGTCACACCATTACGGCGGTAAAAATCGATAAACAGAGCTGGCAAATCAGTCCCTGCGACGGGCCGCTAACGATTAATTATCGAGTTTATGCCTTCGATTACTCGGTACGGGGCAGTTATCTGGATCAGCATTTTGCTTTTTTTAACGGCACCAGCGTATTTTTGGCGGTTGACGGTCAAACCGAACAACCCGTTAATCTGAAAATAAAAGGCTCCAGTCATCCCGCTTGTCAAAACTGGCGGGTGGCCACTTCAATGCCAGCTAGCAGTCATACTCAACGCTATGAATTTGGTGAGTACCACGCAGACAATTATAACCAACTGATCGATCATCCGGTCCTGCTCGCTGACTTTGATTTAATCCAGTTCAAGGTGGCCGAAGTTGACTTTGATATGGTCTTTGTTGGTGCTCAACAGCTGAATAAAGAACGCATTAAACGGGATGTCAGTCAAATATGTGAACATCACTTTAATCTGTTTGGCAATGATTTGCCGATTCAACACTATGTGTTTATCAGTTTAGTCAGCGACAACGGATTCGGCGGTTTGGAACATCGCGCCTCTACAGCCTTGATGTGTGGCCGTAACGATTTGCCCTCGCTGGGCAGTGACAGCAAAATTACCGATGGCTATCGCACCTTTCTGAGTCTGTGCAGCCACGAATTTTTTCATACCTGGCTAGTTAAACGTATTCGCCCTCAGGAGCACATTGATGTCGATTTAAGCCGTGAAGCCTATACCCGTCAATTATGGATCTACGAAGGTTTTACCTCGTTCTATGATGATATGGCGCTGCCCCGCAGTGGCGTTATTGAACAGAGCAGCTATCTGGAGTTACTCGGACAGTTACTTACACGAATTTATCGCAATGGCGGGCGTTTACAACAAAGCGTCACTGAATCCAGCTTCGATGCCTGGACGCGTTTTTATCAACAGGATGAAAACGCCAACAACGCCATTGTCAGCTACTATGCCAAAGGAGCATTGATCGCGATTTGCCTGGATTTACTGATCCGCCAGCAAACCGGTCAACAACAGAGTCTGGATCATGTACTGCAAAGCTTATGGCAACAACATGGCAAAACCGGCACTGGCACCGAGCAAGATGTGATTCAACGTATTACCGCCTCAATGGGTATAGATTGCCAGGACTTTTTACAACTGGCACTAAATACCACAGAAGAGCTACCAATTGACGCCCTGTTGGCCAAACAAGGACTAAAAGTTTGTTATCAAACCCGCAGCACTATGCTGGACAAAGGCGGCAAGAAGAACACTGCCAATATCAAGTATCAGTTTGGTGCCACCACTGTCAGTGACAATAATCAGCTCAAAATCACCACTGTGTCTAACGGTACACCTGCCAGTCAAGCGGGATTGGCCAAAGGCGATACTCTGGTCGCATTGAATGGCTGGCAAATCAATTCTGACAATTTGCAAGCCTTGCTAGACCAGCAACAAGGTGAGGAAGTCGAGTTAATCGCGTTTCGACGTGGCAAACTGATGCAGCTAAACTTACCGGTAAAACCAGCACCTCAAGACAGTATTTACCTTGAAATAGTCGATCAGAATCGCGTTAATCAATGGCTTGATAGGTAGACCGCCCCGGTCGCGACTTAACGACCGGGTTCGCTAAACTAGGGCGTGTTGATCTTTGGTGTGTGTTTTTGCAGCAGTTTGTAGCGTATTTATACAAGGCAGAGCGAGTGTGGTGTAGTTATTCTACATGAATGAGCGATAACGCTGTAGAAATGCGCTACAAACACTGCCCGGAGGGTTCAACCCAACGCTTCCTGCTCTTTGTTGCCGGGTTTTGACTTAGACCCACTAGGCCTGCAACCCGGCGTCGCGATCAGAACGCGTTGGACTTGAACAAAATTCATACACCAAAGATCGACACGCCCTAGCGGGTTAGTCAATCAAATTAGCGGCGCTGGCCGCTATAATATAGGCAAGCAGACCATAGGCAACAAACAGGCCCCAGGCAATCCGGCTTTTACCCGTTTCAGCTCTCAATACCGCAACCGTTGCCACACACTGTAGTGCCACCACATAAAACAACAGCAGACCAATTCCGGCGCCTAGCGACAATCCATCGGCCTGAATATTGGCGGCTAAACCACCAATATTCTCATCCGCGCCATCGATACCAAACAGGGTACCTAAAGCGCCGACAAACACCTCCCGCGCCAAAAATGACATCAGAATAGCCACTCCGTAACGCCAGTCCAGTCCTAGCGGTTCAAACACCGGTTCAATGACATGTCCGATCTGGCCCAGCCAGGAACCTTGCAATCCCTGATCTTGCGGGAAGTAGCCTAAAATCCAGATGCCCAGTGACACGAAAAAGATCACCGGCCCTGCCCGTCTGATAAACTGTTTACCACTGGTCATCACTCTATGTAACAGCGGTTTCCAGTGAGGCAATCGATAGGTGGGTAATTCCAGAATAAACGGCATATCGGATTTGTCGTCCTTTTGCGGAGTAGCGTGGTGCATCACCAGACTCACTAACAGCGCCATCAAAATCCCGAACAGATACAAGCCAAAAAATGCGACACCTTGTAAATTAAACAATCCCCAAACATAGGTATTCTCCGGAATAAGTACCGCGATCAGCAAGGCATATACCGGTAACCGGGCAGAACAGGACATCAGCGGAATGGTCATCATGGTAATGAGCCGTTTACGTGGCGATTCAATAGTACGGGCGGCCATAATGGCCGGGATGGCACAGGCATGCCCGGACAAATAAGGAATAAAACTGCGACCGGATAAACCAAAATAGCTCAAAGGTTTGTGACAAATTAATGCCGCTCTGGCCAGATAACCGCTGTCTTCCAGTAAACCGATAATCAGGGTTAACACCATAATTTGCGGTACAAACACCAAAAACGACCCCAAACCGCCAAAGATCGCATCGGACAGGAAATCAGTCAGCATTCCCTCGCCGGTAAAACCGGTAACCCAAACGGCCAGCTCACCTATCAGATATTCAACTCCGTCCATCAACGGCGTCGCCCAGGTGAAGATACTCTGGAACAGGAAAAACATAATGGCTAAAAAAGCGATGCCGCCGAAGATATTATTTAACAGAAAGTTATCAATGCTATTTTGTTTTTTCAGCACCAAGTCGACATTAATTCCCAAATTCTGACTTAACTCGCGCGCCCGATTCAGCAATTGCGCTTTCTCGACTCCGTCGTTTTTCACCTGATGCTGTTCAGGTTCTGCCGCGATGACAGGCAAGGCTTTTTGAAATTCAGCCAGACCGGTTAAGGACTTGGCCGATAAAGCAAAAACCGGACTGCCCAATTCCTGCTCTAGTGCCTGGGTATCAATATCCAGTCCAAAACGATGTACCTCATCGATCATATTCAGCACAAACACCACTGATTTATTGTGCTGCTTGGCTAACAACTGCACTTGCAAACCAAACACTAAACTGCGTTCCATCCGGGTTGCATCCAATACGCAAACCACTAATGCAGTTTGCTCATCATCAACCGACTGATTCAACTTGGTAATGGCAATTTCTTCATCTTTTGACAAGGTATGTAAGGAGTAGGTACCCGGAAAATCGACCACTTCAAATTGATCAAAACGGCCGGTTTTGAGTTCCACCGTGACCCCCGGAAAATTGGCGACTTTCTGGCGTAGTCCGGTAAGCTGGTTAAATAACAGGCTTTTACCGCAGTTGGGTTTACCAACTAATATAATTCGTTTCATTCAACTACCTAAGTTTTTACTGGAGACGCGGGCGAACGCAGAATATAGATAAGATCAGTTAAAGATTAACCAGCCTGACTCAGAGTGATTTGATTAGCGACATCTCGCTCCAGAGAATAAACACAATCTCCTAATTGCACCACTAATGGTCCTTGCATTGGTGAGCGGCGTAAGCACACAATATGCTGGCCGGGGTTAAAACCCATCTCACTCAAGCGGCCTGCAACAGCAGCGCTAAGTGATTCATTGAGACCGTCAATTCGGGCATTATGTTTAGCTTTCATTTCCCACAACGTCATGTTTTGATCCAAGACTTAAATGATAATAATTATTATTAAACATTTTTATTACTGTCACAATAGCCAAGTGTATAAAAGCGGGCTTTTCGCTTTAAAAATACACAATAGATACGCGAATCAATGCTCAAGGATATCCATGCTCTACAAAACGGTCGTCAGTCGTTCGGATAATTATTTCAGCGGCAAGTAAATATCGGTAATTAGTTCACTTTCAGCGACCTCAGGATAAAGATTAACCCGCTCCACGAAGCAGGGAAATTCGCTGGGGGTCTCGCCACTTTCAGGTAACCACTGTGCATATAAATAGCGCATCGATTCCTCCAGGTCATCCCATGAACCATAATGACGCAGATAAGCACAACGATTTGCCGGGATGGTTTTAGGCACGACTCCCTGTTCATTTGGCGAAATGTCACTATCGGATGCGACACAAATATCCAGCCTATACTCAGCAGGCTCCACCTCTTTAGGATCATGATAGAAAATATTGTAGGTTCGAGTTTTGTCCGGCCGAAAATTGTTGGCTTTACGCCACTGAATAAACTGTTGAACAGACTGGTAAATATCCTGGTGCGGCCCTTTGTGCTCAAAAACCGCAATATGAGTTAGAGGAAAGTCTATTATTTTTACTGACATAGTGGCGTTATCCTTAATTGGGGTAAAATAGGAATGTTTCTGCCAAGGTTGCCACTGCGGCGCCTTTCTGAACTCTGAAGGAGTCTGTCCACACGCTTTCTTGAAAGATCGACTAAAGGACTCCGGATTTTCAAAACCAGCCTGTAAAGCGATATCTATGATTTTATCCTGCCTAAAAATCAGATGATATGACGCCCGTTTAAGGCGCAACTGCTGAATAAAACGTTTGACCGTAAAACCGGTGAATTCAGAGAATTGGCGATGAAAATGCCAGCGTGAGAAATGCGCAACCTGACTTAAATGCTCAACCGACAGTTTGTTATCCAGGTGCTGCTCAATATATTCACATACCTTGATAAAACGTTGTTGATACTGATTCAGATGGCAATCTGTCATGGAAACCTCGACGTTGCTACCGGCTTGCCTCCATTAGGTTGCCGGATGCCGCCATCATGCCGTTAAGAAAAAAATAAAACCTGACTCAAAGTGCTGTATTACTAGAGGCTGTTTATCTTTCATATTCGCCACTGCTGACGGCTTACCGCAAGGCAGAAAATGCGCGAATAGTGGTTCTCTTTAAGCCTTTGATAACGCAGTGTGAAGGAAAATAGCCCCAGCCCCCTTTACCTCACTTCCACTCTTTTTAAACAAAGTCAGCAAACAGATTTATTTAGATGACTAAACTACACTGCTTGCGCCTCGATTGAGAAATTTTCATTTATCAACAGTGGTGAATATGAAAGATCAACAGGCTCTTGAGATTTACAACAAAAATTTCAATTTTTTACCTGTAAGTTTAAAACCATTTTGTTGATAAAATGCATAACTGCGAAACCACTCATCTTCGGCCGGAGCAGTGACATCAAGACGTTTCCAGCCTTTCAGACTGGCAAACTCCTTAATATGACCCATCATCTTTTTACCTGCTCCCTGTGAACGGTAGGCTGGCGCCACCCAGACTTCATTAATCACACCGTAGCGCCCATGCGCAAAACAGGAAAACGATTCAGCCAAGGTGAAAAAACCAACCAGTTCCTCCCCTTCCATTAATTTATAGGCCCAATGACGCATATCCTTGGTCCACTGCTCAAACATCCGATCAAACGCTTGTTCAGAAGGCACCATTTCCTCCCCTCCCAGCTCACGAAAGAGACGGCTGACATAGTCGGTAATTTCCTCTCTGGATTGCTCTGGTTTAAGTTGCACTAGCTGCATCAACATTTCCCCAATTTCGAATATCTCACATCAGGATAAAGTGCCGAGTAAGGATCTACAACCGCAAAAATATAATTGGATGAAATCCAGCCACATAACGTGCAAAATGACAGCTCAATAAAACCTGTAATCAAGCTCTTAACAAGGATATCTGATGCGTATAGCTATAATTGGGTTAGGCGATATCGCACAAAAAGCCTATTTGCCAATTGTGGCCAATCACCCGTCAATTACACCGGTTTTGTGCACTCGTAACAGCATTGTTTTGCGCAACATAGCGGCTAAGTACCGAATTCAGGAAACCTACAACGATATAGACGATGTACTTGCAAACCGCCCCGATGCAGTGATGATCCACACAAGTACAGATAGCCATTTCAGCTTGGCCAAACAGTGTCTGCAAGCCGGTGTTGCCGTTTTTATCGATAAACCTGTCAGTTATTATTATGCCGAATGCGAGCAACTGGTGAACCTGGCCATAGGCAAAAATATCCCGCTCATAGTGGGTTTTAACCGACGTTTCGCGCCCTTATACCAGTTATTCAAACAGGTGCGCCCCGTACAGGTTTTTTATCAGAAAAATCGCTATAACCTGCCAGCCGCAGCACGGCAGTTGGTATTTGATGACTTTATTCATGTAGTGGATTTTGTTCGTCATTGCGCCGGTCAAATGCCAGAGGATATCGATATTTTCGCCCACCGACGTCAGGAATTATTAGCCTCGGTACAAATACAATGGCAACACCAGGGCGGTCTTTTTTGCGCCTCGATGAATCGGATTAACGGTTTAAATGAGGAACGTCTGGAATATTTTGCCGACAACAAAAAGTGGCAAATTGAAAACCTGCGCCATGGCCAAGTTTGGCAAGACAACACCGTCACTGAACTGGGTTTCGACGATTGGCAAACTACCCTCTACAAACGCGGTTTTGTGGCGATGGTAGACGACATGCTGGTGCAACTGGAAAAAGGCATTAACAATCCTCTTTCCAGTCAACAGATACTGGATACCCATTATTTGTGCGAACAGGTGACGACACGGGTTAATAATCAGAACTAATAGACCTGAGTTCAGGCTAATAAATATCCCTGCCCATGGTTATTCGTTGTAAGGAGTTGCCGCCAACAGGACCAGCCTATTTGCATTTGAAATCTGCACCTGTCCATTTTTTACTTGCAATACCTGACCTGAATAGCCATCGACCAGTTTTTCACCTTCACTGAAATAAGGAGCAACTGGAATTGTCTTTTCTCCTGCAGGCAGCGCCAAGCCAATGACTACGACATCCTGTTGGTCAGATTGCTGCAAGGTACGGCTAAACACCTGATACTGACTGTCAATTTTACGGTGTTTCCCTGCTCCAACTGCCGGATGCGCCGCTCGAAACTGCCCCAGCTGTTGCCAATGGTGCAATATTGCCCGTTTATCCCGCATATTTTCTGCAGACCAGTCGACTGGAGTTCTCAACCACTCATCGCCAATAGCGTCGGGAACAACAAGATTACGAGCTAATTCATCTCCAAATGTGATCTGTACCGCTCCAGGAGATAGCATTAGTTTGGTCGCTGATTCGAACGTTTTCTGCCGCTTTCGATCAAAAGGCTTTATATCATCATGCGAAGTGATGTAATTAATAATGCCCTTTCCTTGCAACGCTCCATTATTTAACTGATTGGCATAAAGTTCAAATAAACTGACAGCATCCCTATAGGCATGGGTGGCAAATCCCATATTAATCAAGGCATCAAAGCCGTAATCGAAGAAATCTACTTGCCGATCTCCATAGTCAAATGCGCGCCCCTGCTCTGTAGCATGCTGAAACCCCAACATTCCCCACTCCATCACTTCACCGACCATATAAAAAGGGAGATCAGCTAATTTCCGTTGTGGATTATTATCACGCCATTCCTGTAGTGCTATTTCGGCCTGAAATTTCAGTCGTTGCCAAACTTCAGGGCCGACATGTTTTGCGGTATCAACCCGGAAACCGTCCGCGCCGTAATCACGTACCCAATCTGTTAACCATTTGATAAGGTAATTTTGTGGTGTTTTTGCATAGCCGGTGGTATTAAAGAAGGTATTCAGCTCTGACATTTCCTGCTTCAGCCGCCCTTCCTCCTGCCATTTTTTTTGTAAGAATTCCGGTATTTCGACTTCTTGCTGCTTTTCTGTAATAACATCCGGTAAGGATGGCACCATTGTACAATTCGCGATCCCGTCAAAACTTTTCCAGTCACAATTTGGCGAACGCCGGACCCAATCGGCAGGCCAAACAGAATCTTGCTGAGTAGGAGGACCGACATGGTTAATAACAACATCAAGTAATACACGCATATTATGCTGGTGAGCGGTATCAAAAAGTTCTTTCAAATCCTGTTCAGTACCAAAATTAGGATCAACACGGGTCCAGTCTTTTGGCCAATAACCATGGTAAGCGTAGGTTGTTCCCCACTCATCGATCCAAGGACCATGAATATTTTCAATCACAGGCGTCATCCATAATACTTGCACACCTAATCTGTCAAAATAACCATCGTTAATTTTGTCTATCAACCCACGAATATCACCGCCATGAAATCCTCTTAACAATGAGCCGTCCGCTTTTCTGCCAACAGTAAGATCATTAGTTTCATCACCATTGAAAAATCGATCGGTCATCGCAAAATACACCACTGCATTTTTCCAAAAGGGTGATAAATCCTGATTTGCTTCCATCTCGCTACTCTGTGCACGAGATAGCGTGAACACTAACGTAGCAAAAGCTAATATTGTGATTAAATTGAATTTTTTCATTTTTATAATTCTGGTTTGAATAGTGCATTTGATGTTATCAGCGTTGATTAATTGAACAAGCTGATGCAAACGTATTCATAACCGTGAGTGGACTAACCAGATGTAGGATAACTATAAATGACAAACTGTTAGGGGCTAACAAATGTTGAAAGCGGGATGACTCCGTATTCCAGGTTAGTCAAATACGCAACCATGATGATCTGCACCGAGTCTTGCCGTCCCTGGCAAGCCGCTCATTCGGGCGCTGCTATGCAGCTAAAGATTCCTCATTCACCCTTCTGGCCGCAATGCGTGCGTTCACCAAACATTATCAGGAATAATGGAGAACAGCTTTAGCTGGCCCGCGAAGCAGGTGAACTGAATAAAATTGTTCCCGAAATTTTTGTCGAATCGAAGGAGTTCTCACCCCTTGATGACGCATTAGCTATTTGCACACTTTGACATTTAGACAATAAAAAAGGCTCTGTCGTTAAACAGAGCCTTATTTATTTGGCGTCCCCAAGGGGATTCGAACCCCTGTTACCGCCGTGAAAGGGCGGTGTCCTAGGCCTCTAGACGATGGGGACAGAAACTTTGTTCATCGAAGCAAGCTTCGATAAGTTTCTGTAAGGTGAGGTGAGCTGGCGAACCGAGCGACCTTACTCTCTTACAAAAACCTAAAATTTTCTGCTTAGGCGAAGTGAGCCAGCGAGCTGAGCGACTTAGCCTGCATCTTCTTATCCGATTTATCTAGGACTAAAACGGATACTCCCTGCTGTATAACTAAAGCATAATCCATACGCTTTACAAAATTGGCGTCCCCAAGGGGATTCGAACCCCTGTTACCGCCGTGAAAGGGCGGTGTCCTAGGCCTCTAGACGATGGGGACAAAAAACTTGTTTATCAAAGCACAGCTTTGATAGTTTTTTGTGAGGCGAAGTGAGCCAGCGAACTGAGCGACCTTCTACCCCTCTAGAAATTTTGTTAGTTTCTGTAAGGTGAGGTGAGCTGGCGAACCGAGCGACCTTATTCTCTTACAAAAACCTAAAATTTTCTGCTTAGGCGAAGTGAGCCAGCGAACTGAGCGACCTTCTACCTCTCTAGAAATTCTGTCAGGAAAGAGTGTGGATAAATCCTCAATATTTCCTCCGTCTTTCAATCCAATTCATCTAGGCATGAGATTAGATATTCCATGAAATTTGGTGGAGCTAGGCGGGATCGAACCGCCGACCTCTTGCATGCCATGCAAGCGCTCTCCCAGCTGAGCTATAGCCCCGTACCACAATGTCGTTCCGTGACAGCGGGGCGCATTCTAGGCATCCACCCTTTTTATGTCAACGGTTTTTTTCAGGAATTTGTTCTATTTGCAATATATTTCAACGCTTTGTCTATTCGTTGTGCAACTTGCTCAAAAGTTAACAATTCCAGGGTCACATCCAGTGACGGAGAATTACCCGATCCTGTTGCCGCAACACGCAATGGCATCCCCACTTTACCCATACCGACTTCCAATTGCTCTGCGGTTGCATTGATGGCGGCATGGATATTTTCTGCCGTCCAGTCAGTAATACTTTGCAACTTGGTTTTAACCAGCTCCAACGCTTCTTGCGCAACAGGTCGCAAATGTTTTTTCGCCGCATTAGCATCCAGTTGATCATATTCCTGATAAAAATAGCTGCTGATTTCGGCTAATTCTTTTAGTGTCTTCACCCGATCTGCCTGAATACTAATAACCTTTTCCAGTGCTGGCCCCTGACTGGTATCTATACCTTGCTGTTCAAAATGCCATTGGGCATGCTTGGCCACCTCAGCTACCGGCAAGGATTTAATATAGTGCTGATTTAACCAAATCAATTTGTCGGTATTAAAAGCCGAGGCCGACTGACCGATATCATCCAGGCTGAAATATTCAATCATTTCTTCCAGACTGAAAATCTCCTGGTCGCCATGTGACCACCCCAGCCGCACCAGATAATTTAACAACGCCTGTGGCAAGAAACCGTCGTCTCTATATTGCATAACCCCCACAGCACCATGGCGTTTAGACAGTTTTTTACCGTCGTCACCCAGTATCATCGACACATGCGCATATTCGGGTACAGGTGCCCCTAAGGCCTCAAGAATATTGATCTGACGAGGCGTATTATTGATATGGTCTTCTCCCCGCACCACATGAGTGATGCCCATATCCCAGTCATCAATCACCACACAAAAATTGTAAGTCGGTACACCATCAGTGCGCTGGATAATCAGATCATCCAACTCACTATTGGCAATTTCGATCTTGCCGCGAATATGATCATTAATCACCACGCTACCTTGCAGGGGATTTTTAAAACGGATCACATAATCGCCATCCTGTTCGACACCATGACGACATTTACCGTCATATTTCGGTTTCTGTCCGGCAGCCATTTGTTGTTCTCGAATTTGATCCAGACGTTCGCGGGAGCAATAACATTTATAGGCTTTACCTTCACCCAATAATTGTTGAACAAATTCTTTATAACGATCAAAGCGTTGAGTTTGATAATAAGGGCCATCGTCCCAGCTTAATCCTAACCATTCCATCCCTTCCAGAATGGCATCAATTGCCGCTTGAGTGGAACGCTCAATATCCGTATCTTCAATACGCAGTACAAATTTACCCCCCTGACTTTTAGCATATAACCAGGAATAAAGCGCAGTTCGGGCTCCACCTACATGAAGGTATCCGGTAGGACTGGGAGCAAATCGGGTAACAACCGTCATAAAATAACTATCTCGTCTCAAAAAATTGGCGGTATTTTATCTGAAAGCAGTTGGCAAAGCGATGAGCCAGACGGGGTTTATTCGGATATTTCCTCTGTCTGAAGCCTGAGTGTTGGCCAACACTGCTGGTTATAAAATGACTTAAATTTATCCTTTATTCGCTCAAATTTAATTCAACCTGCAGATTAAAAGCGGATTTTGCACAGATAATGTCCATTTGATTGAGTTTTTTTCAAATACTGTTGACAGTAAAATTTGCCTACCTATAATAGCGCTCCACTTGAGAGGCACAGCCTAACAAGTCGAAGAAAACGGATGGTTAGCTCAGTTGGGAGAGCATCGCCCTTACAAGGCGAGGGTCACTGGTTCAAGCCCAGTACCATCCACCACTTTTCTTTATAGTAATTCATACAAAACGGATGGTTAGCTCAGTTGGGAGAGCATCGCCCTTACAAGGCGAGGGTCACTGGTTCAAGCCCAGTACCATCCACCACTTCCTGCTTTTACAGCACTTTATTCATAATCCTCATTATAGTTTTGCGTAATTTTACGATAACCTAATTACATTGGTTGTTGAAAAGTATCAAATGGAACGCAAATTGGCTAAAACCTCCAACATATTGATCATTGATGATCAGGTTCTTGCCCAGGGCTATATGAAATATGCCTTGCAAGAATTAGGCTTTGATAAAATTACCTATCTCGATCAGGCTGACAAGGCGATCAGCAAAATTCAGCAGGAAGAATTTGATCTGATTATTTGTTCTTATCATTTAAAAAAAGAACAGGAAGGCTATCACCTTTATCAAACGCTGCTTAAGGACAAGTTGATCTCGCCAGCAACGGCTTTTGTGTTTATTAGCGCTGATACCAGCGCTGACATTGTGCATAGCATTATCGAACTGCAGCCCGACGAATTTCTGGTTAAGCCTTTTACCGTTAACGAAATCGGCAAACGCCTGGGCCGGGTACTCAACCGTAAACGCACCTTCCGTGAAGTTTATCAATTAATGGATCGGGAGCTTTATGATATGGCGCTTGAGGCCATTGAAGCTTTTCTTACCACACCGGATAAATCAGAATATTTCCCCATTGCCCTAAAGCTAAAAGGCGAACTGCTACTTGAATGTAACCAGCCAGAAAAAGCGCGGGACTTTTATCAGGCCATTATTAACGTGCAGAGTTTTGCCTGGGCACAGTTTGGCCTGGCAAATGCGTTACTTGCCTTGAATGACGACGCAGAAGCAGAAAAAGTGCTACTGCGTTTGGGCTTTAAAGCCGATGCCCAAATCAAGGCATTCGATTTACTGGCAGATATCCAAATCAAGCGGGAAGACTTTGATATGGCGCTGGAAAGCACTATTCTGGCGTCGGAAATATCGCCACGCAATATGACCCGGCATAAAACCGCCATTACCTTGTCACGTATTACCCACGATTACGCCACCCAGTTTGAAGTGTCGAAAAAAATTGTCCGTTACGCGAAAAATTCGATTTATGACCAACCTGATATCTACCTGAATGTGGCACGAGCCGGAATTGACTTCGCATTAACCGCCAGTGATAGCGAAACCAATGATCTGGTTAAGCAATCCAATGAGTATTTACGTCGTTTTCGCAAACAATTTCCTAAAGTGCAGCTTAGCGAGCAGCTAATGGTGATTAACGCACGTTTACATTACTTGCAGGACGAAAAGGACAAGGCGCAAGCCTTACTGGCACAAATTGACGAATTAGCCCTGGTTGAAGATTCGATGGAAGATTTACTGGATAAAGCCAAGGCATTCCATGAAATAGGTTTATTCGAAAAGTCTATGAATGTGCTAAACGAAATCGAAAATCGCTGTAAAACTCAACCCTCACAAGGGGATATTTTTATGCGTTATATTCGTCAGGAAAAACAGGAACGTCAGGCTATCCGTCATAGTCCCAAAGAACTTAATAACACTGCGGTGGAATATTATCAAAAAGGCGACTTGCAAAATGCCATGAAAGTCTTTCGCCAGGCTTACCGGATCATGCCTAAAAACCCGGCCATTGCGCTTAACCTGCTGCAAGCTATCGCCATGAAGTTTAAAGAGCAGGAATTATCCGACAACGCCAAATCGGTTATGAATCGCTGCGTCTATACCATCGAAAACAGCCAGCTGACTGATGAGCAGGAAGAACGTTATCAAAAAGTAATGCGTTTCTTTGAGGAAACGGTTTAACCAAATTCAGCACTTAGGGGATCAATGCAAACGCTGCTATGATCCGTCATCTTTACCACCACCTTATGATGTAAATGCGACGTTCCAAAACAATAACTGAACATGACGGGCCGGTTAACTGGCACATATTACCCAAGCTGTGGCCTTATCTTCTCGAATTTCGTGGCCGGATTTTTCTGGCCTTGTTATGTCTGATAGCCGCCAAAGTTGCCAGCGTTGGCTTGCCCTTTATCCTTAAATATATCGTTGATGATCTGGATATCAAGACCGATCTGAATACCGTCGCTTTAGTGCCCCTGGCGCTGATTTTGGCTTACGGTATGGTACGTCTGGCCAATGTTTTAATGGGTGAGATTCGTGACACCTTGTTCGGCCGGGTAACCGAGCGCGCCATGCGGCGCATTGGACTGCAAGTATTTAACCACCTGCATAAACTGGAGCTGGATTTCCATCTTAATCGTCAAACTGGCGGACTGTCCCGCGATATCGAACGAGGTACCTCGGGAATCGGCTTTCTGATGCGTTTTATGGTGTTTAATATTGTTCCCACACTACTGGAAATCGGTATGGTGGCCGGGATCCTGTTTTATCAATACGGTTGGGGATTTGGTGTTATCGTGCTGTTGTCGGTAATTTGTTACGTAGCTTACTCGATTAAAGCCACCGACTGGCGTACCCGCTATGTACGTGAAATGAATAAGGCCGATTCCACCACCAATACTCGAGCTATCGACAGTTTGCTTAATTTTGAGACGGTCAAATACTTCAACAATGAACAATATGAAGCCAACCTCTACGACACCAATCTGGCTGAATGGGAACAGGCCAGACGTAAAAACCGGTTATCTTTGTTTACCCTCAACGGTGGTCAGGCTTTTATTATTGCAGCAGCGATGACAGGCATGATGTTATTGGCCGCACAACAGGTAACACAGGGCAAGATGACCTTAGGTGATTTTGTGTTGATCAATGCGTTTACAATGCAGATATTTATGCCACTCAACTTCCTGGGTTTTGTCTATCGCGAAATACGCAGCTCAATGGCCAATATTGAAAACCTGTTCAATTTGCTCGAACAGCAACCCAAAGTCACCGATCCCGTCCCCGCCTCCGACCTGCAAGTTAGCCAGGGACGAATCGAATTTAACCAGGTCCGTTTTCAGTATCATCCCGAACGCCCTATTCTAAAAGATTTAAGCTTCCATATTCAGCCCGGTCAGAAAGTGGCCATTGTGGGCCAAAGCGGTGCCGGCAAATCAACCATTATCAAACTGCTGTTCCGTCTTTATGATGTCACCGATGGTGGTATTTATATTGACCGACAAAATATCAGTGAAGTATCACAAGCTTCATTGCGCCAAAGTATCGCCATTGTCCCGCAAGATACCGTGCTGTTTAACGACAGCATTTTTGCCAATATTCAGTACGGACGTCCCTCGGCAACGGATGAAGAAGTAGACAAAGCCATTGATTTAGCACACTTGCGCCATTTTATTCAATCGCTGCCACAAGGCAAGAACACCCAAGTCGGTGAACGCGGCCTAAAACTATCCGGCGGTGAAAAACAGCGCGTATCCATTGCCAGAGCCATTTTAAAAGGCTCCAGAATACTACTTTTTGATGAGGCCACCTCCTCTCTCGACAGCCATGCGGAACAAGCTATCTTGTCGGCGATTCGGGAAGTGTCCCAAGGCCACACCAGCCTGATTATTGCCCATCGCCTGTCTACCGTAATTGATGCAGATAATATTCTGGTTATGGATCAGGGTCATATAGTGGAACAAGGCAATCATCAACAGTTAATAGCCCATAACGGTTTGTACAAAACCTTATGGGATACACAGCAGAAACAGTCAGAACAACAACAGGTAGCACAGCAAGATGCAGGATAGTCAAGCGATGCTTGAAGCCATCAACCAGACCATGCCCTTTGGAAAATATGCCGGGCGCAAATTACTGGAATTACCCGAACCTTATCTGGTCTGGTTTGCTGGCCAGGGATTCCCCGAAGGCAAACTGGGACAACAACTGGCGCTAGTCCACGAAATTAAAGTGAATGGACTGGAAGCGATGTTAATGCCGCTATTGCGAGATCGATAGCCTCCCCAAAATGGGCATATTTTGTCACTGACAAGCGCCCTCCACCCAACGATTAGCGGAGCGGAACGTGGTTAAGTCATTGCGCCGCACTCCTTGCTCCTGCATTGTTTTATGCACCTTACTGGCAACCATCTGTCGCAAGTAAAATGGCTGATTAATCACAAAGTGATGGATAGAATGTGTACTACCAAAATTAAAGCAAAATAACTGAAGTGGCATAAAATACCAGCGATCAAGAATTTGGGTCTGCTGCATCAGGCCATTAACATTGCCATAATAGTGCATATTGGAGGTAATAAAATTTAAGCAACCCGAACGGACCACGTTAGGAGCAATCAATACCACCACTATCAAGTCAATAACCCGCATAACTGCCAATAACCACGCAGGGTAATCTCCGGCGAATATCAGATCAATGCCATGAAATAGCAGAAAAATATACCAACAGGCAAAATACAATGTCGCTAACGGAAAAGTCGCACCTAATACTCGGGATACTGAAAAGTCATCTAATTCCCTGCGCAACACAGCACGGCGCAAAATCAATCCAGCCAGACCATCAAACATCACCAGATAACGACTAAAACCGGGCTTGATGCCGTTGCCCACCAGACGTTCTTCCATGTCTTTGCTGCTACCTGATACTTTATGATGCAGAAGATGCATATCGCGACGATACCAGGGATTAACCGTATTAGGCCGCATCAACCAGGTTACCAGCATCATCAAATGATAGATAACAGGATTATCGCGAAAATACTGATGATGGATCAAATCGTGCTCTATTTCATGAGAGATAGAAGCAAACAATGCAGACGCGAAAATACACGCCCACGCCGGAATACTGCCGATATAATACAGATAGCCACTGGTTAGCATTCCAGTTAAAGCCAACAATAAAATAACCAGTCCAATACCGTTCTGGTATTTCAGTATGGCGTAGCGAGCTCTTAACCGCGACTCTTCCTGGCGAATAGCATGGGTAATACATCTAACCTGCTGCCGCATAGTGCTTTCATGTAATGACTCTTCAGGTTTAATCATTAGCGACCTCCAAGGCTATTACCGAGATAGGGAATAGTCTAACAAAATATGCTCTGGAAGGCTTGTGGAGAAGGCTGACAGATTTAGCAAAGACGTTATGGATTAAACGACAGCGTTCATTTTGACTGTTTATTCCCGCCCTTGAATCACGGCTTATCAAATTAACCGGGTAGTCCAGTAATAAATCAAGATATACTGCCTTTGCATAATATAATTTGTTCAGAAAATAATAACTTTGCTTTTGATGCTCTACACTTGGCATGGTACAAGTAGATGTTTTATAAGGCCTATAAATGAGACTAAATAGCCCGGTGAAAATATTGCAATCTATTTTCTGCTTTGTTCTGCTAACCAGCTCCCCACTATTCGCCTCTACCGAAACTGCCACTATCATTTTTACCGGAAATATGCCTGAAGTCACTGTTCCAGGACTTGGAGGTTATGCAGAATTAGGGACCTTGCTAAAACAAACACGTACACAACACCAGCCGACATTTTTCCTGTTTAGCGGTGCCAGTCTGGGTCCGAGCAGTCTTTCGACACTGGATAGAGGCTCGCATATTATCGATATACTTAATACCCTCGAGCCCGACGCGATGGCAGTATCCAAAAGGGAATTCAGCTATTTCGAAGATGAGTTATCACTACGCTCCTATGAAGCCGCTTTTCCACTAGTATCGAGTAATATCTACGACCCTCTGACTCAAGGCAATCTGGATGGCCTGGTAAACAGTGCCATAATTGAAAAGGGTCAGTATAGGTTAGGGGTATTGTCTATTGTTGACCAGTCTGTGATCGAAGAATATGCAGTAAAACGGCTACAGATACTGGATCCTGTCGAAGCACAATTAGCCATCAAGCCAAATTGATGCGCGAGCAAGGAGTCGATCTGATCGTCCTTATTTATTCTGTCGACGTGGCAAATGTTGAACAGTTACTCGACGGGCATACCATCGATCTCGCGTTACACAAGGATAACTATTTTGAAATTGAGTCGTCGACCCCCTATCAACCTCATGGCAACGACGTATTTTTAACCGAGCCGGGCGTGGCGGCCATAATTGAATTAGTCTGGCAAAAGGGTAAACCTGAATCGTTACAACTTCATTGGCAAAAGCGCTATTTGAACGAATTTGACAAATTACCTCAAGTTGCCCGGCAAATTGCGGGCTATACCGCGCGTTTGAATAGGCTGCTAGCGCAACCTATTGGCATAACATCAACCCCTATAGATTGTCGGCGACTACAGCTGAGAACCCGCGAAAACGCCTTTGGCAATTTTTTGGCCGACAGTATCAAAAAATACACCGGAGCAGATATTGCCCTGATTAATAGCGGCGCAATCAGGGGGGACAAACTGTACCCCGCAGACCATTCACTGACTCGCAGAGATATTGCCGATATATTGCCTTACAGAGCAGAAATATTGGTACTCGACGTTACTGGCCAACAGATTATTGACGCGTTTGAAAATAGTTTCAGTTCTATCGAACGGGTTAAAGGACGTTTCTTGCAAGTTTCAGGATTAAAAGTCGTATATAATTCCAGTCATGCAACGGGGAAACGAGTAGTGTCTGTGCAAGTTAATCATCATGACATCATTGCCGACCAACATTATCAGCTGGCCACCACAGATTATCTGGCACAAGGTGGCGATGGCTATTCGGTCTTCTCAAACAGTCCAAGAGTCAACAACAATAAGCAAGTGATCCGATTATTATCGGATATTGCTATCAACCAGATTATTAAACAGAAAATCATATCGCCCGAGATTGAGTCTCGTCTAACCGATTTAGCTAATGCAAACTGAGCGTAATTGTGCCCGATAATTCATCTTTACCACAGACAAACGCGCCAATTGATAAACGGCCCCAATCCAGCAATCGTCGCGGCGCATCACTATCAACCTTTTTTACCGTCATATTAATTAGTGTTCTGGCATTATTAACGACCATTGCCTCGATAATTTATTATCAACTAAACCAATTTCAGCACATTCTGGATGATATTACCGACAAGTCTATTCCTGCCATGGTGCACAGTAATAAAGTCAACAGCCAGGTTAATAGCCTCACCTACTTAATCGAAGGTTTAACCCAGGCATCCAGTCAGGCATCTCGGCGGATCGCAAATCAGGAGATCCAGACAAAAGTGACAGAAATCATGGAAATGATTGAAGACAACCAGAAAGAAGATTATTTACTGGTGCATATCGAATCCATGACGACAGAACTGGAAAGCCTGAATCGGTTGATTGAACAAAAACTGGAACTCAAAAACCAGATAAACGAACAAAAAGTAATCCTGTATCAGATATATGCTGAGGTAATGGATTACATGCTTAAACCAGATAACAGTTCAGCTCACACATCAATAGCTTATATATGGGCGATAGAATTATCCAACGTCGTTACCACCTCGTCCGAAGCCCTGACATTGAATCGAATCAACGACATTCGCCAGATTTCTCAACGGATACAGAACTTACTCGATAGCCAGCAAAATAAAATTGACCAGCTACCGGCCAATACTCAAGCACGGGCAGCGGGGATAATTACGCAGCTAAGACAGACGCTATTGGAACCGCAAGGATTGATCCCGATGCGCATGGAACAGTTGCGCATTATCGGACGTGCTGTGGGACGCGGCCACTTTGTGCGTAATCTGGTCAATGATTTAGCCAACTTGGCTGAGTTCCAATCATTCGAGCATAACAATGCTGTTCAGGGAGAAACCCTGCAAACCAATCAACAAATCAAACAACAAATTCGCTATATGGGGATGATGTCGCTGCTGGCAGCGCTATTTTTATTGGCAATTGTGTTCCTGATCAGACAGCGGGTAGTTAAAAGGCTCAATATCCTGAATAAAAAAGTACAAGGGCGTATATCCGGTGGCAGTGAAGAACTGATGATTAGAGGAAATGACGAGATATCGGATATTGCCCAATCTTTCAATTATTTTGTCCAAATCATTGAGCAACAGAAACTTAAGCTGCAGGATCTGTCTCTTACCGACGGTTTGACCGGCATAGCCAACAGACGGGCTCTGGATGAACGATTGTTCAACAATATTCAATCGGCAAAACGTCACCAATGGCCGCTCTCGGTGCTGCTGATGGATGTGGACTTTTTCAAACCCTACAATGACAACTACGGACACGCCAAAGGCGATAAATGTCTGCAAGAAATTGCTTATGTACTAACCAGTAACAAACGCCGGGAAGAAGATTTCATTGCCCGTTATGGCGGTGAGGAATTTGTTTATCTGCTGCCACAAAGCGACGAGCAAGGTGCGACCCAAATTGCAGAGATTATTTTAGAGGCGATGGCCGAGCAAAATATCCCGCATCAATTCAGTCATGTCGCTCCTTACGTGACGGTAAGTATCGGCATCGCCACCTACAACTTCGAACAGCCGATTAGCGGCGATGAACTGCTCAAAAATGCGGACCAGGCTTTATATCAGGCCAAGCGCCAGGGCAAGAATCGCTTTGTATTTTTTAACTCCGAAACTTAAAGGCTGTTTATCCGTCATCTTCGCCATCACACAATTATAACGACGCATTTGACGAATTGGCATTTGCCAAAACCTATTCTCCTTGAGCTTTGTGTTGCTGTTGTGCCATATAGCGACTGATATTAATAAAACTGTCGACCCAGTACTGATCTTTATGTGCAGCCAGATAAGCCAGCAATTGATTATGTGCTTCTGCCGATACAGCCAGATAATCGCCCCCTACCCCGTGAAAAGTATAACTGCCCAAGGTCCCCATTTTTGCCGCCTGTTTAGCAAAATCAATGAGCTCCTGAGCACTATTACCGGTTGGCGCCCAGACCCGGGTCTGTTTTACATTCAGCTCATTTACCGGTTGGGGTTCACTGCCAAACATCGATTTAATACCGACAAACTCGGATTTGATCTGTCCTATATAGTCTTTTCCTCCTGCCTTCAAATCACCGCAAGGAGTCGTAAAAGTACGCTGTGTTTGGCCATCTATAGCATGTAAAAATGTGTTGGCCAGTTCGACTTCGGCCACCATTTTGGCAACGCTGTAGTTATCCAGATCTGCGTCCTCGGTAACCCATTCACGTCCGGGTAATGACGCGCTACAAGGATGAAAAAGACTGTGATTACCCAGTTCGTGACCCTGCTGGGCAATTGCACGCCATTCGTCAAAACGCTGTTTAATTACCGGTGATGCCAGCTTTACATAAAACGAACCTTTAAAACCGTATTTATTCAAGGCCGGGATCGCGTTATCGAGCTGACTATCCAGCGCATCATCATAAGCCAGACTAATTGCTGCTTTTGCGCCGTTGGGCCATTTAACCGGCTCGTTCGCCACAACTTGTCCGGCAAAAATCACACCTAACCACGTCACACCAAAAGATAAAATCATGTTTTTAATTTTGTTCATTGAAATTCCCCTGTTTTATCACTTGCATTACCTGCGACTTTTAACATCCAGCATTTCTGACAGACCAAATCCGGTGTTTTAGCGACATTTTTTAACAATACGGCCTCTCTGTTCCCGATAAATTACCAAAAAAATATTGCGTTTGGGCATAAAAACTGTAAATGTAAGCGCTTTCATAAATTAACGTAATTCTTTTACATTAAATCAACATCTATTCGCAAGCGATAAAATTGAATTGTGATGTTGAACGCATTAAAACTGGATATCAACTGAATGAATAAATTGCTAAGCCAATCTACCTTGATACTTTCCATTGCACTGGCATTACAATCCTGCAGTGTGGAGAGAACTGATACAGATGTCACCAAAGATACCACCAAAAATGAAATAACCGACATCTGGCCCAAACTGGATATCGAAGTTAAAAAAAATCCCGCCGTCGAAAAGCGTGTGCAAGATATCCTTGCAAGCATGACGGTTGAACAGAAAGTCGCGCAGACTATCCAGCCAGAAATTCGCGATATCAGTGTTGAAGATATGCGTCGTTACGGCTTTGGCGCCTATCTCAACGGTGGTGGCGCCTTCCCTGACAATAACAAACACGCCACAGCTGCCGACTGGATTAAACTGGCTGAGAATATGTATCAAGCCTCCATTGATGATTCGCTGGACGGCTCGAATATTCCGACCATGTGGGGAACCGACGCTGTTCATGGTCACAATAATGTTATTGGCGCCACGTTGTTTCCGCATAATATTGGCTTGGGCGCCGCGCATAATCCGCAGTTAATAAAAAAAATAGCCCAGGCCACCGCAGAAGAAGTGATGGCTACCGGTATCGACTGGGTATTTGCCCCAACCGTTGCTGTTGTGCGGGATGACCGTTGGGGACGCACCTACGAAGGTTATTCAGAAGATCCTGAAATAGTAGGTAAATATGCCCGCGCTATTGTTGAAGGTTTGCAGGGAGAAGCCGGCAAAGACTTTTTAAACCAGTACCATGTTATCTCCACCACCAAACATTTTTTGGGTGACGGCGGAACCGAAAAGGGTGACGACCAAGGTGACAATCTGGCCTCAGAACAGGAGCTGTTTGATATCCACGCGCAAGGATACGTAAATGGTTTAAGTGCAGGCTCCCAAACGGTCATGGCTTCGTTTAACAGTTGGCACGGGGTAAAAAATCACGGTAACCAATACCTGTTAACCGAGGAACTTAAAAACCAGATGGGTTTTGACGGGTTTGTGGTTGGTGACTGGAATGGTCACGGGCAAATCAAAGGTTGCAGCAATGATAACTGTCCGCAAGCCATCAACGCCGGTCTGGATATGTATATGGTACCCACCGCGGCCTGGAAACCTCTTTACCAGAACACCGTTGCACAGGTGAAGAGCGGCGAGATTTCAATAGACAGATTAAATGACGCAGTAACCCGTATTTTACGGGTCAAAGTCCGTGCAGGTCTGTTTGACAAACCCTCACCGGCCAATCGTCCTTTGGCCGGTAAAACCGAGCTGATTGGCGCGCAAAAGCACCGTGATGTCGCCCGTGATGCGGTACGTCAATCTCTGGTATTACTGAAAAACAGCAAGCATGTATTACCGCTTTCTGCCAATTCCCGTGTATTGGTGGCTGGCGATGGCGCAGATAATATTGGCAAGCAATCCGGCGGCTGGACCATTACCTGGCAAGGTACCGGTAACGTCAATGCCGACTTTCCCGGCGCCAGTTCCATCTGGGACGGTATCAAACAACATGTTGAGCAAGCCGGTGGCAGTGCTGAGCTGGACGTGAAAGGTAATTTTGAGCAAAAGCCCGACGTGGCGATTGTTATCTTCGGTGAAGAACCCTACGCCGAAGGTAATGGTGATGTTGACAACCTCGAATACCAGCGTGGTCACAAAACCGATCTGGCACTGCTTAAAAAATTAAAAACGGCCGGTATTCCTGTTGTCAGTCTGTTTATTTCCGGTCGTCCAATGTGGGTTAATCCTGAGTTAAATGCTTCGGACGCCTTTGTTGCTGTCTGGTTGCCGGGTTCCGAAGGGCTTGCCGTCGCAGACGTACTGTTTAAAGATCAAAACGGCCAGATAGCTCACGACTTTAAAGGCAAGCTATCCTACTCATGGCCTGCGACCCCAAATCAAACGTTAAACCGCTTTGATGATGAATATCAGCCATTATTGCCCTATGGCTATGGTTTGAGCTATCAGGATGAAGATACCCTATCGGTCAATCTTGATGAAAACAGTGCCGCGGCAACGGACAAACTGGAGCCAATGAAACTGTATAGCCTGACCATTCAAGCACCATGGCAATTGCGGGTGGTGGCCAATCAACAAAGTTCGGCGATGACATCCAGTGTATTAGCAACACAAGCACTGACCATAAAAACCACCGATTTTCATGTTCAGGAAGATGCTTTGCATATGGTCTGGCATGATAAAGGAGAGGCGTCTGCCACTTTTGCCAGCAACTTTCCCAGCGATTTACGCACCTATCAGGAACAAAATTCGGCCCTCAGTTTTGATATCAAAGTCACTGCTGCACCAACTCAGCCAGTGCATTTAGCAATGCAATGTGAACAGGGTTGCGCCAGCAAACTGGACCTGACGGATAAACTGAATACCTTGCCAACAGATAAATGGCAAAAAATAAGCATTGATCTGGCCTGTTTCACCGATACCGATTTCGCACGGGTTTACAGTCCTTTTGTTTTGCAAACCGCAGGGTCGATGGATATCACCATCAGCAATGTAGTAGTTGAAAAGCAAACAGACAGTTCTGCAAGCTGCACTCTGTAGCCGTTTCTTCCTATTGGTGAGAGTATCTATGATTGGATACTCTCGCCTTTTTTAAAAAGATAAATTGGCTTTAGGATTTTAATAACTTGTCTGCAATCAATGGTCTGTCCGGAAACACCCTAGACAACTCTTGATCACTAAATCCCCAATGTTCCGATAACACCTTGCCAATCCAGGAAAAACTGTTTGACGTTGGCATCAAATCCCGTTGTTCAAACAATTGTTCGTTAGCCAACCCCGGCCATTGGCCCATCACTCGGCCTCCCTGCACCGCCCCACCGGCTAACAGCAACATACTACCGGTTCCATGATCCGTGCCACCTGTACCGTTTTCTTTCACTGTTCGACCAAATTCGGTGGCCACCACCACCACGGTATTATTCCAGCTTTTGCCCAAGCCTTGTTTAAGTATTGCCAGGCCGTTATCCAGTTCGGATAACTGGCGCGCTAATCGGGCATGCTGATTATTGTGAGTATCCCAGCCGCCTAGTTCGAGCATGGCGCAGTCGATATCTCCGCTCATTAATTGGGCACAAGAACGGGTTAGATCGGTGAATTTACCTTTTCTTTTCTCAGCATTAACATTCATTCCGGCCATTTGTCCGGTTTCCAGTCCATCGGCTAGACGTGATGACAACAAGGGGTCTCTTTCATACATCTTGATCAGGGACTGATATAAATCCTCGTCGGCACTTTTTAATCCGGATGGATACCAGGTACTCACCTGGGCCTTGTTAGTGTTATCGTCCCGCAAGCTAATAGGTGTTGAACGGGCAATGGCCAGCGCCTGTTTGTGCCTGATTTCAACCGCCCGTGCCAGCCAGCCGCTGTCATGGTTTATCTCCGGCAAACCGCTTTCCAGATAATCCTGACCATCAAAATGTGATCGTTGCTGATAACCCGATGATACTGCTACAACAGGCAACAGCTGTTTATCTAGATACCAGCTATGTAAATTCACCAGTGAAGGATGCAGCGCAAAATCGTTATTTAATGGTAATAATCCCGATTTAATTCCGCCAACCAGTTTGGGCCGATGCACATTCAAATCAGGATCAGAAACAGGCACCAGTGCATGTAATCCATCCATTGCACCACGCAGCACCACCCAGACTATTTTGGCAGTTGCCGCTTTGCTGTGAGTTATTTCTGCGCCCAAAGCTAACATTGGCGGACTAAACACAACCAGTCCAGCCCCCAACGCTTTAATAAAATCACGACGTTGCATGCCTATCTCCTCTGAAATTCCGGACTCATCAATAGTAACGCCAAGGATTGCTGACGGCTTTCGGCACGCAATACTGTGCTATAGGTAACACGACTGACACTGTTTGCCAAAGTCCCCTGCATAATATGCTCGGCATTGGCTGTTTTGGCCCGGGCCGCTAACGTCGATGACCAGTCAATACGGCTCATTAAGGCGCTGGAACCGTTCCAGTCGCTTTGTTCGTCGCTATACCCGGCAGGTGAACCCGCACGAAAAGGTTGTTGCCCCAATATTGTCAACGCTTGCAAAAGCTGTTTTGACGGTACCTGATCAACGCCGATGGCACGGTAGGTCGAAATGACGAATTCTCTGGGTGTTTTAAACTTTTGCGCTTGAGTCTGCCAGGATTCTTCTGCATTGATCAAAGTTGCTATCACTGCCGACAAATCCCCTTCGGTCTGATTCCATGTGGCCACTAATTTATCGACTAATACAACAGGCGGAGTATCGCTGATAAAATGACGCACCAGTTTAAAACACAAATGCTTGGCAGTTGCAGGATGTCGGGCAATATCCACTAACATCGCTTTGCCTTGCTCAACTTCTTTTTGCGGGTAACGTTTGCCCAACAGCAAACGCTCTCCCGGCTCGTGGCCCGCTTTGCGGTAGATAAACCCGCCAGTTTCATTTTTGCTGTAATTGGCGACACTCCAGCCGGTAATGCCTTTGGCCAACTCAACCACATCCCGCTGGCTATAGCCGCCATTCACCCCTAGTGTATGCAGCTCGAGGATCTCGCGGGCCAGATTTTCATTCAGCCCTTTACCTTTTTTACCCAGTCGCGAGCTGGGGCCAAAAGAGCGTTCATTGTTTAAATAAATTAGCATGGCGGGATGCCGGGTTACGGCAAGCAACATATCGGAAAAATGCCCGGACAAATGCGGTGCAATGGCTTCGCGCTCCAATGTACCGGCCAAGCCCCTCATCAGCAGGTTAGTGCCGCTAACGCTAAAATGATTGGAGAAAAAATCCAGCAAGCGCCAATTGAGACTTTGTGAAGACGATATTGCAGCATTGAGAGTGTCAGCATATAAGTCATTAAACGTTTGCCGAATAAACTTTTTGTCCGCTTCCAGCTCATCATTTGCCATGATATTAACTGCCTGATTTTTTTGACGCTTTTGCACTTGTCGATAATGACCAAAACGCTGCGCAATCTCATCAGAACTGGGCAATGATGTATCAAAAGATACCGGTGGCTTATGCTTGAGCTGGTTAAGTAACCAGGCTTTCGGATCAGTTTCCGCTTCGGCCTGTTCTCCCGGGCGTGCGCCCAGCCCAAACCGGTTTGTTGCAATCACTGCATTTAATGACATTAATCACCTATAAGACCAAGCAAAACTTTAATACACAAATACTAATCTCAAACCGGATGATTACGAACACATTTACATGATATTTACATCAGCCCATGGAAAACCACATCCAGATGGCCGCGCCAACCATAAATAAATTTTCGGTCAGCGAGATAAAGCCCAGCGGGACATTACTGTTACCGCCCACACAAGCACACTTTAGTTCGCGCTTGTCGATATACACCGCTTTAAATACAGAAACCGCACCCACTACACCAATAAACAACGATACGGGAGCCACTAACCAGGCATTGAGTCCAGCCAACATACCTAGTCCTGCATAAGCTTCTGCAAAAGGATAAACATAGGCATAGCGCACCATCTTCATACTGAGTAAATCGTAGGTAATAAACTGGTTAGAAAAGGCGTACAGATCCCGTAATTTTTGTACCGCTAATAAACACATACTGAGCGCGACAAAACGCTCAATGGTCACAACCGATAACACTGGCTGATTAGTGCTCAAGCCAAGCGCCAGTGCAATCAGCAGTGCCAGCAAAAAAATAGCAATAACCGGTGTATAGGTGGTGCCTTCAGGCTGAGCGGGACCTTTATTAAAAAACTCTCGCAGATCGTCATAGCCGCCAATCCGTTTGTCATCAATAAAGGTTTGCGGGGTGGTTTCTACATTATGTTGCTGTTTAAAATCATCGGTTTGTTGGCGTGTGGTAAGTTTGTGGTCATCAACGCTATAGCCTTCACGCTCAAGCAAGTCTTTGGACTTTAAGCCAAACGGACAAATATGCTGATCGGTAACCATTCGATACAATGTGGCGGTTTTACTCATGATTTTTCTCCTTAAGCTGATAAGTTGAAATGATCTGAATTCCCCTGCTTGATTCGCAAAACGTGCTCAAAAACAATTGTTCCCCCTCCTCTTAGCCTTGCACATTTATCGCAGATCCGAAAGTTTCGCTGTCGTTACTGATATAATGCCGAGCTTAGTTACACCCTAAAACAACGGAACCTCAGTTACATGACAGTATACCAAGGCAATATTCGCAAGATGCGAGTGAGTACCGACAGCAATCATCTGGCCCAATACCAACTGCCTGTTGGTGAACAGCTAATCGATATGAACTCGCTGATTGGGCAACATGTCAGCGTCAGTTTTAACGATCAGATCCATTGCGTGCATTGCCAAACCAAAACTAAAAAAAGCTTTAACCAGGGCTATTGTTATCGGTGCCTTATTTCATTGGCGCAATGCGACAGCTGTATTATCAAGCCGGAATTATGTCACTATGAAGCAGGCACCTGCCGTGAGCCGCAGTGGGGCGAAGAAAACTGTTTTGCTGATCATTTTGTGTATTTGGCCAACACCGGCACAGTAAAAGTGGGGATCACTCGCCACGTTAGCGATGGCGTATCCAGCCGTTGGCTGGATCAGGGCGCCACCCAGGCGATCCCTATTATGCGCGTGCAAAACCGTTTAATGAGCGGCTTGGTCGAAACAGCTTTCAAAGCGCATATAGCGGATAAAACCAACTGGCGCACCATGTTAAAAAGCCAACCACAACAGGTTGATTTAGTCGCATTGCGCGATTCCCTGCTGGAACAAATTGCAACAGAATTAACCTCACTTACAGATCAACACGGATTACAGGCCATTAATGTTGTTGATGCACCGGCAGTTGATATTCATTATCCCGTTGAACAGTACCCGGACAAAGTGAAGTCGATTAATCTGGATAAAGAAGGTCAATTTAACGGTGTGTTAAATGGCATTAAAGGCCAATACTGGTTGCTTGAGGGCGATCGGGTGATCAATATGCGCAAATATGCCGGTTATCATTTAAGTATTCAAACCGCCTGATAAAAATAAAGCGGCGTAACAATGGCTACGCCGCCAGTACTTTTAATAGGTTAATGTTTGTATCGCATGGGCAGGAATAGTTACTTTGGTCAGTTGACGCTCAACAAAAAAGTTATAACTTACCGGCTTGTCGGTCTTGTTCATCACTACTGTTACCTGAGTGTTATCCGGGTTGATAAATGAGGTCGCCAATAACAGGCTGCGGCTGCTGGATGTACTCACCCGCTGCGCACCAGGGCGCACAAACTTGGAAAAGTGGCCAATATAATAGTAACTGGGAGTGAAAATTAGCTCACCAGTGTCGGTATCGCCGTGCACAGGCGCAAAACAGAAATTGCCCACATGATTAGGACCACCATGCTGATCAAGCAGAATATTCCAGTCGGTCCAGGCCACCGTGCCACGATTAAAGTCATTAATCATCGAGTCACCATAACGCTCGGCGTTGGGCCAGTACTGATATTTTTGCTGAGAAAATTTCTCGTTGGTGCCTTCGGTAAACAGCAAGGCAACATCGGGATAGGATTCATGGACCAATGACAGATTGTCATACATAGGCTCACCACCGGTCCAGGTTTCGTACCAGTGAAAGCCGATACCCCATACATATTTAGCCGCGTCGGGGTCATCCAGTATCACGTTCGCCCGCTCGGCAATCAAGTCACGATTATGATCCCAGGCGATAATCTTCTTATCCCCTAGCCCGGCCTTTTCCATCACCGGTCCCAAATGATTTTTAATAAAATCACGCTCCTGTTCAGCGGTATAATTCATCGACTCCCAAGTTTGTACTGCCATCGGTTCGTTCTGCACCGAAATTCCCCAAATCGGGATACCTTGTTGCTCGTAAGCCTTAACAAATTTGGTGTAATACCTGGCCCAACTGTCTGCATATTCAGGCAACAACTGGCCGCCATGCAGCATATTGTTGGTATCTTTCATAAAAGCTGGCGCGCTCCAGGGACTGGCGAACATCGTCAACTCCCCTCCTGCCGCCGCTATCACCTGTTTAATTAACGGAATACGAAATTGACGGTCATGCTCAATAGAAAAGCTGTTTAACTCACTGTCACCTTCATCAATATAAGTATAACTGGCGCTACTAAAGTCCGAACTATGAATAGTAGTGCGGCCAAAACTGTAACCGATGCCCTTGTCTTTATCGTAATAGGCCGTCAGCAGCTCTTGCTGTTTGTCTTTTGGTAACTTGGCAAATACTTCCGCTGCCGAGTCGGTAATCGCCCCGCCAATGCCCACAACATGCTGGAAACGTTTATCCGGATTCACAAATACCGAAATTTCACCTTCCGACGGCTGACTTCCTTGGGCAAAAGTCAGTTTATCTGTTTGACTCAAGCGTAAATCAGTATCTTTAGCGGTGGTATAAATACTCAGCGTTTTCATGGCCAAGCTTGCGCCATTTGCAGCTTGTTCAGCCAAACCCTGCCCCGCTATCAGTAAGCCAATTACACCTGAAATTATCTGTTTTTTCATTATTTCTACCTGGGTTACGCGCTTAACTAAAATTTGAAAATCACAACTAAATATCACCTTGTAAGCGCTTTCATATTCAGAAGGCTAACTTTACTCAAACTGCCCTGTGTTAATCAATACAATAATTTTTGTTAAAGAAATATAGTTAAGAATTTATCATTGTTGAGATAAGAAATTTTTAAAACGTTCCGCCAAATATTCTCTATCTGGCCTCAATTCACTTTTTTGGGGAACCCGCAATTTTTTTCCTTCAAAATCAAGAATAGAAGATTTTATGAAGCTATTATCGTCTAGTACTTTAAGCTCATTACTTACGCAGATTGTATAGTCGGAATCTATCCCTATAAGGTTAGAATCGTATGCTTTGTGGTGCAATCGAGATAGTGAAACTCCGTTTTTGACTGTTTGATTCACTCCTATCTGTGAGTCAGGAATAATATGTGCTGCTTCTAACAATTTCATTGTTGGAAGTCCTGTTATCGCGCATTTATTGTTATATGCGTCGAGAACATTTCTCCGAAATGAGGCCTGATGCATCCGAATTTTAGTTTCTCGAACCTCATACCTACTTTCAATTTCATTAGGAATTCGATATTGCACATCGCAGTCTTTCTTAACTATAGATTTATTGCCCACGGCTATCAGCGCATACCCAGCGTCTGGAAAAATGTTCGACACAAAGCACGGCCATATAGCATTGTAAAGACCAGGTGCTATAGCATGGAAATAGATGAACGGAGTATTCCTTTCAAGTGACGCCCATAGGTAAGCATTACCATTTTTATATGGGTCACCTCGCTGTAATGAATAGTTGAAGTAATTATCTGAAGTTTGATGATCGTTGTAAATTCCTCTAAGGCCATCTCTGCGAATCGTCGTTTTGATACTCAATGCACAATGTTGCATCTGCCGAGGTTTGAATATTCCAACTGCTCGATTATCTAAAAGTATTTTTTCTCCATGAAAATAAAAACCTTCCGAGATGATTGATGCAGGTATCGCCGCACCAAACAAGGAAGATAATGTTTTTACTCTCTCAAAAGCAGTAGTAATAATTTCGATGTCATTTGTCGACATAACTTCAGATCTAAGTCTTTTTTATTCATTAATATCATCTCGAGTGCTTATAAGCCAATTGATTTAATTAAACTTTTTATTCTAATAGATAAATAGTGGAGTAAAATAACCACCAGTACAAAGCAACCAGATTTATCATCACGGTAAACCAGAAAACAACCCGGAATGGAGTTTTTCGGGATTTATGACGTAAACGCTGTTGTGCGATGGCAGCGCCCGGCCAACCACCGAACAAGGCTAACAGATGTAGTGTTTTTTCCGATATGCGCCAGCCGTCGCTCCGGGCGCTCGATTTATCCCAAGCATAAGCAAAATACGTCACAGCACTTAAACCCCAATAACTCGCCAATAACATTGAAGGAAAATGTCCCAGCCAGGTTGTCAGTGAGATAAGCATTAAAAAGATAATAGCGAGATAGATAGAAAACCGGTTAACGGATTGTTGTTTAACCAACCTGCCTTTTTGTTTCATCGGTGTTGTCCCGGTTCAGCTTCTAGCGCCAAAAACGGGCCATTAAAGGTTTAACTGTGGTGCCGTGTAATAATATGGATAAGGCCACCACAATCAGGATTAGATGCATTAATCTCAGTGAAACTTCTTCAGGTAAGCCATGTTGAATGGCATACATTAAATAGTAAAGTGAGCCTATCCCCCTTACCCCAAACCAGCCTGCCATTGCTCGCAGTCGCCAAGGAGTGCCCGTACCAAGCAAGCCGACAAAAACACTGACGGGTCGCGCAATCAAAAATAAAAATAATGCCAGTGAGACGGCTCGCCAGCTCCAGGAATCAATAAACAAGGTGCCACCAATCAACAAAATAAGCACCAGCTCAGACAAACGCTCCAGATGCTCTTTGAAAATTAACGACCCTTTACTAACAGTGTAAGAAGTCTGATCCTCTTTATCACGTTGCTGATTGGCTTTGGCGGTTAGCTGGCTTTCTGTCTGGCGTAGTGCCACAGCGGCAAAAAATACCGCCAGGAAACCCCAGGTATTCGCCAATAAACTGATACCGTAAACCAGCGCGATAAGGCCAAGTCCCAGAAAATCATCCAGTAATTCATGCCGATGCTGTTTGCCGCGCAACTTCCAGCCTATATTTCCCAACACCACTCCACAAGCTATGCCAATCATAATTCCGCCAATGGTCGCCCATAGCACATCAAGCAATAACCATTGCATAGCGCCGTCACCTATTTCATGTATGCCAAGCATGCCAAGCCCGAGCATCACAAAAGGAAAGGCAGTACCATCATTCATGCCGGCTTCGCAGGTTAGGGTGAAGCGTAGTGGATCTTCATCACTGGTATGCCTAATTTGCACATCTGTTGCCAGTACCGGATCGGTCGGAGCCACAATCGCGCCCAGCAAAATGCCTGCCCCCAAGGGTAAATCCAGCGCGTAATAGGCAAATGCGGCCACTAGCGCTACGGTAATCGTCATTGAAACGGTGGCCAGACAAACCGGTGCCCGCCAGTTTTTAAAGCGAATGGGAACTGGCATTTTAACCCCTGCCGAAAACAGCGAAATCAGTACCGCCACTTCGGTAAACACCTCCAGTAACGCCGATTCTTTCAAGGGATTAAAATGGAAAAGATGGAATACCGTGGGACCGACTAACATGCCCACCGCCAGATAGATAATTGCGGAGGTTACCGGCAAACGCTTAATCACGGTAAAGGTCAAGCCCATGAAAACCAGCAAACTACCAATCAGCACAAACCATTGCGCATTATTCAATTGATCAGTCATGATCTACCTTGTGCATATTCACGCCTCCGACATTCCTGCATTACAGATTAACAGTGTTAGCCTAGAAAGGTAATTGTCTGTATTTGGCATCAATCCGCTACCGACCAATTCACATTTTTTGGTTTTCATGGGAAATTTACAGCGATAAAACATCATTTTTTGTGATGCTTCACATATCAATTATCCAATGGTGTCAGTTGGATAAATCCCTTATGATGATAATTCGTTGATGTTGTTGTAATGCAACTGCCAACCTTTCTGCTTTAAATACAGGACTCGCTGTGTCATCAATTATTTCTATCAACAATTTAAATAAAGTCTACGATACCGGTTTTCAGGCGCTTAAAAATATTAACCTTGAGATAAAAAAAGGAGAAATATTTGCGCTGCTCGGCCCAAATGGAGCCGGTAAGACCACACTCATCAGTACTATTTGCGGGATTGTTAATCCCAGTGACGGCGAAATTCTGGCCGACGGGCATAATATCGTCACCGATTTTCGTGCAGCCCGTAGCAAAATAGGCCTGGTACCGCAGGAAATCAGCACCGATGCCTTTGAAAGTGTTCAGTCTACAGTGGCGTTTAGCCGCGGTTTGTTTGGCAAACCGGCTAACCCGGACTATATCGAAAAAATACTTCGCCAGTTAAGTTTATGGGAGAAGCGCGATTCCAAAATTATGGCGTTATCCGGCGGCATGAAACGCCGGGTAATGATTGCCAAAGCACTGTCGCATGAGCCGGATATTTTATTTCTGGACGAACCCACAGCCGGGGTCGATGTGGATTTACGTCGTGATATGTGGGAAATGGTACGTGGCTTACGCCAAAACGGTGCAACGATTATTTTGACCACCCACTACATCGAAGAAGCCGAAGAAATGGCCGACCGCATCGGTGTGATCAATAAAGGTGAAATTGTACTGGTGGAAGATAAAAAAGCGCTGATGCACAAACTGGGTAAACGCCAGCTAACCCTGCAATTGCAAACGCCACTGGAGTCTATTCCTGCCGAGCTGCAAAGCTTGCCGCTGGAACTGGTGAATGAAGGTAACGAGTTAATTTATACCTTCGATACTCAAAGTGAGCATACCGGAATTGCCGAGCTGCTTAAAAAACTTAGTGCCCACAATATTGATTTTAAGGATTTGAACTCCACACAAAGTTCGCTGGAAGAAATATTTGTTAATCTGGTAAGGGCTAAATAATGAATTTTTATGCTGTTAAAGCCATTTATAAATTTGAGATGGCACGTACCTTTCGCACCTTAATGCAAAGTATCGCCTCACCGGTATTGTCTACGTCTTTGTATTTTATTGTATTTGGCGCCGCGATTGGTTCACGTATGGGTGATATCGACGGCATTAGTTACGGTGCGTTTATTATCCCCGGACTGATGATGTTGGCACTGCTAAGCGAGAGTATTTCCAATGCCGCATTCGGGATTTTCTTTCCCAAGTTTTCCGGCACGATTTACGAAGTGTTGTCCGCGCCGGTGTCGCATGTCGAGATCGTGATGGGCTATGTGGGCGCTGCCGCGAGTAAATCCATTATGCTGGGGTTGTTGATCCTGATCACCGCACGCTTTTTTGTCGATTATGATATCCAGCATCCTTTATGGATGTTGTCATTTCTGGTATTGACGGCGATAACCTTTAGTTTGTTCGGTTTTATCCTAGGTATTTTGTCGAATAACTTCCAGCAACTTCAGGTGGTGCCGTTATTGGTGATCACGCCACTAACCTTTCTGGGTGGCAGCTTTTATTCGATTAGCATGTTGCCACCCATCTGGCAGAAAATTACCCTGTTTAACCCGGTGGTATATCTGATTAGCGGCTTCCGCTGGAGCTTTTATGGCGTATCTGATGTCCATATCGCCATCAGTGTCGGCATGACCTTGTTGTTTATGCTGATATGCCTGACATTTATATGGTGGATCTTTAAAACCGGTTACCGTTTGCGCCAATAGTGGTACAATACGCACATCGATTACGGGTTACCCGAATAAAGGGTGGCCCGCTCCCCATTTGATTTAAAAGGTTATGATAAACAGCATTTCCAGCGCTCCAAGCCACATACTTTGTTATCCCCTACTCCGCGCTATTGCCTACTTAACTGTCATACCCGAACGTCCCCCAGTTTTTAATTTAACTTTTAGGAACAAGCATGAAACGTATCGTAATCGTAGGCGGTGGCGCCGGGGGATTTGAACTAGTTACAAAATTAAGCCGATATAGTGGCAAACATACCGGGGTCGAAGTCGTTCTGGTCGACAAGGTCCGTACCCATATATGGAAGCCCTTAATGCATGAGGTTGCCGCCGGAGTGATTAACAAAAGCTCTGATGGCGTGGACTACCGTATGCATGCCAGTCGGCATGGTTACGAATTCCAGCAAGGCACCTTAACCGGTATTAACCCTACCGAAAAAAATATTACTCTGGATGCCTATTTCGATGAAAACGGCCAGTTGATCCTGCCGGAAAGGCAGATCAGTTATGACATTCTGGTGCTGGCAATCGGCAGTGTCAGTAATGATTTTGGTACTCCAGGCGTTAAGGAACACAGCTATTTTCTGGATTCACTGGCCCAGGCAGAACGTTTTCACCGCGCGTTAATTAACCAGTTATTACGCATCAACCAGCCAGAAACCAAACAGAATATCCTGAAAATATCCATCGTCGGTGCGGGTGCTACCGGCACAGAACTGGCGGCGCAATTGCACCATGTAGCTAATTTATCCAAAGCTTACGGCATGCCGGGCATGTCGGCCAAACGTATTCAAATCAGTATTATTGAAGCGGGAGCGCGTATCTTGCCAGCGCTTCCCGAACGTATTGCCAGTGCTGCCAAAAAAGCGTTGCAAAAACTGGATGTACGTATCTTTGAAAACACCCGGGTGATCCGCGCGCAGACAGATGGTTTTGTAACCAGTGACGATAAGCTGATTGAAAGTGATTTAATGGTTTGGGCCGCCGGTGTCAAGGCGCCGGATCTGATCAAGGAACTGGATTTGTTTGAACTGAATCGTTCGCAACAAATACTGGTTAATGCCACCTTGCAAAGCAAAAATGATGACAGCATTTTTGTGATTGGCGATTGCTGCGCCTGCGAACAGGCCGACGGCTCCTGGGTACCACCACGCGCCCAGTCGGCGCATCAGATGGCCTCACTGGTGTATAAAAATATCACCCTCAAATTGCAGGGTGAACCACTGAAAGATTACATCTACAGCGATTACGGCTCACTGGTGCATTTAAGCAAGTACAGTACGGTGGGCAGCTTGATGGGCAATTTGTCCAACAGCAGCATGTTTGTGGAAGGTAAATTGGCGCGGCTGGTTTATACCTCCTTGTATAGCATGCACCAGATTGCCATTCATGGCTGGTTCAAAGGCATGCTGGTGATGCTGAGCCGCAAGGTCGGCAATATGGTCAGTGCCAAGCTAAAATTGCACTAGAGGCTATTGGTCTTTCATATTCACCACTGCTGATGTGTAGCACAAGGTATTGAATTAAACCGGGCGCATCGCATAAGATACGCCCGTTTTTATCCCCTAAGCCTTTAAGTACTGCTCCAGACCGATATGGATGATAACGGCCCAGTCTGTCAGGTTCTAATAACATGCATAGTATTTATGCTTGTCTGGTTTGAAGTCATTTTTTGGCCGGATTCGAAAAACGGACATATTTGGAGAAGGTTTTTGACTCCCCGTATTTTTATCACACTATTGTTTCTGGTTTTTTTTCAGTCCCAGGCCAGTGAAACTAAAGACTATTCTGTACAAGCCTGCACCAGTTGCCACCAGCAACAGCATCAGCTGTGGTTAAAATCAGATCATGCCAAGGCAATGGCTGAAGCCAGCAAAGAAACGGTATTGGCTGATTTTAATAACATTGAAGTATCGCATTTCGATGAACACGCGCGTTTTTATCAAAAAGATGGCCAATACTGGGCTGATATTGGTCAGGGCAACAAGCTGCAACGCTATCAAGTCCAGTACACATTCGGTCATTTTCCGCTGCAACAGTATCTGGTAGAAATTGCGCCCGGCAAGTTACAGGTTATTCCCTTTAGTTGGGATGCTCGCCCTGCCGAGCAAGGTGGCCAGCGCTGGTATCACAACTATGCAGATGAAAATATTACCACAGAAGATAGACTGCATTGGCTGCAACCTTTACAAAACTGGAATGGAATGTGCGCCGACTGTCATTCGGACGGACTACAACGTCATTACAGTCCAGCCGACGATAGCTTTGCCACCGAATGGAAGAATATCAATGTGGGTTGTTTATCCTGTCATGGCGAAATGCCAAACCATCCCAATTCATCTGCGCCCCAAAAGACGTCGTCCGCCTCTGCCTATATTGGTAACTGGTTGCGCAAGGCCGACCAGAAAATAGCCAGCTGGCATGGCCCAAAACGGAACAATCAATTTATGGACAGCTGCTTTGCCTGCCATTCCCTTCGTTCTCCGCTAACCGACGGTTTTAGCGCCGACAACGCCTTTTTAGATCAGTTTTCGCCGCAGCTATTACTGGCACCTATGTACCATGCCGATGGACAGATAAAGGAAGAAGTTTATGTCTACGGCTCATTTTTGCAGAGCAAGATGTTTGCCGCCGGAGTCAATTGTCTGGATTGCCACGATCAGCACAGCATGAAAATCAAAATACAAGGTAATGGTTTGTGTCTGCAATGCCACTCACCCGAAGTGTATAATGTTGAATCCCATCATCATCATCCACAGCAAAGTGAAGGCGCACAATGTATTAGCTGCCATATGCCAGAACAACGTTACATGGGTGTGGACGACCGGCGCGATCACAGTTTCAAGATTCCCCGTCCTCAGCTTGCCGAGCAGTTTGGTACCCCCGATGCCTGCAGCACATGTCATCAGGATAAAGACAGTCAATGGGCCAAGAAACAGTTAACCGCATGGTTTGGACAGCCCTCCCCCATTTCAACCAATCTGCATAATTTATACGCGTTGCAGGCGGGACAACCTATTGATATTAACCAGCACCAGGCACTGATTAAAGATGACAGTATTCCGGTTATTTCCAGAGCGACCGCCATTACTTTGCTTGCCATGACCCAGAGCGAACTGGATAGCAAATTTATCAGTACGTTACTTGGCAGTGACGAAGCACTGTTTCGATTGAGTGCGGCGCAAGTTGCCAGTATTTTACCTGCTGCCGAGAAAGCCCGACTGCTCGGTCCGTTGCTCGACGACCAATATAAAGCGGTACGAGTCGCCGCAGCGCGCAGTTTGGTGGGGGTTAGCTTGTCGGGCAAAACCAAAGCCGCTTATAACAGGGCTTTTGACGAGTTAATCACCTCGTTAAAGGTCAATTCCTGGCGCGGTGAAGGACATGCGAATCAGGCCGCAATCCATATCGAACTGAACCAGCTCGACAAGGCTGCCGAACAATTCAGACAAAGCATTAGCAACGACCCTTATTTTCCGGGAAGTTATCTGGGACTTGCGGAGGTTTATCGATTACAACAGCAACAGGATAAACTGGATAAGCTTTATCACAGCGCGCTGGAACGCTTGCCTGAATCGGCAGAATTGCATTATTCATATGCCCTGTATCAGGTCAGAAAACAGCAATATACACCTGCGTTGGCTAGCTTCAAAAAGGCATACCAGTTGATGCCGGATAACAGTCAATATTTCTACGCCTATTTGTTATCAATGGATGGAACAGGACAATCCAGGCAGGCATTAAATACCTTGAAGATGCTATTCAGCCGTTTTAAAGGCAACCAACAGCTACTCGAACTGGGTTTGTATCTGGCACAAAAAAATCAGGACAGACAAAGCTATAACTGGTTTATGCAAAATAGATAATCACGCATTCACTTGTTGGCGACAAACCAAAAACAATGAACGCGATAAAACAATTAATAAATGATCCCTTGGTGACGGGAAGGTAGGTTTAGGCACAAAAATTTTATTGATAGTATTGTACTATCAATATAACTAACAAAAGATATATTGAGAATATGATTAAAAAGTGCCCCTATAATCTCGCAGCTTGCCTGGCGTTACTGTTATCACTGAGCGCCTGTAACGACAAAACCGAACCCCTTGCTACAACTCCTGCAGCGCAACAAACTCCAGATTCCGAGTCACCTCGGCAACCCACATTGCTCGATCAAAACTGGCGCTTTATGAAATACGCCACCACGGATGACGCCGACGACTTAATTTACGACGTACGCCCCGAAGTCGACAGTTTTAAAGATGACAAAGATGCTGACTCCAAACCTACTGAAGCGGTGGAAATAAACACATCGTCCGAAGTATTGAAACCCTGGATATTGCCCATGGCAAATGATTTCATAAGAGATCCGGCCAAACACCATACTCGTCCACCAGGCTCTCCTGGCAGTGACTTCCCGTTTGTACAAGATGATTTTGATGATAGCCAGTGGCAGCAAGTGGATATTCCTCACGACTGGGCCATTGCTGGACCATTTATGGGCGGTGATGATGCCGAAGTCGGCGGCGGCATGGGGCGCTTACCCAGTCACGGCGTGGCCTGGTATCGTAAAAAACTTACCTTCAGTCAAGACGACCTGGATAAACAGCTTTATCTGGATATTGACGCTGCCATGTCTTACGCCATGGTGTGGTTCAATGGTCATTTGGTCGGAGGTTGGCCTTATGGGTATAACTCGTGGCGGGTCGATTTAACTCCTTATGCTCAAGCAGGTGATAATAATCAACTTGCCATTCGCGTTGATAATCCACCCAAGTCATCACGCTGGTATCCCGGAGGTGGCCTGTATCGCAATGTATGGTTAACCAAAACGAATCCCGTACATGTAGCCAATTGGGGCACCTATATCACCACCCCTCAAGTAAGCCACCAGCAAGCTAAAGTCGAACTTGAAATTAGGCTTAAAAATAGCGCGGATACGGATACCAAAATTGAGACCCAGACAGATATTTTTGAAATTAACACCCATGATGATATCACCAGTGACGTCATCGCCAGCATTAACACGCCTGCGCAGACGCTGGCGGCAAACAGCAAAGCCCGTGTCAACGGTTCGGTAACAATCAACAACCCCAAATTATGGGGTCCAAAACCTGCCCAAACGCCGCATCGTTATGTGGCGGTGACCAAGATTAAACAAGGTGATAAAACCCTTGATCAGTATCAAACCCATTTCGGTATTCGTGACATTCGCCTCGATCCGGAAAAAGGAGTGTTTGTAAACGGTGAACACGTATACCTGCAAGGGGTCAACCAGCATCATGATCTGGGAGCTTTAGGTGCTGCATTTAACGTTCGTGCAGCGCAACGTCAACTGGGAATGCTGCAGGAACTGGGAAGTAACGCCATTCGCATTGCGCACAATCCACCGGCCGTCGAATTGCTGGAGCTGACCGACAAAATGGGTTTTCTGGTCATAGACGAAATATATGACTCGTGGGAACGTAAGAAAACCCCGTTAGATTTCCACCTGATTTTTCCCGAATGGCACGAAGCCGACTTACGTGCCTTTATCCGCCGTGATCGCAATTATCCGTCAGTAATGATGTGGAGTGTGGGTAATGAAGTGGGTGAACAATATACCGGAGAAGAAGGTGCCGCCATTGCCCGCGAGTTGTTTAATATCAGTAAAGACGAAGATCCTACTCGCCCCGTTGCTGCCTCGATGAACTACGCCAAACCGGATATGGCGCTACCGCCGGTAATGGATAGCATCAGCCTCAATTATCAGGGCGAAGGTATACGCAACGCACCCGCTTATGCCCATTTACAGGGGATTAAAACCGCCCCGCTCTATCCAGCCTTTCATGAAAAATTTCCGGATAAAACTATTTTCAGCAGTGAAAATGCCGCCGCGCTCAGTACCCGCGGCGAATACCTGTTTCCGGTAACCGACGGTATCAGTGCGCCGGTAGCGGATGGCAAAGGTGGCGATCCGCTTAATGCCCACGTCAGCGCCTATGAGCTGTACACCGCCCCGTTTGGCTCTTCTGCCGACAAGGTTTTAGCGTCACTGGCCAAGCATCCCTATGTGGCTGGCGGTTTTGTCTGGAGTGGCTGGGACTATCTGGGCGAGCCCACGCCCTATTATTCGGCACGTAGCTCCTATTTTGGCATTATCGATTTGGCCGGGTTTAAAAAAGATCGCTTCTATTTGTATCAGGCAGCCTGGCGACCAGATTTACCAATGGCACACATACTGCCGCACTGGAACTGGCCAGAGCGTGTCGGCGAAGTCACGCCGGTACACGTATTTACCTCGGGTGATGAAGCCGAATTATTCCTGAACGGCGAATCATTAGGCAGAAAAACCAAGGCACAATACGACTATCGACTACGTTGGGATGACGTGGTTTACCAGCCCGGTGAACTTAAAGTCGTGGCCTACAAAAACGGTCAGCAATGGGCAACAGACAGTATCAAAACTACCGGTGCGGCCAGCGCGATTAAGTTGAGCGCAGACCGAGCCGGGATTAATGCAGATGGCAAGGATTTGACCTTTATTACCGCCAAAGTTACCGATAGCAATGGTCTGACCGTTCCCACCGCCAAACAACTGATACGCTATAGCCTCGACGGGCCGGGTGAAATTGTAGCCACAGATAACGGTGATCCCAGAAGCATGGTGTCGTTTAAATCTCACAATCGCAAGGTATTTAACGGGCTAGGGCTGGTTATCGTTAAAGCCAAACGGGATCAGCAAGGCCGCATTAGGCTAACGGCAACTGCTGAAGGGTTGCAAAGCAGCAGCATCGATATAGTCATTCAGTAATCGCTGCTGTTCATTCTTTGGGTTTTGCTGTTACATTGTGGAGCAAATAATGGTATCCATTTCACTTTTTGTCAGTATTGAGCTAATTCTATGAAATTAAGCATATTTTTGTTTGTAAGTTGTTTGTTTTGTCCGCTAGTGTCAGCTGCACAGTGGCAGCCGTTGCTTGACAAGAACCTCAGCCATTGGGACATCTATTTAAGCTATAAACATAAAGAAACTTACGATGGCAGCATACCGCTGGATGAACATGGTCAACCTGTCGCCCCTATCGGCCTTAACACCGGCAACGACACCTATCAGGTGTTTACCGTGATTGAGCAAGACAACCAGCCGGTATTGCGGGTATCGGGGGAAATATACGGTGCGGTGACCAGCAAAGCGTCTTATCGCAATTATCATCTGAAACTGCAATTTCGCTGGGGCGAGAAAAAGTGGCCACCACGGGAAAATAAACTCAGGGACAGCGGTATTCTTTATCACGCCATAGGTGAACACGGACAAGAATACTATCGTGCCTGGATGTTATCCCAGGAATTCCAGATTATGCGCGGCCACATTGGCGATTACTGGCAACAGGCCACCTCGGCCATCGACATTCGCGCCTATCAACCCGAGTACATTATGAATCCGGTGGCCGATGAAAGTCAGCCGTTTTTAAAAGTCGGGCATGGTGAACAAATTAAAGGCTTTGTGCTGCGCAAGGAAAACGCTGAAAAGCCCTTTGGTGAATGGAACACACTGGAACTGATTTGCTTTGAGGGTCAGAGCCTGCACATCGTTAATGGACAGGTGGTCATGGTGCTTAAAAATTCTCGCTACCAGCAAGATGGCGTCAGCAAGCCACTGGTAGAAGGCAAAATTCAGCTGCAAAGTGAAGCCGCCGAGATTTTCTATCGCCAAATTGAAATCCGAACACTGGATCAATTACCCGCACCATACACCAAGCTGTTTAATTAACCTGAAATGACAAACCAGATGTCTTGTCATTTCAAGTTTTCAGTGCCTTGTCGCACTTTCCACCCCGCTAACTAAAGACAGATTTCCAATACGTTGGAAATCTGTCTTTCTGACTACTATAAGACACTTCAATATGCTACATTTTATAGCAAATCATATGTTGGAGTGGTTATGGGTATTGTAAAAATTTCGGATCAGCTTCACGAAGAAGTCAGGAAAAACAGCACGGTGATGGAGCGTTCGATTAATTCTCAAGCAGAGTTTTGGCTGAAAATAGGACGACTGGCCGAACAGAATCCGACATTAAATTACGAACAGATCCTTGAGCGGGAAATGAAGAATCAAAATGTCACGTCGGTGAGACTGATCAATGAGTAACATCATCAAAACCCCTGATGAACTGCAGTTAATGCGTGAAGCAGGGAAACTGCTTGCACGCGTTTTCGCCGCCCTGGATGAATTCGTCAAAATCGACGTGTCCACCATGGAAGTTAACGACTTTGTTGAAGATTATATAGTCAATACATTAAACGCCAGACCTGCCAGCAAGGGCCAATATGGTTACCAATATGTGTTGAACTCGTCGATCAACGAAGTGGTGTGCCACGGCGTACCGACACAAGCCAAGAGACTTAAAAACGGCGACATCGTCAATATTGATATCACCCTGGAAAAAAACGGTTACATCGCTGATAGCAGCAAAATGTATTCGATCGGTCAGCCGCTGCCAATCGCCACCAAGCTGGTCAACGTCTGTTACGACGCAATGTGGCAAGGTATCAGCAGCGTCAAACCGGGTGCCACCACTGGCGATATAGGCCATGCCATCCAGAATTATGCAGAAAAACACGGCTTTAGTGTTGTACGAGAATATTGCGGCCATGGTATCGGGCGCGAAATGCACGAAGAACCACAAATACTGCATTTCGGCACTCCGGGTACAGGCCTGATTCTGGCTGAAGGCATGGTATTTACCATTGAACCGATGATTAATCAGGGCACCTATAAAACCAAACAAAAGAAAGATGGCTGGACAGTGATCACCAGAGACAAAAAATTATCGGCCCAATGGGAGCACACCATCGCAGTGACGGCGTCGGGCTGCGAAGTGTTAACCCTAAGGGACGAAGAAAGCTTACCGTTTTAGTTGTTCGACCGCTTACTCAATCTGGGCACGTATGCGACTCAAGGCTACCGGGGTAATGCCAATATAGGCAGCAATTTGCTGTTTGGGCAAACTGTCCTTTAACTCAGGAAAATCACTGCAAAAATCCAGATACCGCTGGGTAGCAGAATGTTTCACCATGGCACTTTCTTTTAACTCCTTGCGAATAAAAATCGCTTCCAGAAACTTGGCGTATGCATGCATAAACGCCAAGTCCTGGCTCATTTGCGCATAAAATGGCTTCCACGGGAATGAAATCGCGATGCAATTTTCAAGTGCCTCAATGGTAAAAAGAGCCGGTTGACCAAGCGTCATCGCCCGAGTTGAGCCGACCACTCTGGGCGCTTTGGCAATGGTTTGTGTATATTCTTTACCGCTTTCTGAAACACTGTAATACCGCACCAGTCCACTACTTAAAAAATACATCTGCGCGGATTGATCGCCCTGACGAAACAGGCAGTCACCGCGCTTGACAGCATGTACCTCAAACCCCAGGGTAAAGCGTGTCCAGTCGGTTCCTGCATGATACTGGTCGAAAAAATCCGCTAACTGTTGTCGGAAATGCTGCCTATCCATTCACTGCGACCTTTTCCCTGTTCGATGTACTGTCAATCATCAACAACGCCAAAATAACCATAATGGATCCGATAGTAAAACCTGCAGAAAAAAGCGCAAGATCGAGTTGTTGGGTTGCCTGATAGCAAGATACCCAAATCGGTATGGTATAGGACATGCCCAATAACCGCTTGGCTCCCGCAAACTTGATCACCAGTTGCTGCAATACGAAAGTCAACAATGTCGCAAATACGGTTAAAAACAACAGCAACAACCAAAACCTTTGTGCTTGCCACTGCACCTGAGACAACTCGCCCCATATCACCACTATCGGCACCAGCCACAGCACGCCAAATAACAGAATACGATAGGCACCTTCAATGGCCGACACCCCGCCTCCCCACAGCTGAACACTGATCACATGAAAGGCTAACAATCCGCAGGCACCGAGATAGATCATATCGCCGATGTGCCATTCCAGTTTCCCGCCGCGGGTAACCAGTAACACAGTGACTGCGCCCCCCGCGCCCAGAATATAACCCAGCCATTGCTTTGTTGACGTTCTGACACCAAAAATCATCGCTAACATTGCCGCCAACAATGGTACCAAGGTGTACATCACGGAAGTATTCAACGACGTAGTGGTTTTTAATGCGGTAAACAAACCGACAAAGAATCCCACCAAAGATCCGCTAATCAATGCATAATGCAACAGGGTTACCGGCGACTGACAAAGTGTTTTTAACGGCATGGAATGGTGCGAACGGTTTGCCATATAAAAAGGTGTCATTAGCGCTAATGCCAGCAAAAACCGCAAACCTGTGGCCGCTAGTGGCGAGGCGTAATGTGTCATCATCCCGGAAACCACAAATGAGCAGGCCATTAACCAGGCCCACAATATGGCAATCATTATTGACCCCATAGCATTAACGCCCGGACACCACGCCAGCAGACGATTCATTGCCGGCCAATTTAGGCGCAATATAACGCTCGAACAAAAACTGGCAAATTTCCTGTTCAATATTCAGCGCGAAGGTCTGGGTTAACACCTTAAACAGAGCTGTTCCTGAGTCAATTGTCGTGGTTAATTCTTGTGACTGAGTGCGGTGAGTCAAACGATGGTTAGTCAGGGCAACGGTTTCCTTGGCTGTTTTCTTGCTGACCACCAGATTGTTCACAAACACTGCATCGGGATGCTTGTGGGAATAAAAGTGCCCCACAGCACAATCTGCATCGCTATACTGACCAAGATCAAACCGGTACAGAATAAAGGGACCATCGGCCTTTTCCAGCACTAGATCATACTCGTGATTGGCCAAAGCCTTGATTTGGTAGTACTCCTGGCCGGCTTGTTGCGGCGCTTGTGCGTTAACAGCAATAGGCGCAACAGGACAAGCAGGACCAAAACCCACATCAACCAGATAGCTTTCCGCCGCGATGTCGACCAAGGTAATACGGTGAGTCCTGGGAACCGGGCGCACATAGTTGTTCAATACCCGGCCAACCACAATTCGGGTTGAATATCCCAGATGAGTTAAAGCCTCACAGGCAATTTTATTGTGCTCAAAGCAATATCCACCAGCCCCCCGCCGTACTACTTTTTCCAGTAACGACGGCGTATCCAAAGGCATAGGCTCGCGCAATAACACTGCCAGATTATTAAAGGTAAACAATGCCATATGACGGGCGACATACTGATGTAAAAAAGCCAGGTCCGGCTGCTCAGGCTTGGTTAACCCCAATAATTTGAAATACTCATCTAAATTCATTCACTACTCCTTATTACGCCACAAACCGGGCAAACTGCTCGCTAGGCGTGCGCACTTTTACCTGCGCTTGGGTATTGTCATTGCGATAGCCAACCGCACAAATGACACAAGCGTTGAGTTCATGCTGGTCAAGGCCAAGGGTGTGATTTATCGCTTTGTTGTCAAACCCTGTCATCGGACAGGTGTCGACACCTAATACCGCGGCTTCGGTCAATACCGCTCCCAACGCAATATAAGCTTGCTGCTCAGCCCATATCGCAGCCTGGCCTGCAGTTTTTGACGCCAATGCAGATTTAATATGACTCGCATACCCATCCAGACTGCCGGGCTGGGACTGTGTCTGTTGATAATAATATTCGAAATAGCGGTCAACGGTTCTATCGTTAACAACAGTTTCATTGGCAAATACCAACAAATGAGAGCATTGTGCAACCTGAGTCTGGCCATACGCCTGCTCACTCAGTTGTGCCAATAAATCAGGATCGTCAACCACCCAAACCCGGTAAGGTTGCAAGCCATAGGACGACGCGGATAAACGCGCCGCTTCCAGCAGGTTTTGAATGATATTGCTAGCCACTTTGTGACTTGAAAATTGTTTAAGCGAACTCCGCCATCGCAATGCGGTAATAGTACTCATGGTCATCACCTTGGTTGGATTAAATCGAAGAACACTTTAACGGGGATAATGTTGAAGGTAATTAACCTAAGTTAACTGAAGAAAATTTAATCCTGTTATGGCAATCCTGCCCGCTGACAAACTAATTTGGTGAGAACAACGAAATTGCTAGGTGTGAAAACCTTTAAGCCTGACGCCGGTTGATAGCACAACCAGGAGACTTTATGCAGGTTAATTCTTATTATTACGGCGGAACAAGATGTATAAAAAAATCGTGCTTAAAATGCCAACAAAAATAGGCCGGTAAATATCAAGAGCATATCCTTCGCTTATGGTTAACTGATAAATCAATGTGCCAAGCGCAACCCCCGCTCCATATTTAGCACTTTGTTTTAATGGTGATGGATATTCCATTGCCAAATTCCCTAACTATCCATTTCCAAAAGGTAGTAATCACAGAAACAACAATAGAATTAATGGGTTTATTTTTCAAACAAAGAGGAAGAAGGAATTGGTCGGTATGAGAGGATTTACTTCGCACATCCTGTGCTACGCCCTTCGGGCCGCGCTAAAGCGCGTTCAAATTTGTTCCATACAAATTTGTGAATCCGACGTAACCGCTCCGCGCTTATGTTGGAGGTTCAATTAATGTTTTCGCTGGATTTAAAAGTATTGGAAATACTTGAGAGAAGAAGGAATTGGTCGGTATGAGAGGATTTGAACCTCCGACCCCTGACACCCCATGACAGTGCGCTACCAAGCTGCGCTACATACCGACCGAAGGCGCATAGTGTACTCAATTATGCTTTCAATGCAACGGATTAGATCCACCAAATAGCCTGTTTGCCTAAAGCTTGAGCATTTTGGTATGTTCCGCGTGTTTATTTGGCCCCGTCACTGCCGTCGGCGTCGATACGACTGGCGATGGCTCCATCCTGTCCGCGATATTTGGCATCCAGCCGCGAATTATAGGGTTTTTCGGCATGGCCGGACATCATTTCAAAACTGACCGCGCCGATTTTCATCATTGGTTTTAAGGCTAAAGGCAATTTACCGCCATTGAAAAACTCCAGCACGATATTGCCCGACCAGCCCGGATCAATGCGGTGTGCGGTGACATGCACCATTAACCCCAGTCGCGCCAGTGAAGAACGCCCATCCAGCCAACCAACAATATTGGCCGGCAAAGTGATAGATTCATGAGTCACTGCCAGCGCCAGTTCACCGGGATGCAAGAAAAATGCTTTGCCTTCATCGAGAACAATTTCGTCGCTCATCACTGAATTAAGCGCGGCTTGCATGGATTCTTTGGTGCCACTCAAATCAATATAAGGTGCGTGGTGATCCTGAAAGACACGAAACTTGTTACCTAGTCTGATATCTACCGTGACACCACTGATCATCTCCTGTGCCGGAGGCGGATTAATGGCAATTGTTCCTTCCTGTAAATATTTGACGATGTCTTTATCACACAAACGCATTGTTTTTATTCTCGATTGGCAGTGGTTGGCTAATAACTGAAACTGATGACATTTTTGTCGCCGCCATTATACTCATGCCGATGGAAAATACACCTATCATCATTCAGTTGCGAGAGTCGAGCTTCGCGCTAGGTGCAAAGACCAAAACCTGCATTGGCTTGCCAACAAATATTAACTACATCATCCCGGCATCGTTTTGATCGAGAATGACGGCTCGAGGATAAACAATACTGACGGCATAAATGCCGACCTACAATCTACCATGAGCTATTGTAGGTCGTGGCTTTAGCTCGACGCTCGCAGCCCTCAACTCAAAGTTGTCAGGACAAATTGGTAACCGAAATTTTCTGGCCGGGTTTTAGCGATTGCAAATACAGCTGTTTGCTCATATTGCGTGCTGCCGCCCGATAGCTGGCGCTTAGCGGACTGTCAGGCTCGCTGATTAGCAATGGCTCGCCCTTGTCGGCGTGTTCACGAATAACAATATCCAGCGGCAACTGCCCCAGCAATTCCACCTGATGATCTTTAGCCAGTTTTACCCCGCCTTCGCTGGCAAACAGCATTTCTTTGTGTCCGCATTGGCGGCATTGGTAATAACTCATATTTTCGATAATACCCAGCACCGGCACATCGACCTTATTAAACATGGTGATGCCTTTTAACGCATCGGCCAGGGCAATATCCTGTGGTGTGGTCACTATGACCGCCCCGCTTACCGGCACGCTTTTTGACAAGGTCAGTTGAATATCGCCGGTGCCCGGCGGCATATCAACAATCAGATAATCCAGTGCTGGCCAGGCGGTTTCCATTAACAGTTGCTGCAAGGCTTTACTGGCCATTGGTCCACGCCAGATGGCGGCGTCTTCGGCTGGCACCAGATAGCCAATGGAATTGGCCACCAGACCATGAGACTGCAACGGTTGCATATGCCGGCCGTCATCACTATCCGGTTGCGCGTTGGGATTACCCAACATAATGGGAATAGAGGGACCATAAATATCCGCATCCAGAATTCCCACCGTTGCACCTTCCTGAATCAATGCATAGGCCAGATTCACCGCGCTGGTGGATTTCCCCACCCCACCTTTGCCCGACGCCACCGCCAGCACATTTTTGATACAGGGAATGGGTGGATTATTGGTTGGTAATGGCATAATCGACTGGCTAAAGGCCAACTCTATTTTATCCAGTGACTGATGGTGTAACCATTGCTGCAATTCACTCTGCAACGACGGTAATTGCGAACTGGCGGCAAAGGGGATTTCTATAGATAATTTATTGTTTTTGGCACTTAACCATCCACCAACACAGCTTGGCGGAATCGCGTAAAATTGGCCGATTTCCTGCTGTATTTGGCGACATACTTCATCGGTTAGCTGCTTTTTGCCAAAAATCATGGTTTTCTCCGGTTAGATAAGCGAATTTGTCGATGCAAAGCGTGGTGGTTTTCGGTAACATTCGCCACCTCTTTATTAGCTATGGTTTTCCGTAATTATTATGACCCAGACACAGCGCAAAATTCTTGTTACCAGTGCCCTTCCCTATGCCAACGGCTCTATTCATCTAGGCCATTTACTTGAGCATATCCAAACTGATATCTGGACAAGATTTCAACGCATGTGCGGCCATCAATGTTACAGCGTCTGCGCCGATGATGCACATGGTACACCGGTTATGCTCAAGGCCCAGGAGCTGGGTATTACCCCCGAGCAAATGGTGGCCCAGACTCGCGCTGAACACCATCAGGATCTGATGGACTTCGGGGTGGATTATAACAACTACTATGTCACCCATTCAGACGAAAATCGTGAAATCTGTGAATTAATTTATAACCGCCTGGACGAGGCTGGTTATATCGTTAAACGCACCATCAGCCAGTTGTTTGATCCGGAAAAGCAGATGTTCTTGCCCGACCGCTTTGTCAAAGGCACCTGCCCAAAATGCGGCGCTGAAGATCAAAACGGTGACAGCTGCGATGTCTGTAGTGCCACCTACAGCCCGGTTGAAATGAAAAATCCCCGTTCAGTGGTATCCGGCGCGACGCCGGTATTAAAAGATTCCGAACACTACTTTTTCGACTTGCCGCAGTTTTCCGACATGCTGCAAGACTGGATGAAAAGCGGTGCCATTCAGGCCGAAATGGCCAATAAACTGCAGGAATGGTTTGAGGATGGCTTACAGCAATGGGATATCAGCCGAGATGCGCCCTACTTCGGTTTTGAAATCCCCAATGCGCCGGGCAAGTATTTTTATGTGTGGGTAGATGCACCGGTTGGCTATATGGCCAGCTTTAAAAATTTCTGTGATAACAACAATATCGACTTTGATGAATACTGGAACAAGGATTCCAGTGCCGAGTTGTATCACTTCATCGGCAAGGATATTACCTATTTCCACTCGCTGTTTTGGCCCGCTATGCTGGAAGGTGCCGGTTTCCGTAAGCCCACCGGGGTAAATGTGCACGGTTTTGTGACAGTTAACGGTGCCAAGATGTCCAAATCCAAAGGTACCTTTATTAAAGGCCGTACCTTTCTGGAGCACCTGAATCCGGAATATCTGCGCTATTACTACGCCAGTAAACTGAATGACGGTGTCACTGACATCGATCTGAATTTTGAAGACTTTGTACTAAAAGTAAATGCCGATCTGGTCGGTAAAGTGGTCAATATCGCCAGTCGTTGTGCCAGCTTTATCACCAAACGTTTCGACGGCAAACTGTCCACCAATGTGCTGGATCAAGATTTAGTCAATCAATTCCAACAGGCCTCTGGCAGCATTGCTGAAGCATTCGAGAAACGTCAGTATAACCGTGCCATTCGAGACATTATGGCGCTGGCCGACAAAGCCAACCAGTTTATTGATGCCAATGCCCCCTGGGTAAGCATCAAACAGCAAGGCCAGGAGCAATTTACCCACGACGTCTGTTCAATGGGCATTAACCTGTTCCGTATTCTGGTTACCTATTTGAAACCGGTATTGCCAACAATGGCAGCGCAAGCCGAAGAATTCCTGAACGACACATTGACATGGGGTAGCGCACAAACCTTGCTTATCGATCACCCTGTCAATAAATTCAAACCGTTAATGCAACGGGTCGAGATGGATAAGGTTAATCAGCTGATTGAAGCCTCCAAAGAAGATTTACAAGCTACACAAGGCGCCAAAGCCGATCCTGACAGCGAACTAGCCAAAGATCCTATTGGTGAAACTATCGAGTTCGCCGATTTTGCCAAAGTGGATCTACGTGTCGCCTTAATTGCCAAAGCCGAGCATGTGGAAGGTGCGGAAAAATTACTGCGCCTTGAGCTGGATTTGGGTGGCGAAACCCGCCAGGTATTTGCCGGGATAAAATCCGCTTATGCACCGGAAGACCTGCAAGGTAAATTAACCCTGATGGTTGCCAACCTGGCTCCGCGTAAAATGCGTTTTGGTTTATCCGAGGGCATGGTACTGGCCGCAGGTCCCGGCGGAAAAGATCTGTGGGTAATGGAACCTCATGCGGGTGCCAAACCGGGTATGAAGGTAAAATAACCCTATTGAGTGTGAATAGCGGGCTGTCAGTTAGCCCGCTTTTTTATGCTTGTTATCCACTTCCCCCAAACACAAGCCTAAAAGTCAAATTGTGGTTCGACTATTCGTTCCTCACGCTCACCACGAACGGTTGCTCGCCATTCCTCCTGATTATCAAAAACGATCTGTCGAAGGGAAACGCAACTCAGTCTCGACGGATTATTTCCCACGTCCACCATTCCCGTTGTTCGGTTTACGTTCGCCTTGAGCGCGAAGAATGAGCTGTCGAAAGGCTAAAATCAGTTTAAAGATAACCGCCTACAAACTAGCGACTATCCCGATGCCAAGCCTGTACGCTGGCGCCAACCGGTGCAAATTGTCGCCCTACTTTCCATTTGGGTTTAATCATGGTCAGGGTCGATTCACGCTTTTTGGCGGTAATCACATAAATCGAGCCTAATAACGGTAAATATTTATCACTAAAGTTTTGCCAGCGGCTATTGGGACGAGCCTGACGTTCAAATAATAATTCACTGTGTAACATCCGCTCGTCGCTAAGTACTTCAAACCCTAACAACTGCAACCAGTCCTTAATCCGCCCGGCAGTAAAAAATCGAGCCTGACGCAACACGCTGTCACGTTTAATCGGCAATAAACGTCCCAATCCAGCAAAACTAACCGGGTTAAAGCCGCTGATCACCAGATGGCCGTTGGGAATAATCGCGTAGTTGATTTCTCGCAGTATCTGGTGCGGGTCACTGGCAAAGTCGAGCTCATGGGCCAACACAAAGGCGTCGATGGAGTTTTCCTGATAAGGCAGAGCTTCGGATAATGACAATAATCCGGAACCATTATTTATTTTATGAGTCTGTAATATTCGGTGCTGAATCGGACACGGACTGAGATCCAATTGGCAACTCAAGTCACCCAACTGCACCATATGATAACCAAAAAACTGGCGGCATTTGGCGTTAACGGTTTGCTCAGTTAACTGGCCAATACGCTCCCCTAAAGGCAATTGTTGCCAGGATCGGGGGTAAACAGGTTTGTCGGATAAATATGCTGGTTTCATTTTTTACTACAGGTTTGTTAACACAACTGCCAAAATAAAGATGATATAAACTGATGATGAACTCAAGTATGACTGAAGTCACCCCAATTCGCGCATTTGAAGATAATTACATTTGGTGTATACGGCAAGGTAAACGTTGTGCTGTAGTGGATCCCGGAGATGCCAAACCAGTACTGGCATTTTTACAACAGCATCAACTCACCCTGACCGATATCCTGATTACCCATCATCATGACGATCATATTGGTGGCCTTTCCAGCTTGAAAGATAAGTTTCCCGATGCCGTTGTTTATGCGGCTAACCGGGAACGTATTTCCCATGTGGATCATTGCCTGAGCGAAGGTGACAAAATCACTCTTGACGGATTATCGCTGCAGTTTGAGGTGTTCGACGTGCCGGGTCATACTCGTGACCACATTGCTTTTTTTGGATCGGTCGGTCTATTTTGCGGCGACACGCTATTTTCGGCCGGTTGCGGTCGTTTGTTTGAAGGCTCAGCGGAGCAAATGTTTGGTTCTTTGCAAAAGCTAGCTAAATTGCCAGCCAACACAAAAGTATATTGTGCCCATGAATACACCTTGGCTAACCTGCGCTTTGCCTCGGAAGTCGAGCCGGGTAATCATCAACTGCGCGATTATGTCAGCCAGGCCAAGCAGATAAGGATAAAAGATCAGCCTACCCTGCCCAGCACTATTGCTCGGGAGTTGAGCATAAATCCGTTTCTGCGCTGCGATCAACCAGAGGTATTACAACGGGTGGCGCAACACGCAGGAAAGGTATTACATGGGGAAAAAGATACCTTTGCAGCATTACGAAGCTGGAAAGATCAGTTTTAACCCGTACAATGTCACAATATTGTGAATGTCTAATTTTTGATCCAGAATAAATAGCGCACTAAAAACAAGTGCGAGATCATACAGTTGAATAGCAGTATTCAATAAAAACAGCGGTCTAATAACGAAGGAATAAACTGTATTATTATGAAACGAATTTTTTGTATTCCCCTGTTCATTTTCCTTAATGGCTGTGCTTCTACATCCTTTCTCTCCGATGACACTGAACAACAACAAACTGAAGAACACCTGATCGCCACCCAAATTGTTGAGCAATGCCAAAAAGGCGACACCGAAAATCTGGATAAAGATGATTGCGAACAGGCACATGAAGGAACTATCCCGGTCAATCACCCTATAGATGAAGTGGAAGTCGAGCTGGAAGCCAATACTGCAGCAGATCAACCTGAATCCGTACCCGAAATTACCGACGTATGGCAACGGGTCCGCAACCAATTAAATTTTGATATCCCGGATAACCGCCGGATTGCCAACCAGCGTAACTGGTACCGGGCTCATCCTGAATATATGCAGCGTGTCACCAAACGTGCTTCACCGTTTTTGTACCTGATCGTGGAAGAAATCGAAAAACGCGATATGCCGATGGAACTGGTGCTATTACCCATAGTAGAAAGTGCATTTGACCCCTTTGCCTATTCTCATGGCCGCGCCGCTGGCATGTGGCAATTTGTACCAGCAACAGGCAAGCGTTTTGGCTTGAAACAGGGCTGGTGGTATGACGGACGTCGTGACGTGATTGCCGCCACAAATGGTGCACTGGATTACCTGACTTATCTAAACAAGATGTTTGACGGCAACTGGTTACACGCGCTGGCGGCCTACAATAGCGGTGAAGGCCGTGTTTCACGAGCCGTTAAAGCCAACAAGAAAAAAGGCTTATCTACCGATTTCTGGTCACTGGATCTGCCCAAGGAAACCCGTGCCTATGTACCCAAATTGCTGGCATTGGCCGATATTATGCGTAATCACCCGGAAGATGACGACAACTGGTATCCGATTGCCAATCACCCTGTCACCGAAATAGTTGATATAGGTTCACAAATCGATTTAGCCCTGGCCGCCGAGATGGCCGGTTTATCAGTCCAGGAGCTGCATGCCCTTAACCCCGGATATAATCGTTGGGCTACCGATCCCGATGGCCCTCACCAGTTGCTGTTACCGGTAGAAAGTGTTGCAGCCTTTAACCTTGCCTTGGCTGATACGGCTGAAGAACAGCGGTTAAACTGGGTACGCCACAAAGTTAAAAGTGGTGACAGTTTGTTAAAGCTGGCAAACAAGTACCACACCACAGTGGATATCATCCGTAAGGTTAACGAACTTAAGGGCAACATGATTGTGGCTGGCGATCACCTGGTTGTTCCTGTGGCGCTAAAATCACTGGATTTCTATTCGCTGTCGCAGGAACAGAGACTGGAAACCACTCAATCTCGCTCGCATGGAGCAAATAAATTAACTCATCATGTCGTATCGGGCGATACCTTCTGGGATTTGAGTCGCAAATATAAAGTTAATTTACGCAGTCTGGCCAAATGGAATGGTATGGCACCCACAGACCCATTACACCCGGGTCAGGAACTGGTTATCTGGGTCAATCGTGTCAGCAGTCAGCAAACCGAAAACTCGGTAATGCGCACTCTCACCTATACGGTTCGCAACGGTGACTCCCTGGCGCGTATCGCGCAGAAATTTAAAGTACTGGTATCAGATATTGGTCGTTGGAATCAGCTTAATATCAAAAAATATTTGCAACCGGGACAGAAACTAAAGATTTTTGTGGATGTGACCAGAACCTGACGGAGCATCCTCGGCCTGTCTAAGCACGGGCTGATAGAATAATTCTTCAATGCCGCTAGATCAGCGGCATTTTTTGGACTGTATAAATTAACGGACTATCATTATGCGAAATGTTTTTCTGCTATCGACACTATTAACTTGTTTCTCGCACGTCAGTTTAGCTGCTACTCCCTCCCTTGTTACTGCCCTGGACGATTTCGCGCAGCTTCCCGCCATACAGCACCCAGCCCTGTCTCCAGATGGTCATTATCTGGCAACCCAATGTTCTAACGGCCGCCGCTTTGAAATATGTATAGCGGATTTAACCGATAAGCAACCAACCATACATTTTGGTACCGGAGACGAAGCGCAAATCAAACATGTCAGTTGGGGAAGCAATAAGCATGTGTTGGTTTATATCCAGCAAACGCGTGATGTTGCACTGAGATTTCAGACCATAGAAGTTGAGTATGATCGAATCTATGCCTTTAATGTTGAACAACAAACCGGCGTGGTATTGATGAATGGTATTGGAGGATCAATCAGAAATCTGACCCATGTTGTTGCCTTGTTGCCGGACCAAGAATCGGTATTGATGCAAATTTTGCTGGCTGATGACAATGATAAACTCGATTACCGGGCAACCATTTATCAGGTCGATCTGAACGATGGCCGCAGTGAACGTATTAAACAAGGTGCATTGAGTGTACGTAACTTTGTTTACGACGCTGAGGGTAAGCTATTGGCAGAAACCAAGTTGCTGGAACGACACAACAGCTTTACGCTGGATAGTTATTTACCTGAAAAACACACTATCTATAAACAAGATACAGCCATAGTCCCTTTCAGTGTGATGGGAATGGTGGATAGCGGCAAGATAGCCGTTCAATTTGACGATCAGCGTGGGGCCATGTCACTCTCTCTTGCTGACGGCCAACTCGATCCTCTGACATTCCAGGGAGAAATAGTCGGGCAAACAGGTTCAGCCATAACAGATGATTATCGCAACACGCTACTCGGATTTGAGTTTTGGGACGGTGTGCTGCCCGACCAGATGTTTACCCACGGACGTTTTGCCGGACTTAAAAAGGCATTAGCCCAAGCCATGCCGGATAAAAAAGTCCTGATCGTATCCTGGACCCGCGATCTGAAAACCTTTCTGCTTAAAGCCACCGAAGCGGGCAAGCCGGACGACTTTTATACGTTTTCACTGAATACCGGCATGATGGATGCGCTGGGAACTTCGTCTACCTTGCCAGCAGAGCATGTATTTTCTCAAGTTATGCCGATTGAATATCAGGCCAACGATGGCCTGAAAATACACGGCTTTGTAACGCTGCCCCCCGGAAAAACAGTAAAACAAGGCCCCTTCCCCATGATCCTGATGCCGCATGGAGGACCAGAGTCTCATGATGACGCCAGTTACGACTGGATGGCACAATACTATGCTTCTCTGGGATATGCTGTATTGCAGCCAAACTTCAGGGGCTCGAGCGGTTATGGCGTTGAATTTCGCAATAAGGGTTTCGGTGAATATGGCGGCAAAATGGTGACGGATGTGATCGACGGCTATCACAATATGGTAAAAAAGGGGATCGCCGCTAAAAACGGATTTTGTGCTATTGGCTGGAGTTACGGCGGCTATTCCGCGCTACAAATGGCTGTGAAATCGGCTGATTTGATTAAATGCGCCATCTCTGTCAATGGCGTAACTGATCCTGTGCACCAGAAGAAATATCGTTCTCAAGTCGGCAGCCAACAATGGTATTACTACGATCAATACCTTGGCCTGGAAAATAACCAAGGCAAAATTCGCTCTTATACGCCGCTCGAGAATGTAGAACAGATAAAAGCCCCAGTATTGCTATTACACGGTAATCAGGACAGTACCGTGCCCTTTATTCAGGCTGAAAAATTTCGCGATGCCATGCAGACATACAACAAGGTTCCTTTTCGCTTTGTCGAGGTAGACGCCCAAGATCATTATTTTCAAGACGTTGCCGCTAGAAAAACCGTGCTAACAGAAACAACCGAATGGTTAAAAATGTATTTCCCGCTCAAAACAACCCAATCAAAATCTGAAAAACCTGAATGAGTATGCTTAACCTGAGTAATGAGCGATTGATGTCATTGAAGTCATCAATAAAAATACCGAGCGCTTCACGCAACTAACCTTCTCCGTGAAACGACTCGGCACTCGTAGCTCGTCGCTAAATTATCTGAACAATACTTTTTCCTGATTGAACCAGTACACACAAAAGCCAATTAACGCTCCGGCAATCAGCGCAGTTGAGCCAAAAATGGCAATCAAGGCAAAATAATCCATGGTGCCTTTAATCAACTCTTTCATCGCCAGAGCAACATTGGTCAGCGGTACCCAGGCCCACCCCCCATCCAAGGTTACACCGGGTAGCATAGCCAGCACGATGGGCATAATAACAAACAGGATCAATGCGCCCATATAGCTTTGTGCTTCTTTAAAACTGCGCGCATAAATAGATAAGCACAATAACACCGAGGCAAAAATGGCGACCACCGGGATCAGCATTAAAAACATTAAGATAAAGTCGAGCATATTGATCGCCGACATAAATTCGACCACGAATTCGATTGCCATGCCCTGACTGAGAATAATTCCCCATATTGCCATACTGGCAACGGTAATCAGCGCCGAAGTGGCGCCAGCAAAGGCAATAGTTAAAAATTTACCTAGTACAATTTTGTAACGATCAATAGGTGAAATCAGCAAGGTTTCCAGTGTGCCTCGTTCTTTCTCGCCTGCGCCCAAATCTGAAGCAGGATACATTGCCCCCTGAAAACATAAGATAAACACCAGATAAGGCACAATACCGCCTATTTTCTCACCCCAATCTTCCCGTTTGTCGGCAATATTATTCTTTTCCAGCAAAATAGGCTCGAGTAACGCGGCTTGTTGCTCCTCGTTGACCCCTAATTGACCGAAGGCTTTTTGCTGACGTTGTTTGGAGAGTTTTTCCACCTCATCATTAACCCGGTTGTAAACCATGTTCAGCGATGCATCGTTAAGATGCAGCTGTAATTTTTGCTGACCAGCAGTAAACAGATCGCTATCAAAGCCTTGCGGCACAACTAAAACAAAATCAACAACTTGATCCTTAATGAGTTGCTTAAAATCCTGCTCCGCCTCAACCTCAACCAACTCAAATTTGTCGGTGGCCGCCAACAATGCACTGGCTAATTGCGGCGCATGTTCAGCACCGATTAAACCGTACTTCAATACTTTGTTTTGTGCGTCCTTTATGGCCTGACCAGAAATAAAGGCTACACCGCCAAAAATCAACGGAAATAACAATAACGGCAAGGCGATCATAAAAAACAGCGTTTTCTTGTCACGTAGAAGCTCTTTTAATTCTTTATTGAATATTTGCCACATCTGTCGGTTTCCTTATCCCAATGCCTGCATAAATGCCTGATGTAATCCACCCGACGACAACTGTCTAAATTGTTCAATCGACCCGTCAAAACAGCTTAACCCCTTGTCGATAACCGTCACCCTATCACACAACTCGTTGACCTCATCAAGATGATGAGTGGAAAAAATCACCGGCGTCCCCTGGGCTTTTAGACGTTTAATAAAATCCAGTACTGTCTGGGTCGCCATAATATCCAGGCCGGTAGTAGGCTCGTCCAGAATAACCAAAGCCGGTTGGTGGATCACTGCCCGTGCAATGGCGGTTTTTTGTTTCATCCCGCTGGAAAAGGTTTCACTACGACGGTCGAGAAAATTTTGCATATCCAGTAACTCAGCCAATTCTTCAATCCGGCTGGCAATAGTAGATGCCCCCAGCCCATGCAACTGGCCAAAGTAGGCGATGTTTTCACGTCCGGTCAGTCGTCCGTACAAACCGGTAGTTCCCGATAAGAAACCGATTTTTTTGCGGGCAATAAGAGGATTTTTAAGAACATCATCACCATCAATTCTGACAGTACCTGAATCCGCTTTAAGAGCGGTAGATAGAATGCGTAAAGTGGTGGTTTTGCCTGCGCCGTTGGGGCCAAGCAAGGCCAGAACCTGTCCATCCGGACAGCTGAAACTGACATTTTGCACCGAATGGAAGAAGCGTCCTTTCAAACGCGGATCCTTGCGCTCCTGTTCACTGAGCTTTTTCGGATTTTCCACAGCAAACTTTTTGGCCAGTTGATGTATTTCAATCATTCCGTTATTCCCTTTTGCTTGTTTGGCACAAATTGATTAATCTGGCCATAATTTGAATTATTACATAGTATTCAAAGTCTTATTGCAACCGTACCAACCTAGGTTATGTAGTAACAAAATATTAAGGGAATTCAATGGAACAGAAATACACCCCATTTCAAGCTTGTAGCGATATATTCTTTAAGCCTAACCGCGTATTTGCTGCACTGACTCATCAACATAACTGGTCATGGATCCCGTTTTTTTTGGTCATACTGATGGCCACTATGCCAATTTATCTGTATTTCAATTTTGTCGACTTTGAGTGGTACAAGGAAATTATTGTCCAGGCCCAGGCGGGCAGCAAAAGTCCCGCCGAGCAAGCTGCCTTTGCCGATCGACTCAATAAAAGTAATATGCAAATTTTCAGCATTATAGGCATAGGCTTCGGGCTGATTGTGGTGAATGCCATTATCGCCCTGTACCTGAATATTATGGCCAAGATGGATGAAAATAATGTCAATGGTTTCACCGACTGGTACGGTTTTTTATGGTGGACGTCGATGCCGATTGTGTTAACCGGCTTAATCAGCTTAACGGTTATTGTATTGTCCGATAATCATCAACTGCCAATGGAATCACTCTCCCCCTTAACGCTTTCCTATCTGCTAGGATTGGAAGCAACTTCAGACTGGTACAATCTGGCCAGCAATATCCGTGTCGAGTCATTCTGGGCCATGTATTTAATTGCTGTAGGCATTAGCCAGTGGACTCAATTAAGCAATAAACAATGTTGGGCAATCGCGGTGGCTCCGAGCCTGATAATATGGGGCATTTGGACCATTATAAAACTGGTATAATCTATACTCGCTTCAACAGATTTTGCCGGAAAAGTTCATATGATGAATCAGTTCTGCTGTCTTCTTGCATGCCTTTGTTGCATTGCAATTACGTTTGGCAAGATGGCTAATGCGGCCCATATTTCACATCTGGCGTCCCAGAGTGGTACACAACAATTACTGGCTGAATTTAATCCGGACTGGCCACCTTTGCTGGTGTTGACCGAACACAGTCCTCCCGGCGAATATCTGGATGAGAACGGACAATTAACCGGGGCAACGGTTAATCTGGTGCGCCATTTAATGGAGCAAATGGGCGAAACCGGCAATATGCTGTTGCTTCCCTGGGCCAGAGGGCTGGAAATGGCCAAAAACCGAACCAATATCGCCCTGTTTGAAACCATTCGTAATAACGATCGCGAGAACCAGTTTAAATGGGTAGGCCCCCTCAAGCATTACCAGATTTCCCTGTATGCCCGCACAGATCGAGTGAAACCGAGGTTAAGCATGCAACAACTAACACAAGGCTACAATGTCTGTGCCAATCGCGGATCCGTGTACGCCAATATGCTGCAAGATCAAGGATTCATTGTGAATAAAAATCTGGTGCTGACCGTCAACGAAGATCGCTGTGCACGCATGCTGGTACAACAACGGGTTGACTTGGCTCCTTTTAATGAAAATACCATGCAACGTCTGGAAGCCAGTTACGCAATGGGTAATGTACAACTTTTTCCAGCAATATTATTGACCGACATTAAGCTTTATATCGCTTTTTCCAAAGATGTCGATGACGCACGTATTCTGCGTTGGCAACAGGCACTGGAAACCAGTTATCAGGATGGCACAATGCGTAAACTCTACACCGGCGTTTACACTGAACAGGCGATTAAACGTCTGGAACAGTTTGCAGCCAAACAGACCTTGCTTTCCCACTAATCGGCTTATTCAACGCTTGGGCTTAGGCATAAAATAGTTTTTATTTTGATAGAATTCAGCATGCTGATTTTGCTCATACCAGTCAGGAATCCCTAGCAATGGCAAAGGCGACAAACTGTTTTTATCCGCCAAAACATTGTGTTCAAGTTGTTCCAATAATGCATTATCCAGTATTTTGCATTTTTGCTGCCAATCCGCCGACCAGTATTGCTCACTCACCCTTAGTCCTAAAAATTTACCGGTCAACCCAATAAAGGGTTGCAGCAACATTTCGTAATTAGCATGACCAAAAAGAACGGCGTCAACCTGCCCACCCCATTGCTGTCGACAATCCACAAATGCCTGCTTCCATTGGCGCTCGCGCAGTAATGCCGGTATGTGCTCATCACTGTAAGCCAGCAACACACCGCATTCATCAAAATGGGTAATGCGATTGCGTCTTGGGGTACGCGGATTTAATCCAAACTGATTAATATCTTGCATATGCTGACGGTTCAACTCGGCTTTGCTGAGTGGAAAATTCAGCCAGATACAGGCATTAAACAAGTCATGCCAGTTCTGCATGCGGGTCGGAATAATGTGACGCCTGAAAATAATCTGTTCGTAATAGTCGCTTTCATCAACCAAATCTTGCTGCGCAACAAAGCGCTGCGAGAAGTCAGATAACCGATTCAGATATTCACAATCCGGCCAGTCTTCAAGCTGTTCAAAACCGAAACGGGCCAATTGATTAAACGGGGGATGTTGCCAAATATGATAAAACCACTGCATAGGATTAGAGTTGCGATACGCTTTTCCCTATACTGTCATAATTTCCAAAACGAGAAGAGTATAATAATGAAAAAACATCGATATCTTGTCACATTGCTACCTCTTATTGCCCTAGGCGGTTGCGATACCCCCACACCAGACACTGAAAGCGCAGCACAAACAAACGGCTTTGAGCAAGTTTATCAGTCGATTAGCGCCGACGATTTAAAACAGTACACCAAAGTCATTTCTTCCGATGAATTTGAAGGACGTTCCCCCACCAGTGCTGGCGAAAAGAAAACTCTCGACTACCTCACCAACGAATTCAAGAAACTGGGATTACAGCCGGGCAATGGTGACAGTTATCTGCAACCGGTGGAACTGCTGGAAATTACCGCCGATCCGGATATGACCCTATACATAGGTGATGAAACCTTGCCCTACGGCGAAAATATGATGCTGGGCACATCGCGTGAGCAAGAACGAGTTGAGCTAAAAGATTCTGACGTCGTCTTCGTCGGCTATGGTATCAACGCGCCGGAATATAACTGGAACGACTACGAAGGACTGGATGTAAAAGGTAAAACAGTGATTATTCTGGTCAATGATCCCGGTTTTGAGAATCCGGACAGTGGCAAGTTTCAGGGTAAAACCATGACCTATTACGGCCGCTGGACCTATAAATATGAAGAAGCCAGCCGTCAAGGGGCTGAAGCGGCCATTATTGTGCATGAAACAGAACCGGCCTCTTACGGTTGGTCTGTTGTCGCCAATAGCTGGAGCGGACCACAATATGGTTTGGTCAAGGAAAATGGCAATATGGACAGAGTCGCGGCTGAAGGCTGGATAGCTCATGAAGTGGCGCAAAACCTGTTCCGTCATGCCGGCTTTAATTTTGATGAAGAAAAAGCCAAAGCCCTGCAAGGCCCCTACTCACAGCCGCTGAATATCAAAGCCTCGGCCACGATCAACAGCACCTTGAAAAAATCCGACAGTTATAATGTGATAGCCACACTGCCAGGCTCCAGCACGCCTGACGAACATATTATTTATACCGCTCATTGGGATCATCTGGGTAAAGATGACAGTCTTGAAGGTGATCAGATTTATAACGGTGCACAGGATAATGCCAGTGGAACCGCCGCAGCGTTAACTATGGCCAAGGCTTTTGCCAGCCTGGATACGGCCCCTAAACGCTCGGTGACCTTTTTGGTGGTAACCGCCGAAGAACAAGGTCTGCTGGGTTCCAAATACTATGCCGATCATCCGGTTATTCCGCTGGCCAAAACGGTGGCCAATATCAATATGGATGCGATGAATATTCTGGGTAGAACCAAAGACGTAACGGTTGTGGGTAAAGGCAAATCAGAGCTGGAAGACTATCTGCAAAAAGCCGCTACCCGTCAGGGTCGTCATCTGGTTGGCGAAGACAAACCGCAGGCCGGCTACTACTACCGCTCCGATCATTTCAGTTTCGCCAAAAAAGGCGTACCGGCCCTGTATGCAGAAGGTGGCAGCGAACCTATTGATGAAGCCACGGCACAATATCGCAAACGCACCAGTCTGATTACTACCGGATGTTACCATCAGGTGTGTGACGAATTCCGCGAAAAATGGGATTTCTCCGGGGTACAGGAAGACACCCAATTACTGTTTGATGTGGGCTACCATATTGCCGATTCAAGCGACTGGCCAAATTGGTCACAAAGCAGTGAATTCCAGCGAGCTGAATAATAATTAATCAATGCCCGCCTGTATGGCGGGCTTTTTATATGAAATAGCAAAATATTCCACCTTTTTTCTTGCATTTTTCTGCCGTACTGGCAAATTCAGGGTGCAATGAGAATAAGCCCTCCTGTATGACATCAAACTAAACAATAATAACAAGATGTCGCTCATATCCGGATTGTATAACCCCTGTTCTGAATTGCGTTTCAGATTGGGACCGGACAAAAAATTTAATAACAACTGTTGAGAGAGAACCCCGTATATGTGTGGTATTTTTGGTATTCTGGACATCAAATCCGATGTCACAGAATTAAGGACGCAAGCATTAGAACTTTCCAAGACGTTACGTCACCGTGGCCCCGACTGGTCAGGCATCTGGAATAATAATAATGCGATTCTGGCTCATGAAAGACTGGCCATTGTTGATGTAAATAACGGCGCCCAACCACTGACCAATAATAATGATACCCGCATTCTGGCTGTCAACGGCGAGATTTATAATCACAAGGCATTGCGTGCCGGACTGGCTACGCCTTATGATTTCAAAACCGAATCCGACTGCGAAGTCATCCTGCCATTGTACGAACAGCAAGGCATTGAATTTATTGATAACTTGCAGGGTATGTTTGCGTTTATCCTGTATGACGCAGAGCAAGATGCTTATCTGGTTGCCCGTGATCATGTGGGCATTATCCCGCTGTATACAGGTTACGACGAGCATGGCAATTTCTATGTTGCTTCCGAAATGAAAGCGCTAGTCCCCATTTGCAAAACAGTACAGGAATTCCCGCCAGGACATTACTTGTGGAGCAAAACCGGCGAGCTGAAAAAGTACTATCAGCGTGACTGGATGGAATACGACGCGGTTAAAGATAACCACACCAGCCTGGAAGATTTAAAGGTCGCATTTGAAGATTCTGTACGTTCACATTTAATGTCAGATGTGCCTTACGCGGTATTACTGTCTGGTGGTCTGGATTCCTCACTGGTATCGGCAGTGGCAGCCAAATACGTGGCCAAACGGATAGAAGATGAAGGTCAGTCTGATGCCTGGTGGCCTCGTTTGCACTCCTTCTCGGTGGGCTTGGAAGGCGCACCTGATTTAGTCGCTGCAAAAAAAGTCGCCGATATGATTGGTACCGTGCACCATGAAGTACATTTCACTATTCAGGAAGGTCTGGACGCCATTCGTGATGTGATTTATTTCCTCGAAACCTATGATGTTACAACCATTCGCGCCGCCACACCGATGTACCTGATGAGCCGCAAGATCAAGGCAATGGGAATTAAAATGGTGTTGTCGGGTGAAGGAGCTGATGAGATCTTCGGCGGCTATCTGTATTTCCACAAGGCCCCCAATGCCAAAGAATTCCACGAGGAAACTGTACGCAAGCTTGACCGGCTGCATATGTTTGACTGCGCCCGGGCCAACAAGGCGACAGCCGCATGGGGAGTGGAAGCACGCGTCCCCTTCCTGGACAAGAAGTTTATGGATGTAGCCATGCGTCTTAATCCACAGGACAAAATGTGTATCGATGGCAAAATGGAAAAATGGGTATTACGCAAAGCCTTTGATAATGGAGAATTCCTGCCTGCTGAAGTATTGTGGCGCCAGAAAGAGCAGTTCAGCGACGGCGTCGGCTATAGCTGGATTGATTCAATCCGCGATCACGTTAATAGCGAAGTATCCGATCAGCAATTGGCCAATGCGTCATTCCGCTTCCCGATTAACACACCGGATACCAAAGAAGGCTATTTCTTCCGCACTATTTTTGAAAGCTACTTTCCACAGGAAAGTGCCGCACAATGCGTACCTGGCGGTAAATCCATTGCCTGTAGTACAGTAGAAGCACTGGAATGGGATGCCAGCTTTAAAAATAATGCTGATCCCTCTGGTCGTGCCATGAAAGGTGTGCATGACAACGCTAACTAGGATCGTTGCAAACAGCTAGCAAACAGAAGGGGAAATAGTGATATTTCCCCTTTTTTGTTTGTAGAATGGCTATTCAAAACACGTCCGGATACCTAATTATGTCTGTCGAGCATTTGATCGAAAGCTGGTTGCCTGTCATCGCAACTCTGGTGATTTTTTCACTGCTTATCTGGTTAGCCAACTGGCTGCTGTTTACCCGCTTTAAAAGTCCCGGCAACGAAAATACCTTTGCCCGCCAATTAATGATGCTGTTGTTAACCCTGGTCACTGTGGTGGCGGTGGTAATTACCTTACCTATTAGTGAAAGTACTGAAACCCAGGTGCTAAGCTTGATCGGATTAGTCTTGTCCGGTTTATTGGCTTTTTCTTCTACCACCATATTCAGTAACCTGATGGCAGGCGCCATGATGCGTTTTACCCAACCTTTTCGCACCGGTGATTTTATCCGGGTCAAAGAACATTTTGGACGGGTAACCGAGCGGGGGGTATTTGATTGCGAAGTACAAACCGAGAATCGCGAGTTGATCGCTATTCCCAACAGCCTGCTAATCACTAATTCCATTACTGTTATTCGTAGCTCTGGCACCATAGTATCGGTGTCACTATCGCTAGGTTATGACATCCACCACAGTAAAATCGAAACACTGTTAATACAGGCCGCCGAGCAAGTGGGACTGGAAGATCCTTTTGTACATATTACCGAGCTGGGCAACTTTTCGGTGACCTACAAAATCAGCGGCTTACTGCTGGATGTAAAAAACCTGCTCACCACCCGCTCCAAGTTGTACAGCCATGTACTGGATTGCCTGCATGACAGTGATATTGAAATTATGTCGCCAACCTTTGTCAGCCAGCATGCCGGACCTGATGTAGAACGGAAAATTGCCCCATCTCCCAAAATTAGGAAAAGCGAAGACAAGATCGTGGCCGAGGATATTGTATTTGATAAGGCCGAGCGGGCAGAACAACAGGAAAAAGCCAAAACCGAACTGGTGGGTCAATTGGCGGAGCTGAAGCAGCAACATGCTGATGCAGAAAAGGAGCAAAAAACAGCACTTGAGGGACAGATAAAACAACTGGAAGAGGAAATTAACCACCTTAAGAAACCCTCAAACGAAGAGGAAGAGCAGTAATACCAATCCGTATTACATGCCTGAAAGCTGTTTGTTAATAGATAAAAAGCTCCCGAAGGAGCTTTGACATCACTATCGATAAACTGACAATAAATGTCAGGGTCGTTGATAGTGGACCGGTTTTTGTTTAGATGCTTGCATATAACGATCGCGCAATTTGGTCTGGCGTGATTCCAGCTTGATCGGTTCACCGTGAATGATCACCATTTCCGCCGCATTCATCACTTCCAGCGGGTCGTCTGACCAGACTACGACATCGGCAATTTTTCCGGCTTGCAGTGAACCATAATCCTTATCGATAGCATAAATTCTGGCGGTATTGATGGTCAGCGAAGCCAAACCATCCTCCCAACTCAAGCCATTCGCGACAGCATTCCCGGCTTGTTGGGTCACCAGGCGGATATTGTGACTTTCCATGCCAATGGATATCAGCACTCCGGCATCCGCCAAGCGCCCGGCATTCGCCAGTGTTGCCGCCAACTGGTCAAAGGCATAAGGTAAATTGGATTCAGGATTGAGGATCACCGGGATCCCTGCCTCGGCAATATCCTGCGCAATCATCCAGCCTTCAGTAGCATAGAGCAATACCACTTTGATATCGGGATGACGGGCTTTAAATGAAATGACCTGACGAATATCGGCAACCCGATGAGCGGCCATCATCAGCGGTTCACTGCCATCAAGTACGTTTTGCAGCGCATTAATATCGGCTTTGGCCAAACTACCAAACCATTCATCGCTCGGTTCCAAAAGCTTGCCTTTGCGCGATGCCGCTTCATTTAACGCATTTTCCAGCATAGGCCATAAAGCAGCCCGGCTGCCGCTGTTATTATCGGCACCATCGTTGTTAACATCCACCGTCATAAACGCTTTAGATTTGATCAGCATCGAGGGCGCGTCGCCTAGACTGATCATCGCCCCCTGTCCCTTAAACAAACCGGCAGAGCGGTTAATTCCACTGGCCGCGCTGGTAATACCTTCGATCCTGCTGATATCAATCAGGCTAGAATCCGGATTTAACGCATAAGAGACGTCAAATGCAGCACCCAGAGGTGAAAAATCCGACTTGTCGACGCTGGCGTCAACCGTACCGGCAGAGTAGCCGACTTCTTCCAGACCTAACTGGGTTACGGCGCCGATTAGGCCGGGCGTAATCACTTTATCTTTGGCATTTATGATCTGATATCCGTCAGGTACGGCATCCATCTCGACAATGTCTGCAACTCTCTCACCGTCAATCAACAGGGCTTTGTCGGTCAAACTGCCCTGCTCTGCCATGGTATGCAAAGTCCCACCGACAATAGCAATTTTATCCGCTTGTACTGATAAACTGCATAACAAACTGGCCGTGGCTAAAGTATGCATTAGTGCTTTCATTTTACATCTCCTTCACCAGGCTGACCTAACTCGAAATCGGATACCGGCCAACTGTCCGGATCCTGACGATCAAACGCCAGTCCTCCATCGATATACACCCGTTCAGCCTGGGCATAGGTAGAAAACGGATCACTGCTCCAAAGTACCAAGTCGGCATTTTTGCCCGCCTCTAGCGAACCGGTTTGATCAAAAATACCCAGCGATTTAGCCGGATTGGCAGATAGCCACTGCCAGGCTTGCGCTTTGCTGATATTAATACCAACACGTTGACCATCGGCCAAGGCTTTAGCCGCTTCCTGATTGAGTCGTTGAATACCCAGATCACTATCGGAATGGACAATCGCACAGGCCCCGGCATTGTGAACCATGGGAATATTTTCACGGATGCCGTCATAGGCTTCCATTTTAAAACCCCACCAGTCGGCCCACATGGCCGAGCAAACTTTATTTTGAGCCAGCAGATCGGCTATTTTATAGGCCTCTACCGCATGCTGGAACGAATCAATCTGGTAGCCGAATTCTTTCATGACATCCATCATGGTGGCCATATCATCGGCACGATAACAGTGCATATGCACCTTGATTTCGCCGGCCAGCACACCAGCCAGGGTATCGAGTTTTAAATCACGCTTGGGGGCCTTGGGATTTTTGCCCTGTTTGTATTCCGCGTTATATTTATCCCAGTTGCGCTGATAGTCCTGTGCATCAGCCCAGGCCTGACGGTAACCGGCTACATTGCCCATCCGGGTACTGGGTCCGCCTTTTTCGCCGTAAACCCTTTTCGGATTCTCGCCACAGGCCATTTTTAAACCATAGGGCGCATCAGGAAATTTCATATCCTGTACACTGCGATTGGGCAAATTTTTCACGGTAACTGAACGTCCTCCGACCAAATTGGCCGAACCAGGCAGAATTTGCATTACCGTCACCCCTCCGGCTAACGCTCGCTCAAAACCGGGATCTTGTGGCCACACAGAATGCTCGGACCAGACCTCAGCCGTGACCGGTTTAGTCATTTCATTACCATCGGAATGCGAGGATGTCGAAGGTGAGGCATAAACCCCTAAATGAGAGTGAACATCAATAATGCCGGGCGTCACCCACTTGCCCTTGCCATCGATAATTTGCGTGCCTTCAGGTAAGTCGTCGACCTCGCCAACCTGTTGAATTTTACCGTTTTGGATAAAAATCGAGCCATTATCGATCTGACCTCCTATGCCATCCAGAATGGTCACATTGGTGATCAACGCGGTTTGTGCCGGTAACGGCTGATAAGTACTCGGGAAGGGATTTTTATCTATTTCAACTAAAGGCGCCTGATCTTTATCAGGTTCATCACCGCAAGCAGTTAGTGTTCCTGCGGTAACAACAAAAAGCGCTGCCAAGGCTAATGGTTTGAGTGTTAATTGCATGCGTCATGTCCGGTTATTATTGTCATTATTGCCGCACAAGACTAATCCTGATTATTTCATTGTTCAAGTTGTGTGACGATTTCATCCGAATGGCGTAAGGTTCTAATTCGGCTGAATAATTCCTCAGCTTCAATATATTGACGACTTAGGTAACCCAGCCACTGTTTAATTCTGTTGGGATAATAACGCCCCTTGTCGCCAAAGATTTCATAACCGGAATACTGGATAAGAAGTTGTTTCACCTGCTCCCAGTTCATCGGCAGTTGCGTGCCTTTAATAACCTGGGCCAGATTCGGCAATGCCAGCGCCCCGCGGCCCAGCATCAGATCATAACAGGCTGATTGTTGCTGACATTGTTTGGCATCGTCCAGGCTCCAGATTTCGCCATTGGCGATAATCGGTATGCTGGTATGCTGACGAATTTTACCAATCCAGTCCCAGTAGGCAGGAGGCTTATAGCCTTCTACTTTGGTTCTGGCATGGATAACCAGCAAATCTGCACCGGCCGCTTCAATAGCCTGTGCGTTTTCAATCGCCATGGATTTGTCTTCGAAGCCTAGACGAATTTTGGCACTCACCAGCTGTTCGGCAGGCACCGCTTTGCGTACCGCAGATACAATATCGTATAAACGTTGCGTTTCTTTGAGCAGTACCGCTCCCCCTTTGCTGTTATTCACCGTTTTAGCCGGACAACCGAAATTAAGATCAATACCATGAGAACCTAATGACACAGCCCGATAAGCATTTTCAGCCAACCAGTCAGGATCTTGTCCTAATAATTGTACCCTGACCGGCACTCCCGCTGCGGTTTTCCCCTGTTGATGTAATTCAGGGCAGAGACGATAGTAAACCCGGCTGGGCAAAAGCTGATCAACAATCCGTACAAATTCGGTCACACATAGGTCAAATCCGCCAACCTGGGTGAGCATATCGCGCATCAGGTGATCGACCACACCTTCCATCGGTGCCAGGATAATGGTCATTAACGAGTTTCTTCTGTTTTAGGCTTAAAAAGGGCCGCGAAGTGTAGCAGAATAGTGCTTTGGTCAAAATCTTTTATACAAGGATAAGGTTGCAATGACCGTACTTGATGTTATTGGACTGGTCTGGTTTTTAGTTTTATGGGTTGGTTACACGTTATTCGCCAAAAGACGTGCCAAGCAAACCATTTGCTTATCCAGTGTATTAAGGGCAAAACGCAATAACTGGATGTTACAAATGCTACTGCGCGAGAATCGTATTCCCGATGTGTCGATTATCTCTGCGCTGGAACGTAATATCAGTTTCTTCGCGTCCAGTACGCTGCTGATTCTGGCCGGTCTTATTACTGCATTGTCATCAGCCGACAAACTGGCAAGTGTACTCCATGATGTGGTCCCGGCACTGTCGCAAAATACCCAGCAAATCCAGATTAAGGTACTGCTGATGGTCTGTATCTTCGTGTTTGCATTTTTCCAGTTCACCTGGTCTTTGCGCCAGTACGGGTTTGCCAGCGTATTGGTGGGTGCTGCCCCCAATGGCAACCTGATTCCTGAAGACCAATTGGAACACTATGCCAACCGAACGGCCAAAGTAATCGACCAGGCAGCCCATTCGTTTAACTACGGTCAGCGTGCGCTGTATTTGTCCTTATCTACCTTGGCCTGGTTTATTGATCCACGCCTGTTTATGTTTACCACCGTTTTCGTGATATGGATCCTGTACCACCGTGAGTTTCACTCCAAAGTGCTTAAAGCACTGCATGAAGCGAATAAATTTAAATAACCCCTGTTCGGGATAAGCAACAGCTGTCGATAACGCTGTTATTCAGAGTTGAGGTGAGCTAGAAAACAAAAAAAGGAGCCGAAGCTCCTTTTTTATAAATTAAAATCAGTCTCTTATTCTGCTGATTGATCCGGCTCAACGGCAGCTTCTGGCTGGGCAGGCTTTTCCAAGAGTTCTTTGATACTGAGACGTACGCGGTTTTGACGGTCAATTTCCATCACTTTCACATCAACCTTCTGACCCAGCTCAAGGTAGTCAGATACCTTGTTAACCCGGTCATGGGCGATTTGAGAGATATGTACCAGACCTTCTTTACCCGGTAACACTTCAACAAAGGCACCGAAATCTACGATACGTTTCACTTCACCGTGGTAAGTTTTACCCACTTCCACTTCAGCGGTAACTTGCTCGATCATCTTGATAGCAATTTCAGCTTTAGCACGTTCAGTCGCGAAAATCTTCACCGTACCATCATCTTCAATCTCGATATTGGTATCAGAAGCTTCGGTAATAGAACGGATCATGGCGCCGCCTTTACCGATTACGTCACGAATCTTGTCCTGATCTACCTTAACGGTATAGATGCGCGGCGCAAATTCAGACATTTCTTCACGGTGTCCACTAATCGCCTGGTCCATCACACCCAGGATATGCAAACGGGCTTCTTTAGCCTGCTTAAGCGCTTTTTGCATGATTTCTTTAGTGATACCTTCAATTTTGATATCCATCTGTAAAGCAGTCACACCTTCGCTGGTTCCGGCCACTTTAAAGTCCATATCACCCAGATGATCTTCATCACCCAAAATGTCGGACAATACAACAAAGTTGTCATCACTTTTCACCAGACCCATCGCGATACCGGCAACAGAGGCTTTAATCGGCACACCTGCATCCATCAATGCCAAAGAAGTACCACAAACAGACGCCATGGACGAAGAACCGTTAGATTCAGTGATTTCAGATACCACACGAACCACATACGGGAACTCTTCTTCAGACGGCATAACAGCAGCAATACCGCGCTTGGCTAAACGTCCGTGACCAATTTCACGACGCTTGGGCGAACCGACAAAACCTGTTTCACCTACGCAGAACGGAGGAAAGTTATAATGCAGCATAAAACGGCTGTTGGTTAAACCGTTCAGACCGTCAATCATCTGTGCATCACGTTCGGTACCCAAAGTTGCTGCAACCAACGCCTGTGTTTCACCACGAGTAAACAGGGCTGAGCCATGAGTACGCGGTAAAATACCGGTGCCGACATTCAAGGCCCGGATCATTTCAGGATCACGACCATCGATGCGCGGCTCACCAGCCAGAATGCGCGAACGAACAACGTCACTTTCCAGATCATGCAATAATTCGTGCAGTTCTTTTTCGTCTTGCTCAGGATTCTCTTCCAGAATCGCTGCAGCGGCTTTTTCAGTTACCGCAGTAACTGCGTCTTTACGCGCCATTTTGTCAGAGATCTGGTAAGCCTCGGTCATGCCAACTTCAGCCAATGCTTTGATTTTGGCTTTCAGCTCAACATTTTCCGGCTCTGGTTGCCAATCCCATTTGGGAGTATTAACTTCAGCAGCGAATTCATTAACGGCGTTAACCACAGTCTGCATTGACTCATGGCCAAACATCACCGCGCCTAACATCACTTCTTCAGACAAGACACTGGCTTCGGATTCAACCATCAATACTGCATTTTGCGTACCGGCAACCACCAGGTCCAACTGACTGTCAGCTTGTTCGGTAACGGTGGTATTCAGTACATACTGACCATCCATATAGCCAACTCGAGCCGCACCTACCGGACCATTGAATGGCATACCCGAGATAGCTAACGCAGCAGAAGTTCCGATTAGAGAGATAATATCAGCCGGGATCTCAGGATTGGCAGAAACCACAGTAATAATAATTTGAACTTCATTTTTAAATCCGTTCGGGAAAAGAGGACGGATTGGGCGGTCGATCAGACGCGCCGTTAGGGTTTCTTCTTCAGAAGGACGACCTTCACGTTTGAAGAATCCACCGGGAATTTTACCGGCGGCGTAGGTTTTTTCCTGATAGTTAACTGTTAACGGGAAAAAATCCTGATCGGCTTTGGCATCTTTTTTACCTACAACCGATACCAGTACAGAAGTATCGTCCATGCTGGCCATAACGGCAGCGGTGGCTTGGCGAGCAATAACGCCGGTTTCCAGAGTTACGGTATGTTTACCGTATTGAAATGTTTTAGTAATAGGAGTCACTTATTTATCCTTTAAATATTAATATCTTCTTCGCTTTTAATTGCGGCGCATAGTATAGCCGCTTGATAAGGGTAAAAACAGTGCAACAGCGCCGTGAGTAGGCATTTTTCTGGTTGTTGGAAGAAAAAGCACTTTATGAAAGGAAAGAGACGATCAAAAAAGGCACCATAAGGTGCCTTCCGGAATTTTCTGCAAACAGAACTTAGCGACGTAAGCCAAGACGTTTGATTAGATCCGCATAACGCTCGGTGTTTTTGCCTTTCAGGTAATCAAGCAACTTACGACGTTGACTAACCATACGCAACAAACCACGACGTGAATGGTGATCTTTCTTGTGATCAGCAAAGTGACCTTGAAGTTTGTTGATGTTGTGAGTCAACAGCGCAACTTGAACTTCCGGTGAACCTGTATCACCTTCTTTAACTGCATATTCAGCAACTAACGCTGCTTTTTCTTCAACACTTAGTGACATATTGTACTCCTTAAGAGAATGAAGACTTAGCCAATCACTAATTCAGCTAAGTCAGGAAGGCGCGCATTATAATGACGCTCCGTTAAAACGCAAGTTAATTCGTCGAGCACACCAATTTAGAACCGTTTACAGGACAACCAGACGTTTGGGAGCCACCTTGCCATCATCATCAATCTGGCCGACACCGACAAACCCGGTACCATCCGGCACATAAACCCTTACCTGCCCTTCACAAGGTGCATTGGCGACCTTGACTGCCTGACCATTCATAAAATAAGCGGCAAACATCGCCGGTATTTCAACCTGAGGTAAACTTTCAACCGCTGTATCCATAGGCAGTAGCAAGTCGTCCAGTGCCGACCAATCTTGCTGACCATCCTCATCAATCTGATCGCGTAATTGCTGCAACTGTTCAAAGGTCATCATTTTTTCAATCGGATAATCAGCCACTTCGGTGCGATGCAATGCCGACACATAAGCGCCACATCCAAGTAACTGACCTAAATCATCCACTAATGAGCGGATATAGGTCCCCTTGCTACAGCGCACCAGCATATCCACTTCATCGTTTTCAAAACGATGAATCTGTAAATCATAGATGGTGATATCGCGTGCCTCACGGGGTATATCAATCCCCTGCCGAGCATAATAATACAGCGGCTTGCCCTGATGTTTTAATGCTGAAAACATCGATGGAACCTGCTTTATCGGCCCGCGAAACTGTTCGCAAGCTTGTAGCAATTGCTGCTCGGTCACATTAACCGGATGCTCCGCCACCACCTCGCCGTCTGCATCCGAGGTGGTGGTGCGAATACCTAGCCTGGCGGTAACCAAATAGGCTTTATCGGCATCCAGTAAAAATTGGGAAAACTTGGTCGCTTCACCCAAGCAAACCGGTAACATGCCGGTCGCCAGCGGATCCAGCGCGCCAGTATGACCGGCCTTACTGGCGTAGAAGATCCCTTTTACCTTTTGCAAGGCTTGATTGGATGAAAAATCCAGTGGTTTATTTAGCAGCACAATCCCATTAATGGCACGGCCTTTTGATCGTCTCGCCATCGATGTTATTACTCTTGTTGCTGTTCTTCATCCAAATCACGCCCCACCTGTTTAGCGCGCTCTTTATCTTTATTCAAGGTTTCGGATACCAGACTGGAAATACGCATGCCTTCAGTAATAGATGCATCACGTACAAAACGTAAAGCAGGTACCGCCCGCATACGCATGCTCTTGGCCAACAAGGTGCGGATAAAGCCTTTATTGTCTTCCAATATAGTCAGAAACTCCTTGATTTTGGCATCATCGTTTTCGAAAAAGGTCACAAACACTTTCGCATAGGACAAATCACGTGATACCTGTACACCGGATACCGTCACCATGCCCAGACGCGGATCACGATTCTTGAATTCATTTTGTAAGATACTGGCAACTTCTTTGTGGATCTGATGACCGACCCTGTCGGTTCTTGAAAATTCTCTTGCCATAATACTTTCTCCTCTGGCCGATAATTTAACGACCTTATCTGATACTGCCATTATCACAGCGACCAAGACAAAAATGCTCAACCTGAGTTGAGCATTTTTATCAAGTCACTTCGATATGCCAGACTAGATTTGACGTTTAACCTCAACGACTTCAAATACTTCTATCTGGTCACCGACTTTGACGTCATTGTAGTTCTTCACACCGATACCACATTCCATGCCGTTACGTACTTCCTGTACATCATCTTTAAAGCGGCGCAATGACTCCAGCTCACCTTCGTAAATCACCACGTTATCACGCAAAACACGGATAGGGTTGCTGCGCTTGATGATACCTTCAGTCACCATACAACCGGCAATTGCTCCAAGCTTAGGTGATTTAAACACATCACGCACTTCGGCCAAGCCGATGATTTGCTGTTTGAACTCAGGTGACAACATTCCGCTCATGGCCTGCTTCACTTCGTCCAGCAAGTCATAAATAACGCTGTAGTAGCGCAAGTCGATTTCTTCAGACTCAATCACTTTGCGCGCAGTAGCATCAGCACGGACGTTAAAGCCAACCAGAATAGCGCCAGATGCGGCTGCCAAGCTCGCGTCAGTTTCGGTAATTCCACCGACACCGCTTCCAACAATAGTCACTTTCACTTCATCGGTTGACAAACCTGTGAGTGAATCGGCTATCGCTTCGACCGAACCTTGTACATCAGCTTTTAATACCACATTCAGTTCGCTGACATTACCAGCTTCCATGTTGGCAAACATATTTTCCAACTTGGATTTTTGTTGTCTGGCCAGTTTCAATTCACGTTGCTTGATTGAACGTTTGCTGGCCACTTCGCGAGCTTTACGCTCGTCAGAAACCACTAACGCATCATCACCGGCAGCAGGGACACCCGACAAGCCCAGAATTTCAACCGGAGTGGAAGGTCCAGCCACGGCCACATCATGACCATTTTCATCTTTCATGGCGCGAATACGACCGTATTCCAGACCACAAAGCATAATGTCACCGGCTTTCAGTTGACCTTCTTGTACCAATACCGACGCAACCGGACCACGCCCTTTATCCAGACGAGATTCAATGACCAGACCTTTAGCAGCACCGGTCGATGCAGCTTGTAGATCCAGAACTTCGGCTTGTAACGAAATGGCTTCTAATAATTCATCAACGCCCAGTCCGGTTTTAGCAGAAACGTTAACGAACTGGTATTCACCACCCCATTCTTCAGAAATAACTTCAATCTGTGAAAGTTCACTTCTGACTCGCTCCGGATCGGCGCCTTCTTTATCCATCTTGTTAACTGCAACAATCAACGGAACACCCGCGGCTTTAGCATGTTGCACGGCTTCTTTGGTTTGCGGCATCACGCCATCATCCGACGCCACCACCAAAACAACAATATCGGTTGCCGTTGCACCACGAGCTCGCATAGCGGTAAACGCCGCGTGTCCAGGGGTATCCAGAAAGGTAATCTTGCCATTCTCGGTTTCAACACTGTAAGCACCGATATGCTGGGTAATACCACCCGCCTCACCGTCAGCCACTTTAGCCTTACGAATATAGTCAAGCAGTGATGTCTTACCGTGGTCAACGTGGCCCATAATGGTCACAACAGGTGCACGGCTGGATTTTTCATCATTGCCCTGTTCTGACAGCAACTCGTCTTCCAGCGCATTTTCGTTAACCAGTTCATATTTGTGACCCATTTCTTCAACCACCAAAATAGCAGTATCTTGATCAAGAACCTGGTTAATCGTCGCCATTTCACCCATTTTCATCATGGTTTTAATGACTTCTTTAGACTTAACCGCCAAACGGTTAGCTAATTCACCCACGGTGACGGTTTCGCCTAAACGAACAATACGTTCAACCGGTGCGGCAGGCTTGTTAAAGCCATGTTGTAAACCTGCACCTGCGTCTTTTTTCTTTTTACCTTTGCGGCGACGTGAGCTACGCTCAATTTGTAAATCTTCTTTATCTTCCGCTTCTTGAGCGTAACGTGATGAATGCAGATGCACTTCTTCCGCTTCTTGCTTCTTACGTTTCTCTTCTTCTTCTTTCCAGCGGCGCTCGTTTTCTTCAGCTAACTGACGAGCTGCATCTTCCGCTTTTTTCGCTTCTTCTTCGAGCTTGCGTTGTGCTTCAGATTCTTGCTGCAAACGCAGCTTTTCGGTTTCGGCGCGCACTTTTTCACGTTCTGCCACTTCTTCCGGAGTCAGATGCTTTTCTTCTTCTTTCTCTTTCAGTTTCTGGGCTTCGCGATGAGCTTTTTCTTCTTCGGCTTTCTTGGCTCGAGCTTCCGCTTCTTTCTGGGCTTTTTCTTGAGCCGCCTTTTTAGCTTCTTCAGCAGCCTGACGTTCAGCTTCAATTGCTGCTAAACGTTCTTCTTCGGCTTTTTTGGCTTCTTCGGCCATGCGAGCCACTTCAGCGTCACTTCGTTTGACATAAGTGCGTTTTTTGCGCACTTCCACAGTGACCGCGCGGGACTTACCCGACGATTTAACATTTAACGTGCTGGTACTTTTACGACTCAAGGTCATACGTTTGGGTTCGTCATTACCTCGTCCACCATGCTGTTTGCTCAAGTGATCCAGCAAGGTTTTCTTCTCGGCTTCGCTAACTTGTTCACCAGCTGATTTTTTTATACCTGCGTCGGCAAATTGTTGAACCAGACGCTCAACGCTTGTGCCTATGTCATCGGCAAGTTTTTGTATGGATACTTCTGCCATGTGTTGCGGCTCCTCATGCTGATGTTATTCTTCGTTAAACCAAACGATATTACGGGCGGCCATAATTAACTCACCGGCCTTTTCTTCACCCATATTTTCCAGTTCGCAAATCTCGTCTACACCTTGTTCTGCCAGTGTTTCAAGATTTGTAATGCCATTGCTGGCCAAAACAAATGCGACGTGTCGGTCTAACCCTTCTAAATTTAACAAGTCTTCTTCAGGTTCAGCACCCTCCAGAGACTCTTCGCTTGCCAGTGCCTGGGTGGTTAATGCCCCTTTTGCACGGTTACGCAGTTCTTCAACGGTTTCTTCATCAAATTCTTCAATTGCCAACAATTCGCTTACCGGAACATAGGCAATTTCTTCCAGTGTAGAGAATCCTTCTTCGACCAGAATGCTCGCCATATCGGCATCAATATCCAGCGCGTTAACAAAACGGTTCAATACTTTGGAATTTTCTTCTTCGTGTTTAGCGTTTAAGTCTTCAACCGTCATGACGTTGAGTTCCCACTCGGTCAATTGACTGGCTAGACGCACGTTTTGCCCACTGCGACCAATGGCCTGAGCCAGATTATCGGCTTCAACTGCCACATCCATCGAACGGCTGTCTTCGTCGACCACTATTGAGGCCACTTCAGCCGGCGACATGGCGTTGATGACGAATTGAGCCGGGTTATCATCCCACAGAACGATATCAACACGCTCACCGCCCAATTCACCAGAAACGGCTTGTACGCGTGAGCCCCGCATACCTACACAGGCTCCCACAGGATCAAGGCGCTTATCATTGGTTTTTACTGCAATTTTGGCTCGTGAACCCGGATCCCGTGCTGCGGCTTTAATTTCCAGCACTTCTTCAGCAATTTCCGGTACTTCCAAGCGGAATAATTCCACCAGCATTTCTGGATGCGTACGACTGATAAAAAGTTGTGGCCCACGCACTTCCGGTTTAATCACATACAGCAGACCACGCACCCGGTCGCCTGGACGAAAGGTTTCACGCGGTAACATATCATCGCGGTAAATAACCCCTTCCGCATTATTACCTAAATCGATAATGATGCTTTCGCGGCTGGCTTTTTTGACTGTACCTGTCACCAGTTCACCGACACGATCTTCATATTCTGCCATTACCTGGGCACGTTCGGCCTCGCGTACTTTTTGTACAATAACTTGTTTAGCCGTTTGAGTGGTAATACGGTCAAATACGATAGACTCAATCTGATCTTCAACGTAGTCGCCCAATTGGATATCCGGCTCTTCAACCTGAGCGGCAGACAAGGTTATTTCTGCATAAGGATTTTCCTGCGGCTGGTCATCCGGAATCACCAACCAGCGTCGGTAGGTATCAAAATCGCCGGTATCACGATTAATACTGACACGTACTTCAATCTCGCCACTGTTTTTCTTTTTGGTGGCACTGGCGATAGCGAATTCCAGAGCTTCAAAAATTTTCTCTCTGGGAACCAGTTTTTCATTGGACACGGCTTCTGCCACTAATAGAATTTCTTTATTCATTGCCCGTTTGCCTCGCTTCCTTAGTCAAAAATTGCAACTACATTGCCTTTATTAATATTCGCAATAGCCAACTGATAGTTCTGACCATCAACCTCAACTACGATCGTACCTGCGTCACAGGACACAAGCTTACCTTTAAAATTACGTCTGTTATCCATCGGCACCATCAGCTTGACCTGAATCACCTGCCCGACGACTTGCTGGTAATGAGCCTCTTTAAACAACGGTCTTTCCATCCCCGGAGATGACACTTCGAGGTTATATTCCGTCGATATCGGATCTTCAACATCCAATATGGCACTGGCCTGACGACTGACATCAGCACAGTCATCGACACTAATACCATTTTCATGATCAATAAAAATTCGCAATATTGAGTGCTTGCCTGCAGAGACAAATTCAACACCCAACAATTCGAAACCCAAGGCTTCAACAGCCGGTTCCAGCATTGCGGTCAATTTCAATTCTAGCTGTGACAATCTCAGCTCCAAAAACAAAAAAAGGGCATTAAGCCCGGACAATAAACAACATTAGTACCGTAAAAACGGATAACAAAAAGCCCCGTGCTAAGCGGGGCTTTTGATACTGGACCCTTGTCCACCAATCATAATTAAAACTGATTACAAAACCAACTTTAATAAATGTGGTTGCGGGAGCAGGATTTGAACCTACGACCTTCGGGTTATGAGCCCGACGAGCTACCAGACTGCTCCATCCCGCGCTTGAAATCTTTTCTTTTTCTGACTTGGCTTAGCACCCCGTCTCAAGATGCTGCGTATTATACAGAGGGGCTTAGCAAGCGCAAGTCTAATTATTGAAAATAAGACACTTATTAGCGTGAATGCTGATTATTTGGTCAAAGCGATGAATATAACAACAACATCAGCTATTTTTAGCCTGATAAGGACAGTGAGACAGGTGTTTTAGTTACAACCAGTCAAACTCTTCTTCAGAGCTGACGTCCATATTACCATAGCTTAACAAGGTCAATCTGATGGTAACATCGTCAATGGTACTTTCGATTAGCTGCCACTCATTCTCGGTTAAGGTAATTTCATCCAAAATGGCATCAATGTCGCTTAACTTCTTCCTTAGCACCGCAACTTTTTGTTGAGTAATATTTTCCATAATATTGATATTTATAGTAAGCCAGAGTCGTTAACGTACTAACTTACAATCTAGATTAAAATGAATACGATCTCCATCTTTATTCATAATCTATTACAAAATGTTTGTAGTTTACTGAATTATTTAACCTCAGCTCTGTTATGTAGCAACCCAGTGCGAAGACGCTAGCAATGTGTTACCACAATATATAGCACCGTCAAATCGTGCTGCCGGTGACACCACCCCTACACCTTTTGGCGTGCCGGTCATCACCACATCCCCGTCTTCGAGGGTGATAAATTGCTTTAATTGTTCAACGATAATATCCGGCTTATACATCATTAATGAAATGCCGCCAGCCTGAATTAGCTTATCGTCAATTTTCAACTCCAGACGTAAATTATCATCAATGTTGTCAATGGACACAAAATGACCCAGCACAGCTGCCCCATCAAAAGCTTTAGCCCGTTCCCAGGGTAATCCTTTGGCCTTCAGCTTGCTCTGCAACTCCCGTTTAGTCAGATCCAGTCCAAACCCTACTGCGCTAAATTTGCCTTGCTGATAGACAAAACACAACTCCCCTTCATAATGCAAAGGTTCTTGGTGATGCGCGGTTAACCCGGAAGAAATAGCAGAATTAGGTTTGATAAACACCACCATCTCATCTGGCACTTCATTACCCAACTCGGCAATATGTTCCACATAGTTACGTCCAATACAGACTACCTTTGAAGGCTTTACCGCCTTGCCATCCACTTTTATGCTACGCATCGTCTAAACTCCTTTTGTCCTTTACTTGACCTTTAAATGTAAGTAACCAATAAGTATGAGAAACCGGGAACAAATGAAAAAAAACGGGAATAACCGGGATAACTCTTAGTAAACAAGGGCTGCGGGCCAACAAAAGAAATTATCTGCGTTATCTCAAAAACAGCTCAAATTGAGAACCTTAGTGGATTAAGAAAAATTAACCACGAAGTATAAGAAACTTACTTAGAGCCGTTAACAGATGTCCAAACAGCTGTTTAAGGCAGTTTAAACGCGGTTTTCAACCATCCACAGATATAGTCATTTGTATCCACTACTAATATATACGGATCGCACTTTAATAGTTGAACTGCGATCACAAGATCGCACTTACAGATTGTGATCGCACTTCGCTAGAGCTTGCTGAAAACGTATCGATGACGGAAAAACCAGTTAAATTCTGGAAGTTGTAAAGTGCGATCATTAACCGGTAGAAGTTGTAGCAATATTCCCCTAAATATCAAATAGGATTATTTGAACTGATTACCCGCCCTACTACTTTTATCTCTTTTAATTGTTCTTTTTCTAAGTTGATTGGCGGATATTTACTGTTGTCACTTAACAAAACCACACCACCGCTAATATCTTTATGTACGCGCTTAATATAAATGTCATTATTAATACGCAACGCAAATACCTGGGCATTCTGTAGTTCATTTTTGCTTGTATCTATTAATAAGTGAGCTTCTTTAATTATGGTCGGTTCCATCGAGTCATCGGCAATTTTAAATGTAGCTAACGTGTTTTCACCAAGATGTGAATCACCAACCCAATCTAATGGTATTTTGACTTTTTTGGGTGCAAATGAATATTCGCTATTACCAGGTTCACACACCGCATCCAGATTATTAACTTTTATATGCGTTTGCTGCCCTAGCACCAACAGTGGTTCATCCGGATCAACTAGCCTGGCGTTTGTCAAAAGCTCTAAATAATGTTCATCATTCAACACGCCAACCATCAAGCGCTTTTCTATTAAATCAACAAAGTCAGCACCTGTTTCAATAGATAGTGCCAACAAATAATCTACGTCAGGAAGTCGTTCTCCCTTTTCATACCCCCGAATAGTATTTAAGTGCCATGGCCACTTAGTAGCCATTTCTTTGCGAGTAATCCGTTTATCCCGCAACCCACCAATGTATTCAGCAAACTCTATTTGATCCACGCACTCACCATAGAAATACAAAAAACGAGCACAAAAATGCTTGCAAATACATTTTTGTGTATGTATAAACAATTTATTGTATTTATGAATACAATTTTTTGTATTTAAAAAGGACTCAAATGGCCCCTTTAAAAGATTGGCACCGTGCAGACATCGTTGCTGCTATCCATAAAGAAGGAACAACCCTCCGAAAGCTATCCATAAAGCATGGATATTCTGTATCCGCTTTCGGATTAGCGCTTAACAGGCCCTACCCCAAAGTAGAAAAAATCATCGCCAACTTCTTAAATGCCACCCCCCAACAAATCTGGCCATCACGCTATACAGAGGATGGGCAACCTATTCGAGGGGGAAAAGCAAAGGATCTCGATACTAAATCAAAGGCTAATCGTAAACATCAACAAAAACAAATACAAGGACGCAATGACTAACATGGAAACTTTTGTAGTAAAAGACATTGCAAACGCTCTAGGTATAACAGTTCGTAGTGTACAAATAAGAGCCAAAAAAGAGTCCTGGGAACATGAATTGCGATCCGGCCGTGGCGGGAAAATACCCCATTACTACACCAATTCACTGCCAGGTGATGTGCAAGCAGCTCTTTCTATAACACATTCACAAAGCGATAGTACCGATGTTAGCGGAATAGAAATCGGCAAAGGCCTTGCCAAAAAAGACAAACTCACACAGGAAATTAGCCAATCCCGCAAACAGCAATCACTAAAACAATTTGCAGGGTTAAAAGGTACCGCAAAATTACGTGCCGAAACCGCCATTGGTATACTAAAAGCAGCGCAACTTTTTCAAAAACGCACCGAACTACCCAAAGTCAAAGCCTGGAAATTATTCTGCGTCCACTACAACAATGGCAAAGCCAATCTGGACCAACTGCGCGAGCACAAAGCCACTATAAGTTATGCCACCCTCGCCCGCTGGGAAAAACAATACAATGAAGAAGGCATAACAGGCTTAACGGGTCGATACGGCAAAAACAAGGGCAACGGGTTAATCGATTCAAGCCCCGAAATGCTCAACTACTGCCAAGCATTAATTCAAGAATACCCACACATTAAAGGCGAACGCTTGCACGAATTGTTGCAAATGCGCTTTGACGAATTATTTAAAATTCCCAGTGCCAGTACGTGCAGAGACTGGCTTCGCCGTTGGAAACAAGAAAACCAGGAACTGTTTATGTCACTTGTCGATCCATCAGGTTGGCAAAACAGTCGCATGGTAGCCTTTGGCAGTAAGTCAGAAGATATCACCCAAATAAATCAACTGTGGGAATTCGACTCCACACCCGCAGACGTCATGCTGCTCGATGGCCGCTACTCAATAGTAGGCGTAATAGAAGTATTCACCCGTCGTGTAAAACTGGTACTAAAACCCACCAGCAACGCCGAAGCAATAGCCCTATTAATCCGTAAAGCGATTCTCGACTGGGGACTACCGCAAGTCGCACGAACAGACAACGGCTCCGACTACCTGTCAGCGCATATCACCAGCGTATGGGATGCACTGGACATCGAGAACGACATAACCAACCCCTACTCAGGCTGGGAAAAACCCTTTATAGAACGCTTCTTCCGCACATTCAGCCACGGCATGGCCGAACTCATACAAGGCTACATTGGCCACAACGTCGCCGAACGCCAGCAAATATCCAAACGCTTAACATTCGAAAAGCAATTGTTAGAGCGCAAGCAAAAAGGAGCCGAGCGAGTAGCAATTAATGTATCGCTTACCGCCGAACAATTTCAGAGCTTTATCGACCAATGGGTCGAACACGAGTATCACCACCGCAAACACCGTAAACTGGCATGCACCCCATTTCAAAAGTTCACCCAACACACGCAGCAAATCCAGCGCCTGGACGATGAACGCGTGCTCGACGTGCTACTGGCACCGGTGCCAGGACAAAAAGGCTTCCGGATCGTCAACAAGTCCGAAGGTATCCAAGTCGAAGGTGGCAGCTACATCCACCCAGAGCTAGGGGCATATATTGGCGAGCGGGTATATTGTCGCTGGAACCCCAAAGATGTCGGCAAAATCTACGTATTCCACGCACTGCATCATCACTTTATCTGTGAAGCTATTAATCCGGAAATCGCAAACAACGGCCTAACCGTAAAAGAGATCGCCCACCAGGCAAAACAGATCCAACGTGCAAAGCTCAAAGAACAACGTAAAGCATTCCGCAAAAATGTTGCCAAACAAAATGTCGGTGATGTGGCCCAACAATATATAGACCACAAAACCCAGTTAAATGGCGGTTTAAACGCCTTTCCAAAGCCGTCAGAGCAAGTCAGTACCAATATTACCCAGGCAGCCGAGCAAGCATTACAGGCCAGTCAACCCAAACAAACCGGCTATACCGAGCAACAACTAACCCAGTTAGAACAACGCCGCAAAGAACTGGAACTGGCCGAATCCCTAGCCAATGACACCCCCATATTCAAAAACGATCACCACAAAGCCCGCTATTTAACCCAGCGGTTACTAGAGCACGCATCTTCCGTCACACCAGTCGAAAAAGCCTGGTTACATGCCTATCGCGCCAACAACAAAGCCAGTGCTCGCATGCTCGACAAACTATTCGAAGTACCACAACAACAGTAATGGAGTTATAAAATGAAAGCAGCAATAGCAAAAACCAAAAATGTCATGATGGCGTTCGACGCCTACCAATCCTGTGTAGAAGCCTGTGATGCAGGTAGCCCAGCACTAGCCATGTTCACCGGTGAAGCCGGATTAGGTAAAACCACCGCAGGAGGTTTTCTATTTTCACAAGCCGATGGCGTCCTGGTACGTTGTTTACGTAGTGACACCCTCGGCACCTTCCTGGAACGCCTAGCACAAGATCTAGGGCTAGACCGGCGTCAACGCCGCGCAGATATGCTTAATTTCATCGTGCACGAACTAGTACTTCAAAATAAACCCGTATTCATAGACGAAGCCGACTACATAGCCGATCGCACCGATGTACTCGAAACCATTCGCGACATTTACGACATAGCCAACGTACCAATTATCCTAATTGGCTACGCCGCTCTGCCCCGCAAAGTAAAACGGCTTCCGCAACTATTCAGCCGTATTGCACAACACGTCGAATTCCAACCAGCCGACAGTGAAGATATTCGCATTATGGCCAGCGCATTAGTCACCGAATGCCAAATCGACATCGACCTACTAGAAGAACTTTTAGCCACTTCAAAAGGATCCTTCCGACGCATACATACCGGCCTGGACAACATCGAAAAATTCGCACGCTCAAACGGCATAAAGCAAGTATCTGCCGCACATTGGGGCGAACAATCCTTCTTCCCTGTAGTTCGTTAAGAGGCAAACACTATGTCTTTAACACTCAGCCAAAGAAGTTGGGAATGGATAAAGGCCCAGCAGGACTTCCACAGTACCGAGCTGGCCAAACAAATGGACTTATCAATGAAAGAGGTGAAACGCGTTATAGATCACCTCACCAAAAAAGGTGCAATCAAAACGATAAACACCAATCACAAGCCGCATGTATATGCTGCTGTGCGTGGTGTCGACTTCGATTTCAAACGAAACGTGTCAGGCAAGCAATGCCAACGTCAATTAATTTGGCAAGCCATGCGTTGGCACGGCAAGTTTAAAATCGATGAAGTCGTCGCATCGTCAGAATGCACACGCGCAAGTGTACTTCGTTACGTCAACGCACTCGTCAAGTACGGCTACGTCAAAGTAATGCGGCCCCAATGGTCACCTGTTAAAAAGCAAACAAGCCCCAAACAGGTTATCTATCGCCTGTTACTCAATACTGGCCATAAATATCCCGTCATTCGCAAAAACAGCTTATACGACCAAAACCGCAAAACCGATGTAAAGCCAGTTGTAAAAAAGGACAGTTCCAATGCAATGGATTGAACTACTCAATGCCCAAGTTGAAAAACGGGGCCGCAGACAGGTAGAAACTGACCTAAACATCAGCAAAACCACCCTGTCGCAACTGTTAAATAACAAATACCCAGGCTCGTTGGAAAACATAGAGCACAAGGTAATTGCAGCATACAGCAATCAAACCGTTAGTTGTCCGGTACTAGGCGAAATTCCGCTTAAACGCTGCGACAAAGAACAAAACCTTCCTTTTTCCATTAGCAGTCCACAGCGGGTGCGGTTGTACCGTGCCTGCCTAAGCTGCCCAAACAAAAGGCGTTGTGTATGAACAGCTACAACAAAGCATTTAAACAAAAAATTGATTTGGCCAGCAAAGCATTGGATGAACTCAATGAAAAAGGCTGCGCCATCATCAATATGCAAGTGGGCGATGCAGGCAACGTCATCACCATATTGCCACCGCCAAACAACTGTATTAAAGGCCATCACCTATGTACCACGGGTAACAAAAATGGTCGCCAATACCACAATCAAACCCGACTGCATGGTTGCACCGTGCGCTGGTCAATCTCGCAACAACAATAAGGAACCGTCATGGGTATTACAAAACTAGAACAACTACACACATTGCTAGACAACACCGCCCCAAAAGGCTTTATGTTCGATGCCGAAGGCAATTTAATGCGTCGTGACAAAATCAAACCACAAGACTTTGATCGCGACGTCATCGTAAAGGATCTGTTTCGCGATGCACTACTGGTCAGTGACGAAATGCGTCGACTGGCCAACAAGCTGCAAACGCGCATAGCCGAATTTGTTAGCCATTCACTGGCGGAATACTCCAAAAACATTGGCGGTAAAAAGGGCAATGTCACCCTTTACAGTTTTGATCGCAGCATAAAAATAGAGCGTTCCCGCCAGGACAAAATCGCTTTTAACGAGCGTTTATTAGCTGCCAAGCAAATCATAGACAGCTGCATCAAACGTTGGTCCAAAGGCAGCAACAAAAACCTGCAAGCCATCGTCCAGGGTGCGTTTAAAACCGATAAAAGTGGCCGCTTTAGTGCAGCAAAAGTGCTGTCACTCCGTCAGCACAAAATAGACGACTCCGAATGGCAAAGCGCCATGAAGGCACTGGCCGACGCCATCGAAGTCGACCGTACCGCCGAATACTTCCGTGTTTACTACCGTATCGAATCTGGCAGTTACGTACAGCTGCCGCTCGATATGGCCAATATTAACAACCTGGGAGCAACCCAACATGACTAAACCAACACTTGTTACACGTCACCAAATCGGTTGCGTAAATGACTTACGCACCCTGTTAAACAGCTTGCCCGCCAACATCGATGGAGTAGAAGAACTCTACACCATCAACGTCTATCACGACGAACAAACGGACGAGCGCTGGCTAGAGGTCGAACCCGCAGCCTAAACCTTACGGCCCTTTAAAAGGGCCTTAATCAAAGCCTTTTGTCCCATGCAAAAGGCTTTGATTAAGTAAAAACAGGACTAAAAATGACAACACCAATCCAACAATCTCGCAGTCGACTGATTGCCAAAGTGCATATCGCCAAGCAACAGCTGGGCTTAGATGATGCCACCTATCGCAGTGTCCTTGAGCAGGTTACCGGCAAAACCAGTGCGGCAAAATTACGCCCGTTAGAGCTGCATAACGTTATCAAACACTTTGAAACAGTCGGCTTTAAATCCAAAAAGCCCAGCAAGCGCCGTATGTCCCCACCTAGCGGAACAGGCCAAGTGGCCGAAGTCGATAAAATCCGCGCAATCTGGATCACCATGGCCAAACAAGGTTTTGTACGCGATGGAAGTGAAGCCGCGCTAGATGCCTACGTAAAACGCATGTCCGCCAAGTTTAACAGGGGCAAAGGCATAGAATCCGTAAGCTGGCTAACCGACCACATCGCCGCGCAAATACTGGAATCAATTAAAAACTGGCATCGCCGCCTAATGGCCGACTGGCTAGTTAAGCAAGGAATAAACGTATTACAAGGGCACCGTAAAGAATGGCCTACTGCTAAAGCGCCGTACGCCTATGTAAGTGCCGCCTATGCGGAGTTAATCAAACGATGAAGTTAACCCGCTGCCCAGTGTGCCACCACCACCTGCACCTAGAATCACTTATTCAGGATCAAGCAGGTAAAGAGTTATTGGCGTTAGTGGCAAAATTACCCACCCAAACCGCTAGCAGTCTACTGAGTTATTTAGGCCTTTTTCGCCCCGTTAAAAGCGATTTAAACAACGGTAGAGCACTGCGTTTGCTGCATGACATTTTAAACATCACCCCCAATCACACAGCCCTATGTCAGGCAATCGACCAAACCGTTAACCAAATCAGCGCCAGTCGGCAACAAGGTGGCGAGCAAAAGCCACTGGTAAACCACAACTACATGAAAAAGGTGTTATGCAACATCCCAGGCTGGAACAGTATTGGAGCCATCAACAATGAAATCAGTCAATCAGCTCAATCATCAGGCAAAGCAGGCGTTAGCAATGCCCTGCTCAACGTCCACGACAGCGACTGGGCCAATTAATGATCACACCATCACCCAGGTTAACCAGGTATTTGGCCAAATGCAGCTAATCTTCGGGCGCAAATATACCAGTCGTTTTGGAAGCGATAACGAAGTCAAAGCCACCAAACGCATGTGGGCGCGCGCTTTTATGCAAGAGCAAATTAGCGACCAACAAATTACCTTTGCCATATCACGCATTATCAAAAGCAAAATTGAATGGCCGCCAGAACTCCCCCAGTTTTTAACCCTGTGTGACGACCCGACAATATACGGTCTGCCCGACAAAGACGCCGCACGCCAACAAATTATTGATCGCAATGGAAAACACAGGTTTAAGCAAAACTTTGTCTGGCTACATGATGTAGTAGAAGTGGTTTACCACCGTATTGGCGACTACACCAAACAAGCCGCCAGCAGCTTTGATAAACACTTTAATAAAGCCTGGGAAACAGCAGTTACTGAATATAAAACCGGCACCCTACCACCGGTTTTGCAAGCATTACCAGCGCCAAAACTACCCGCAATTAGCGACAGTCACAGCGTGCCGGTCAACAAAAAATGCCGCATACACCAACGCATAGAAGCCCTAATCCAAGCCGCCAAGGAAAACCGATGAGTGACGAAAATCAAAACACCTTCGCCTTTGATGACAACTTTGACGACCTGTTAGAACACCTCCCCGCGCTAACCAGCGAAGAGCAACGCGCCCAAGCCGCCTACAAGGAACACCTGTGGGCGCTAGTGATGGTCACAGAGCGGCGTTTAACCAATGCAGGATATGAGCAACCCGAGGCATACAAACTCAGCACCATGATCATAGCCGAAATTGCCCATTATCAAGGTGGCCGCAGCCAATACCTGCCCAGGGGTGACAAATTGCGCCAAGAACTGCGCGACATCCATATGTTCCGCCTATGGCACGACAAAAGCTGGCCGGTCGACAAAATCCACAAAGGTTACTGCCCCGAGTTAAACCAAATTCAGGTCTACAAGATCCTGCGTACCAAACGGCGGGAATACCTCGCCAAAATTCAACCCAAACTGATATAGGAATATTTATGACCAACCACACCCACCCCGATTACGACCCCGAAGTGATGATCATGACCGACATTACCGCCCAGCAAGTCAGCAAAATCATTGACGAACTAGCCGAAGATGTCGCAGAGCAAGAAGACGAAGCCGCTCTATGGCTTGGTACCTTACAAATCAACGGCCAACGGGCACAAGTACAACTACTGGTTACCACTATCGATAGCCACTTTGTAGACGAAAACTAAGGATCCTAAATGTTCGACTTCCTCACTGCTGCCACTCTGCAAACACAGGACTTTAACGACCAAACCGAGTTCCTGATAGATGGCTTCCTCGCCAAAAACCTGATCACTATGGTCTATGCCGATGGTGGCAATGGCAAAAGTTGGTTAGGTTTGGCACTGGCCAAATACTGCGCCGAGCTACGCATGCAAATCGTGTATCTGGACTTTGATAACCCCCTCAGCGTTTTGCAAGAGCGTGGTGTAGACCAAACACTGGTCGCCCGCTACCGCAATGTTCAATATGTCCAGCGCTCTAAATCAAAGCTCACTGCAATCGAGTTACTGTCCGAGTTAGCGATTAATGCCACCGCCAATGTCTACGACAATGTGCTAATTGTGCTTGATAGCCTGCGTAACTTTGGCGACGTCAACGCCGAATCGCGCATGATGCATGTTATGACTCACCTAATGGATATCCGCGAGGCCGGAGCCACCATAGTCGTACTGCACCACAGCAATAAAGACGGCAAAAATTATCAGGGTTCTAACCATATTCGCAACAGCGTCGACAACATGTTCCAACTTAAAAAGTTTGATATCGCAGGCGGCATTGGCATGTTGTTAAAGGTACAAAAAGAACGCGCCGCCATTACTGACCAGGCATTTGAAATTTGCCCCAGCACACTAGCAATTATTCCGCGCAGCTTAGTAGAGGCCCAATCCACAGACGAAGACCTGGACTTTATTAACGAAGTACAAGCCACCCTGCGCAATCAACCAGGACTCAATAAAACCGACTTACTCAACGCCATCGGTTTTAACAAAGACGACAAAACCGCCCGTGCCAGGCTAGATAAATTCGACGGTATTCACTGGCACTCGGTTAAACGTGGCAACCGCTACGGCTACCAGTTAATTATGGTAGCCGCTACCCCACAACCCCAGTAACCATAATGCAGTTGTACAAGTTGTAAGAGTTGTACAGCACACATCAACAACAAGAGAAGAGTTAAATGATTACCCGACTACTACAAGGTTGTGAAACCGAACAAAAGATAGATCTGCTACTGCAACTCACCAATATAAATAGTGAATCAGTTATCGGTGCATTAAAAGTTCATTTGGTTCAAGGAGCTGCGGAATCAATGGCCTATATGATGTTTGATGTAAAACAACAAAATTTTAGTCGCGCCTTAAAGCAGTTGAATAAAGTCAACACTATCGTTGAAACCATTATAGAAACAACATCAATAAAGTGATGTATATATCAACATCAACAAGCCTTCCCCATAACACAAAAACACCTCCTATGTACGTCGATAGACCCTTAATAAAAGCTGGGTCTACCGACGTTACCCATCATAAATAAAGGTTAAAGTGCAGCCGAATTCACAATAAATTAGATCTTTTCAAGTTCTAAAAAATCAACTAGAACTGTATATACATACAGTATATATTGAAGGAGGTAATTCAATTTGATTGTTTAGCATTTTTAATTTGAAACTGGCTTAAAGTCTTTTAATTGCTAACTTTGCGTTAATAAAACTCACTTTGGTACCGCTTAAAACTCAAAGTGAGTAAAAACATAACAATTTAATATGTGGAAATTTTCCTAACAAAGGAAATCAACGGATATAAAAGCCTCTGCGCCACACCAACAAAATCAACAACTCTTTAGTTGTTACTAATAATCCCGAAAAAAGGATTAAATTCCTTATTAAGGATTATTTAAAAGTGGCTTTGATGGCTGAACTCGGATTAACGCTTGATTTTTACATTTATTGGATTAACTATAGAAAATGCACGGCCAAAAAATTGACCGTGCATCTGAGTATTTACATTAGTTGGGCTGTTCGCAGCAGCCCTGTAAACAGGGACAATCTTACCATTATGATAAGAAATACAATAGAAGAATTACAAGACCTAACGGCCTGTCAGCAAGGTGTATCTGAAATCCTGGCAGAGTTACCCAAAACGGCACAATGCCGCGCCTGGGCAATAGCCAACATATTAGGCTACTTAAATCGGCGTCAACAGCTTGTCTTAGACAAAATAGAGCGAGAAACCTGACCATAGTTGACAATTTTCAATAGCTGATTCACGATCCAAAGCCGGTTAAAATGTAACCGGCTTTTTAAGGATAGGGATCATCATGGCACTCATAAAATGTCACGAATGCAAAAATCAAATCAGCAGTACTGCCAAAACTTGCCCACAGTGCGGAGCAAAAAATAAACCTCAAACCACAACAACAACTAAAATTTTTGCAGTTTTGTTTGCTGTAATAATCGTGTATTGGGTTACGTCTGCACCATCAGTGCCTACAACTCGTACAACTTCTACAACTAGCACGCAAACAGCGACTCCCAAGCCAAAAGCGCCACCCACCATTGACGAAAAAATTAAAAAGCAATTTAGTGCCTGGGACGGCTCGCATTATGGGTTAGAGAAGATCATTAAAAAAAGTATGAATGACCCGGACAGCTATAAACACATAGAAACACGCTATGTAAAGGAAGATAATGACATACTGGTCATTACAGAGTTCAGTGGCAAAAATGCCTTCAACGCAACGGTTAAAAACAGCATTGCTGGCAAATTTACCTTTGACGGGCAGCTACTAGAAATCATTCAGTAACCACTAGCCCAGGCTAAACTCAACTCCCCCGCCGCCATCGCTAAGATGGCGGCATGAACCAAGAAAAGCAACACCTCACTTATTATTACGGCCTAAAAAGCCGCGACCATGCTATTACATTGGCAGATGTGGTGGCGCATCGTTTAGGCTATGGCATCAATGGCTTTGCTGCCCGTCTTTTATTGGAAACAGCCTGTGCCGAAACACAGCTAGGAACCTATCCGGACTCAACACCCAATAGTGGCCACGGTCTTTGCCAGTTCGACCAAATCGGCTTTGACGATGTAAAAGCCCGCACGCGTCAGGCTGATATATCCACTATCAAACTCTTTTTTGATGTAGACATCACCCAATGCAGCATAGAGCAACTGGATAACAATCCACTGCTGTCATTTATCTTCTGCCGCTTAAAGTACAAGTTAATACCCAATGAAATACCCGACTATCTGCTGGGCCGTGCTAAGTACTGGAAGTATCACTACAACACCTGGGCAGGTAAAGGCACTGTTAGCCACTATTTGTGTAGCGCCAACCGCATTCTATATCCGGGGGATTCATGATCATCGCCCCCGGAGTAAACGGCAGCAAATTTAATAAAATGTGGTACGACATGGGCCGCGAGGCACGCTTAAACGCCGAGCGCACCGCCGCACTCACCAACGCCGCCGTTATCCTACCCGAAAGCAGCAACAACGCCACCGCAGCCAGTTACTGGCGCAAAGGGTGGAACAGCCCAACCTTGTCGGAAATCAAACATTACATCACACAAGGGCACCCAGTGGCCAAACGCCTGGCAAATCAGCACTTGCAACACATTCGTACCCAACTAGGAGTAAACCACTAATGGCCCCATTTATTGCAGCCCTGCTCAGTGCAGGCCCCGCCCTAATTCGCCTGTTTGGTCAATCCAAAGGTGGCAAAACCGAAGCGGTAGCCGAAACCATTGCCGGTACCGTCGAGGCCATACAGGGCAAGCCCACCGACCAGCAAAGCACCAAACTGCAAGCCTTAATTGACTCGCTCGATCCAGCCGAGGTCAATCAAATTAGGCTGGGACTGGCTCAGGTAGAAGCCGAGCGAGAAAAAGCCCGTCTTGAACACGACACAGCCATGCACACCCAGCAACAACTAACCATACGTGAAAGCAAAGACATAAAAGGTGTGCGGCCAGAAGTCGCCAACCGGCATAGCTGGTTTACCTGTGGGTACGTTTGTGTCAGTGAATTGCTGAGCGCCTTTGATATTGGCAGCGGTGCCAATATGGAGTTGGCCCTAGCCATTGCGGCTCCCACGCTTGCCTGGTTTGGCTTTAGAACTTGGGACAAGTTCAGCAAACATGGTGCCACCGATTAATGGATAGCGTCGACGAAGCACAAATGCGCAGCGAACATTTCACCAGGTTGGCAATGGAAAACCGCGTATTTGACCTGCCACCCGTGCCGCCTGTAAACGTATCAGCAGACGGCACACCACTATGCAAAGACTGCGATATCAATATACAAGCCCGGCGCGAAATTGTACCCAACACCCAGCGTTGCACAGCCTGCCAGCAAGATCATGACAAACGGAGCCGCAAATAATGGATGCAGTCGTTAACCACATCAGCGAGAACTGGCGGTTTTACACCGTTGTAACCTTTATTTTAGCCGCTGCGGCCCTGTTCTGGCTCAGTAAGTACTTTGCCACCAAAAAAGACCTGGAAGAACACAAAGCCGCTTTTGCAAAGCATCAGGCCAGCTTTACCGCCCACAAGCTAGAACATTACAAACTGCGTGACATGGTTAACGCCATCGATGGCCATGTAAAACACCTGCCAACCGCCAAAGAAAGCCAGCAATCCCGCGAGACAATGGCCAAGCTCGAAGGCCGTCTAGAAGGCATGGAACCCCTGTTTAAACAGATATTAAACAACCAAAACATGTTGCTCGAAAACGAGCTGCGCGGTGTAACAAGTGGAGAAAAGCAATAATGGCCATTAACCAAATCATGAACGAACACGAGCGACTATCCATATTGCACTGCCTGGCAGCAATGGATGGCTATGCCGCCAACAACAGCATTATTCAGTCTGTATGCCAAAGCTACGGCAATAGCATGACTCAAGACAAACTTGGTACCCACCTGCACTGGTTGCAAGAGCAAGGCTTAGTCAAACTGGATCAACACGAAAGCTACACCATCGCCACCATCACCCAACGTGGACTGGATGTAGAACGTGGCCTAGCCAGTTCACCGGGTATTAAGCGCCCAAGCCCAAAGGTGTAGAGATGGCACAGCGTAAAACATGTACCAATGCAGAAAAAGAGATCATTGATCGCTTGGCTCATGCCTTTGTTATTGAGGATCTTGCCAAAAAGGTAATGGAACCAAAGTACCCAAAGCATGCCGCTAGCTATAGAGAACACATGCGTAAACAGTGCCCGCAGTTTTATCGTCTGTTAGATGAACTGCAATTAGCGCTGCCAAGGGTACATAAGCAAATGGGTGAAGAACTAGCGAGAAAAGGCTGGGACAGCAAATGACCGATAAACGCACCCGTGGCAAGCCCAGTAAAATTGACCAATTACCGGACGATATCAAAGCCGAACTTATCGAGCTGCTGCGCAATCCCTCGGTCACCCAAACCCAAGTATTGGATCATGTTAACAGCCTGATTGAAGCCGCTGGCCTTCCAGAGGATGAAAAACTAAGCCGTAGCGGTGTCAATCGCTATGCCACCCGCATGGCCACCGTGGGTGGTAAAATTCAAGAAGCGCGCGAAGTATCCAAAATGTGGTGTGACCAACTGGGTAACAAACCCACCGGTGAAGTCAGTAAAGTCCTTATCGAAATGGTACGTACCCTGGCGTTTGATCAAGTATTGCAACTTAGCGAATCAGGCGAACCCGTCCCTCCCAAGTTTATTAAAGAGCTAGCCATAGGCGTTGAAAAATTAGAGAAAGCCGCCAGCGAATCCAATAAACGCGAGCAAGAAATACGTAAAGCCATGGCACAACAGGCCGCAGAGCAAGCAGCTACTGTAGCCAAAGCCGCAGGGATGACTGCCGAAGGCGTCGACAAAATTAAGCGTGAAATACTGGGTATTGCTTAATGAAGTTACCCCCGGCAAAACCAAAGGAGTTCAACTTATCCCTAAGTAAATACCAACAGGCGATTGAACAGGTCGACCGTTTAGAAACACGTTTTGGCTTACCCACGTTCATTCCCTTTGATCCAAACGAACTACTTCTTGGTTACCAAAAGCGTTGGGTTGCTGACGACTCACCTCTAAAAATTGCAGAAAAATCCCGCCGAACAGGTATTACTTGGGCAGAGGCATCAGATGCAGTTTTAACTGCCAGCCGGTCAAAAAGCGCACTCGGAACCAACCACTTTTATGTGGGCAGTAACAAAGAAATGGCGCGTGAATTTATTGATGCTGCGGCCATGTGGGCCAAAGCATTTGATAAAGCCGCCGGTGACATACAAGAAGAAATTTTTGTGGATGAAGGCCAAGAAGGCAAAGAGATCCTGACCTTTGTGATCCACTTTGCCAGTGGCTTTAAAATACAAGCGCTCAGCTCCAAACCCAGTAACTTACGGGGTATGCAGGGTAACGTTACTATTGACGAAGCGGCCTTTCATGATCAACTGGCCGAGGTATTAAAAGCAGCATTAGCCCTAACCATGTGGGGCGCAAAAGTACGCCTTATCAGCACCCATAACGGCATTGATAATCTATTTAACCAGCTAATTCAGGACAGTCGCGCCGGTAAAAAACGCTATTCTATTCATCGTATTACCCTGGATGATGCCTGTGCCGAGGGCCTTTACCAGCGCATTTGTCAAGTACGCGGGTTGGAATGGTCACAAGAAAATGAACAACAATGGAAAGCGGATTTACTGCGTGACACAGCCAGCCAGGAAGACGCCCTGGAAGAATACTTCTGTGCTCCAAAAGCCGGTGGGGGTGCCTATTTAAGTCGCGCCCTAATCGATAATGCCATGCGACCCGAACCGATTGTAATCCGACTTGAAAAAAGCGCTGACTGGAATCAAAAGTCAGAGCACTTGCGCAAAGCCGATATTAACGACTGGTTAACCGAAGTACTGCAACCCGAGTTGGAAAAACTCAGTGCTGATTTACGCCACTGCTTAGGTGAAGACTTTGCCCGCAAAGGCGACTTAACCGCCCTATGGATTGGAGCTATTCAACAAAATTTGGATATTGGTGTACCACTAGTCATTGAACTAAAAAACATTCCCTATCGGCAGCAAGAGCAGATCTTATTTTATCTCATAGATCGTCTACCCCGTTTTATGGGTGCGCAAATGGATGCCACAGGAAATGGTGACTATCTGGCCGAGCAAGCGGTTGAAAAGTACGGCGCAGGGTTAGTAGAGGCGGTAAAGATTACCGAAAAATGGTACATCGAAAACATGCCGCGCATGAAGGCCCATTTTGAAGACAGCACCATCATGATCCCCAAAGATGCGGACATTCTGGATGACTTACGCGCCATTCAAATTAATACCCGTGGCGTACCGTGCTTACCCAATACCAAAACCGACCAAGCCAAAAAGCGCCACGGCGACAGCGCTGTAGCCTGTTGCATGATGGTGGCGGCCAGCCAAATGGAAGGCGGCGAAATCGACTTTACCCCCATACCCGACAAACAAGATCGCTGGAATCAAAGCAGCGACGACGATATCACCTATAACCAGGCAGGTTGCTACTAATGGAAACCTTTGAAACCAATGGCACACGTTACCGTGTGCGCGAAAAAGAGCTAACCCAAAAACAAACCGATGACAATCCCCGCGTTGCAATGATGCGTCGTGAGTTTGCCGAACACCCAAGCAGTGGGTTAACACCTGCCAGGCTAAACCAAATACTCACCAATGCTGAGCAAGGTGATTTAATTCAGCAAAGCTATTTAGCCGAAGATCTGGAAGAAAAAGACACCCAAATTCAGGCCGAGTTATTTAAACGTAAAATGGCAATTACCGCTGTGCCTCATGAAGTTGAACCACCGGTGAATGCTAGCACCCAAGAAAAAAAAGATGCGATCGAGTTAAACCAAATTTTGCGTGATACTGATAACTGGCACGATGTACTGTTTGGCATGGCCGACGGTATTCTAAAAGGCTTTAGCAATACTGAATTCAACTGGGACAACTATCGGGGCTTTCGCATTCCTCAACACTTTGAGCATCGCCCAGCTACGTGGTTCCAGTTGCATCAGGACGACCAAAACGTCATTGCTCTGCGTGATCAAACCGGCAAAGGCGAAATACTAAGGCCATTAAATTGGCTACACCACCGCCATGCCGCCAAAAGCGGCTATCCCGCCCGTATAGGCTTAGTGCGCCAACTTAGCTGGCCGTTTGTGTTTAAAAGCTATTCCCTGCGGGATTTGGCCGAGTTTTTAGAAATTTACGGCATCCCAATCCGTTTAGGTAAATACCCCAGTGGTGCCACAGACAGCGAAAAACAACGCCTGTTACAAGCCGTAATCAACATTGGCCATAATGCAGGCGGTATTATGCCCAAAGGCATGGAAATGGAGTTTCACGACGCCGCCAAAGGCGGTGGTGGTGATCCGTTTATGACCATGATGATGTTTTGTGAACGCGCCCAATCCAAATGTATTTTAGGCCAAACCCTAACCAGCCAAAGCGACAGCACCGGCAGTCAGGCGCTGGGCAACGTACATAACGAAGTTCGCCAGGACATCCGCGATCATGACGTACGCCAAATTGCCAATACCTTAAATCGCGATTTAATCTGGCCTATGTATATGCTTAACGGCAAAAGTTACACCGGTGATCCACGCCGCAAGCCTAAACTGGTATTTGATGTACAAGAACCAGAAGATCTTAAACTATACAGCGAGGCACTACCCGCGCTGGTTGGCATTGGCGTGCAAGTACCCGCCTCCTACGCACACGAAAAACTGCGCATACCCATGCCTCAAAACGGCGAAGCTGTATTATCTGCCCAGCAAACATCAGCCGTTCGTCCTGAGCCTGTCGAAGGGAAAACCTCCACCGTTCACCCTGAGCGCGAGGCACGAGCAGTCGAAGGGCTAACCGAAGCCGTCAAAAAAGGCAAAATCAGTGACTCAGCCGCTGCACTAAAACTAGCGATTGCGGCACTCAAGTCCAGAAGTCCCGTCACTTCCGTTCGCCCTGAGCCTGTCGAAGGATCCGAAGAACCAGACGCTGCCGACACACTCACCGACAATCTGCAAAAGCAGTCGACAGAAACCTTTGCCAGGTTAATGCAACCCATAGAAGACCTGGTGGCTAATGCCGAATCATTAGAACAGTTGTTAGAACAACTACTGGAGCTGGAAGACAAGCTAGACACTAACGACTACCAAGAGTTGCTGGCTCAAGCTTTTGCCGCTGCCGAACTGGCTGGCCGCTTTGATGTTAGCCAGGGTAACTAATGCCCGCCCAATACGGTTCCCTGCCCTTTACCGAGGCCATCGACTTTTTTCGCAATAAGCTGGATATGCCCAGCGAGCGCTGGGCCGATGTTTGGCGCGATCAACATAACCTGGCTTTTACCGTAGCAGGTGCCACCAAAGCCGATTTACTGGCCGATATGCGCGGCTTGGTGGATAGTGCTATTGCCGAAGGCAAGTCCTTAAACTGGTTTAAAAGCCAGTTTAAGGGGCTGGTAAAACAGCACGGCTGGCAACATACCGGCAAAGCTGCATGGCGGGCCAATATCATCTACAGCACCAATATGCGCCAAAGCTACAATGCAGGGCGCTACCAGCAATTACAAACTTTTGAATACTGGCGCTACAAACACGGTGACAGCCGTTACCCTCGTCCCGCTCATGCCGCAAAAGATGGCACCATATTGCCCAAAGACAGCCCCTTTTGGCAGGTGTGGTTTCCGCAAAACGGCTGGGGCTGCAAGTGTAAAGTGTTTGGTGAAACTCGCCAAAGCTTGGCGCGCAAGGGCTTAAAAGTCAGTAAAGAACCAGTAATAGAAACCAGGGAATGGACGGACAAAGCCACCGGTGAAGTACATTATGTACCAGTAGGCATAGACCCAGGCTTTGATTACACACCAGGTAAAGTTGACCAGGTAACCAAATTAAGACAACAACGGGCCAACATTCCACCGCTGGCCGAGCGTTTACCCAAACGGCATATACCGTCTGCCTTTAGTACCGTACCAACAGTAAATGTGCATGGCTTAAATCAGGTCACGGAGTCGGTTTTAAACTCCTCTGCCGCACCGCAAATGCAACAATTGGTTGGCTTTATACAACAACGCGACATTAAAACCGTAGTGGTAAAAAACGTTGAAATGGGCCGTGGTAAACAATCCTGGGATATTGCCGAACAAGTAGGCCAATATCTTGGGGTCAACAAATGGCAAGCCCGTAACCGCTACACCGTTAGCAAAACAGATAAACCAGAAGGGTTTACCAGTATTGCGTATGATCATGTCACCCTAAAGGCCGCCACCAAACATAACCTTAAAAAAGTAGATGTAAACAAAATGCTGTCCGGTATCAACGCTATACTTAAAGACGGTGCAAGCGGTACCGGCCAGCATACTTGGCCAGGTGGTTACAAACGTTGGTTTGCATCAACCGAAGCCACCGGTAATATGTCCGACTCAACCAGTCGCTATCTCACCTGGTTGCATGAAATGGGTCACCAGGTGCATTACAAAGCCGGTACTCCAGCACGACCAACAAGCCAGTTTTTAACCGAATATGGCAACGTTAATGATCGGGAATGGTTTGCAGAGCACTTTGTATTTTGGGTATTGGCCCGTGAGCAGCTGGCAGGAGAATGGGCCGATATAGCCAAATGGTTCGACAACGTAATGAAACAGGTTTTAAAATGAAGTGGTATCAACAAGCAACCGAATTGCTGGCCAAACAACCTCTACCGAATAATGCGCCAGACCAGCTGCAAGAACTAGCCAACAAAGCCACAGGCCAAGAAAAGCAATTTATCAATCATTGCTTTGAAGCACTCTACGCCGCAGCTACACCAGAACAAGTTGAATTGTGGCAAGATAAAGGTAACCAATAATGGCCGGTAGCTTTATACAAGTCATCCCCGCAGACTTAACCAAAATCAACAAAGCCCTAAATGGCTTAATCCAAAAAACCAATAATCTCGAACCAGCACTACGCGAGATTGGAGAGTATCTGCTAGAAGCCCACCAGGAGCGCTTTAAATTAGAGGTAGCGCCAGATGGCGAATTATGGGATCCACTATCCCCCAAAACCATTAAGCGCAAAGGCAACGACGACATACTGCAAGACTCCGGCACACTACGCGATTTGCTACATTATCAAATCACAGGTAACACATTAGAATTTGGTACCAATCTGGAATACGGCGCAACCCACCAGTTTGGCCGCGAAGACGACGGCATTCCGCAGCGGGAATTCTTAGGCATAGGCTCCAACCCCTGGAACGACACCGACCATATCCTGAATATTCTGCAAGACCACCTTCAAAACGCTGTAACCGTATAACAGCAAAAGCGCCTGTATGCCATTTTAAGCGCTTATCTATTATTTAACCTATCAATGCTTGTTGTTGACCTAGTTAAACGATCCTGACAAGATTTAAACAGGGATTAGGGGGTCGCTAGGGCATGTCGGTTTGTAATTGCCTTTTTGTAAGACATTCCTGCGTCTTTGATGTATTTTGTCAGTCACTACTAAATATTAAGGATGATTATGTCACAACAACTTAAATGCATTTTTAAGCTTTCCTATAATTCAACCTCAACAGAAGATAATACAATTGACGCGACGGTTCTGGGCAATAGTCTTATTAATATGTCTGCGTTAATAAAAGAATCGACAAAAGTACTTCATGGTGAAGAATCAACGGCTAGAGTGGAAGTCCAAGCCCATGAGCCAGGGTCATTTGTTGTTGAGTTTGCCGCTTGGCTAGATGCAGGTGGTGCAGATGTATTGCAAACATTAGGTATAGTAACAACAGGAGCGGCAGTGTCTATAGGCAATGTATTTGCTGCATTAAAAGCCCTAAAAAATAGGACGCCAGTAAGTAAGTTTGTAGAAGGCGATACAACCAAAATTATTTTTGACGATGGTGAGTCAATATCCATTGCTACAAAAACCGATAAACTAATATCTAACTATTCAGTGAGACAAAGACTGGATCAGGTTGTTAAAAAAGCCGCTGAATATGAAGATGGTGCAACGGTCACCTTTCTAACTGAAGATGACGAAGTTATTGAGCAAGTTACTCCTGAACAGATTGAGTTTTTTAAAGCACCACCAAGAAAAATACTAGCTCAGGAACTCACTGAGGTAGACACCACGAACGTTATATTTACCGTGGTTGCACTAGAGAGCAAAAAAGGTTGGAAGATAAGGTTAGCTAATGGTGAAGAAGTCAGTGCGACAATGAACGATGATAGTTTTATTGAGCGTATTAATAACCGAAAGCGAGAATTTCTTAAAGGTGATATGTTTGAGATTAAACTTAAGACCATTACCAGAGAACTTGATGGTAAATCGTCAATTAGCAGATCAATAGAAGAGGTTATTCGCCATCGGGTGGATAAATCCAGAAAGGTAATATAAGTGCAACCAGATGATGTTTTGGCTCTATCCAAAGCTTTGTTTTATATTTTGCTTATTATTGCAAGCCCATTTATTGCAAGGGTAACGTACACTCTAACGCTACCAATTTGGGTTAAGTTTTTCGCGGGCGATTACCTTGTAATAATGATGGAGAAAGATGGTAAAAAGTTAGAAATCGTTGTAAATAAAAAAGACGATTTCATCGATGAAGTTAATGAAGCCGCCCAAAAAGCGGGGTTCAATGTAGATGAAAAGTAATAAGTCCTTTGATCTATCAATTGCTGGGTGTTCGGGGGCGCTTATTTTTATCGTTAACTCCATAGAGATAACGAAGGCCTATACAGCGCTCATTGTACCGTTAATTCCATTTTGTGTGAGCTTAATTGCTATTGGAATTGAATGGTGCGGATTATCATTGGGCATGAAATCCCTTAGTGCTATGAAAGAAAAAGAATCGTCAGCTCGTTACTATGCTGAATTAGATGCCAAAATAGCCACCTGTGAACAGGCTTTGCAAGCCGATATTACCGATTCAGATAAAGCCAAGTTTCAAAAAAAGCTAACAAGTTATTACGGGCTTAAATTGCAAGATGTAAGAACCACTCTAAAATAACCACTAACCCAGACTAATCCCCTTCCCACTCCATAGCCCGGCACACTGTCCGGGCTATGAAAAAACACACCTTAGTTAGTACATCACTCCAACCAGGAGTTTCCCATGTAACTGCAATGCCAGCAGCGGCCTTGTCTTTTGCTGCCCTGAGTAACCAATCAGAACAGCCGCTGGGTATAGCGGCCTGTTCATTTGAAATTCAGCTCGACCAACCCTGGCAACAAATTCTACCGGGCACCGACTTTAGTGCCTACGATGGTCGCCCCATTGAAATACCAGGCAATAAGTGGCGAATTAATGATGTATCTGGTGCGCTGCTAGCCGCCAAGCTCAACGCCCGAGCAGATGCAGGCCAACGCTTATTATTTGATTACGATCATCAAACCCTGCTCAGTAAAGAAAACGGCCAAAAAGCCCCCGCCAGTGCCTGGGGCAAAAAGTTTGAATGGCGCAAAGGTCATGGACTATTTGCCCAACTCAAATTTACCCCCGCTGCGCGTCAGCACATCAAAGATGAAGAATACAAATTTTACTCCCCAGTGGTGATGTACAACAAAACCACCGGGGAAGTACTCGACCTGCATTCTGCTGCATTAACCAATGACCCAGGGATAAAGGGCATGGCCGAAGCCGCAGCTTTACACAATCAGTTCACTAACCAACCCCCGGAGAACACTCCTATGAACCCAATTATGCTTGCCCTGCTTAACGCATTGGGCCTTTCAGTTGATGATCCTAAACAAGATCTAGAGCCAGCCGCCTTAAAAGCATTGCTTATCTCGGATGAAGCCAAAGCAGGCCTTGCCGCCTTAACCGCAAAAGTGGAAGAACACGGTACCCAAACCACCGAAATTGCAGCATTAAAAGCGCAAGTAGGCAGCGATGGCAATGCCGAACCGGATCCAGCCAAGTTTGTACCGATGGAAACCTATAGCGCGGTGATAGCCGAAATGGCCACCCTTAAAGCCAATCACGACACCATCACTGTTGCTCAACTCATTGAGCAAGCCCAGGACGATGGCAAATTTATTGCCGCCGCTGAAATCCCTTTCCTAACAAAAATGGGTAATAGCGACTTTGCTGCGCTTAAAGCCAATTTGGATGGTCGTGCGTCGATTGCTGCACTGTCTGGCCAAAAGCAAACCACCGAACAAAAACCCGATGCAAAGGATAAAACCGGTGTCGCGGCATTAACGGCGGACCAAAAGTTAATTGCCACCCAAATGGGGATCTCCCATGAGGATTACGCAAAAACTTTAGCCACCGAGCAACAAGCGCAAGCTTAGTACTCGCCCTTACCTATTTAGCCACCAGGAGATTAACCAATGGCAATTGTTACCTCATCCACCCTTAACGCGATCCGCACAGCGTTTCGCAAAAATTTTGAAGACGGAAAAACCAAAGCCGAACCAATGTTTAACGCAGTGGCTACCGTGGTGCCGTCAACTACAAAATCCAATACATACGGTTGGTTAGGCCAGTGGCCAGGCTTTCGGGAGTGGGTTGGTGATCGGGTTTTAAAATCCATTAAAGAGCACGCCTATGCCGTAATCAATAAAGATTACGAGTCAACCGTAGCAGTTGATCGTAACGACATTGAAGACGACAACCTTGGCGTATATGGCCCCATGATGAATGAAATGGGCTATGCCTCATCCGTATTCCCGGACGAATTGGTATTCCCCTTACTAGCCGCTGGCTTCACTACCACCTGTTATGACGGCCAATACTTTTTTGATACCGACCACCCGGTTAATGACGAAGTAGACGGCAGCGGTTCCGACACCAGTTTTGCCAATGCCATCGTTGACGGTGGTTATGTAGGTGAAGCTTGGTACGTACTCGATACCAGCCGCAGCCTAAAACCACTGATATTCCAGGAACGTAAATCAGCCCAGTTTGTCGCCATGGATAACCCCAACGACGAGGCGGTGTTTACCAATAAAACTTTCCGATATGGCGTCGATTGTCGCTGCAACGTGGGTTACGGGTTTTGGCAAATGGCGGTAGGCGTCAAAAAAGAGCTATCCAATCAAACCCTGTGGGATGCCATTAACCTAATGCGCAGCTTTAAAGCCGATGGTGGCCGCCCGTTGGGGCTGGGTAAAAACAAGCTCACCCTGGTAGTACCCGCCAGCAAGTACCAGTTGGCCGTCACCATTAACGAACGTGATCAGATTGATGTCGGTGGCGTCACTGTAAGTAACGAGCTTAAAGGCAAGTTCAACGTAATTTCACCTGACTTTTTATAAGTCAGGCTGAATCTCTACAACCCTTACAACTTTTACAACTTGCCCGTGTTTATTGATGTTGGCGCGGGCCAGTTTTAAACCAGGAGAACATTATGTCTAAGGTAGCAATCGCAATCATTATTGCATCGAGCGTGGCCACGTTTCGCCGTGCAGGCCACGGCTTTACCGATAACGGTACCGCCTTCCCCTCTGACTATTTTACCGATGACCAACTCAAAGCTATCCACGCCGAAAAACGGTTGTCTGTTAAAGAAGTGTCCATCGACGCCATCCCAGATGGGGTGGATCGTTCACCGCTGGATCTCGCTTTACAACTCGCCCGCGATGCGCAATCGCAAGAAGAAGGCAAAAAAGCGCCTGCTGCGAAAGCCCCACCTGCCCCGGATAAAAAACCGGCCACTAAAAAACCGGCGGCCAAAAATGTAACCGACAGCCAGGATGGCAACAAAACTGGCAAGGCCGCCGAACAAGTAACTAAGTAGGGGCAAAACACCTATGGGTTACTGCACCATTGACGACCTGATTGAACGCTTTGGCGAGACTGAACTACTCAGCCTTACCGACCGCGACAATAACGGCGCTATTGACGTCCAGGTCGCCAATGTTGCCATCGAGGATGCCAGCGCAACCATCGATGGCTTTCTGGCAGGCCGTTACGACTTGCCACTTTCTTCTATACCTCCCGTGTTAGTGCGTTTATGTACCGCAATGGCGCGTTACAACTTATACGGCAATGCAGTAAATGAGGTAGTGGAAAAGAACAATACCGCTGCGGTGAATTTTTTAACTGCGGTCGGCAAAGGAGACTTGTTGTTGGGCATGCCCGACACCGACGAATCACCAGCAGGTGATGACGCCATTGAAATGCAAAATGCCGGCACTGTCTTTAACCGCGCTAACAGCACAGGTTTTATCTGATGTTAATCGCCGTTCAAACCCAGATTAAACCGGTATTTAACCAGGTTGACTCAGCGGTGAATATTCACACCGCTATCGCTCAACCCATTAACCAGCCGAGTGTTGCCTATGTTGTGCCGCTAACCGAGCGGCCAGCCCAAAACAGCCGGGATATGGATGTAGGCCAACCATTACAAGAGGTTAACGTTGGCTTTGGTGTCGTGATTGGTTTGCAGAGCATTAATGATCCAACCGGTAGTAAAGGGATGGAGGCATTACAACAACTACGCAAAGAACTGCGCAAAAAGCTGTTTGGTTGGTCACCCGCACCTGACTTTAACCCCATCACACTAGGCAATGGTGATTTAGTCGGCTTTGCCAAAAATGGTCTCTGGTGGATAGACCGGTTTACTACACAAACCTGGTACCAGGGCAATCAATAGGAGTAACAACATGATCATCGTCACCAATAATACCGACAAACCCGTTACCCGTGCAGCGGTCGAATTCCAGCCCGGTGAAACAAAGTTTAAAGACGACCAGTTAAGCCCTGGCAAATTGGCACAAATTAGTGCCCATCCCGCCCTTAAATGGGTAGAGGTTGAAGACCGCCCCACAGACAAGCCTGACAAAAAGCCTAATGCGCAGGAGAAAGAATAATGTCAATTACTCCCGGTTATAAATTCAAACGTAAATTTATCGCAATCGCCATCAAGCGCGCGGAAGACGATAAAGGTATTGATTACATCGCAGCAGGTGCAACCGCACTGGCAATGCTAACTAAAGGCGTCGCCTGTGATCCGTGGCAAACCGAGCAAGTCAGCCGCGAGCTGGACAACGGCACCAATGGCGCAAAACCGGTTATTCATACCGGCGATAAAATTTCCGTCACCGGTGCGGTAGAAATGGCCGGTGCTGGCAGCGTTAATACCCCCGTAGCCTATGCACCTCTGTTACAAATGTCCGGTTACGACATTAAAACCGATGTCGCAACCGAAGTAAGCCACAACCGTATTTTAAACGCTGCCAATGAGCTAGACGGCACTATCTACTTTTACTGGGAAGGCATGTACCACATTTTGCTGGCCGGTAAATGTACATTAACCACTGCCGGAAAAATTGGCGAGTTGGGCTACCTCAACTTTGAAGCCAAAGGCATATATGGCGGTACCCTTGCTGGTGCAATTCCTACCGATGCCGACTTTGGTGCATTTGTACAACCGGTGGAGTGGAGCAAAGCCAACACCACCTTTGTGCTCGATGGCCAAAACCTCAATATGGTTGAATTTGAAAGCGCCCTAAACAATGCCATAGAGCATGACGAAGGTACCGAGCAAAACCAGATCTTCATTAACGATTGGAACGAAGAGGGCAAGTTCATTATTGAAGCCCCTGCCCTGGGCACGTTCGATCCGTTCGCTATCGCTAAAGCGGGCACCTTGCTGCCCTACTCGCTCACCCACGGCACCGTGACGGGCAATATATTCAAGCAGGCCAGTAGTGGCATCCAGCTAATGAATCCAGTCCCTGCCGAATACAAAGGCAAACAGGCCTGGGATATCCCATTCAAGGTAATTGGTGGCCACGAAACGATTATTACCACCCAATAAACGCGGCCCGCATAAGGGCAATAAAGAAGGCCGAAGGATGCAAAACGGCTAACACCCGCCATGGATGGCTCCCATAAATAGAGATTAAGTTGAGAGAGCGAAATGGCTTATAAACGCAGCAAACGTCTAAAACAAGTTCGATGGCCAGTAAGTGTTTTTGAAGCCCGAGATGGTGGCAAAACCGAAGAATTTGAGATTTTTTTAATCTTTGAACAACTTGGGCAAAAGGAAATGTCTGCCCGCTGCGCTCGTCAAACCAAAGCCCAGTTTATTCAGGGGGTGACATCAGATTGGGAAGGTATGTTAGATGAATGTGATAGCCCAATCCCATTTGATAAAGCGCTTTTCGCTGACTGCCTTGATGACGCCAATTTTGTACAAGCTAGTTTTGATGCATACCAAAACATGGTGCTCGGGATTGCAGCAAAAAACTAGAAGGGGCGGCTCGTTATTGGGCAAATGGGCCGGAAATTCCCCAGCAAGAAATAGACGAGCTGATTGCCCAAATGCGTGAAATGGGCGCACCCCAGCAACGTATTGATCAGGAAATGGCCCGTTATATCCCGGATGACAATTTTGAAGTATTGGAAGAAAACTGGGACGCACTAATCTGGTTTTTAGAGGTAGACGATCTGCTGCGTTGGCATAACAAAGTGTGTCTAGGCTTGGATTTACTAGCGATACAGGCAGAGGTGCAAATGCATGAGCGTCAATTTTCGCATCAACAATTTGGTCAAGTACGGGTGTTAGGTCAGGTAGCAGCCCACGAGTTGAATAAAAAGGTGAAAAAATAATGGCTATGCGTTTATCTGTTATTTTCAACGGGCAGGATAAAAGCCTGACGAAAACAGCAAAACAAGCCGGAAACGAGCTTGGTGTTGTTGCTAATAAAGCCAATGATGCTGATAAGGCCATTTCACAAATAAAGAATACCGTGACGGGTATGGCGGGGATATTGGCAGGCGCGTTTGCAGCTAATCAACTGGTTAGTTATGCAGACGAAATGACGCTGGTAAACAATAAAATTCGTGATGTTGCTAGCAGTGAAGGTGATCTATCCAAAATCCGCGAACAGTTGCTAGATGTTTCAAACGCTACAAGAACGTCTATGTCCAGTACTACAGAGCTATACGCCACATTAAGTCGCAATGCGGGAACGTTACTTGAAAATGAAACAGCACTAATAGGCATAGTCGATACCGTTAATAAATCATTTGCTTTAAGCGGTGCCAGTTCTCAGGCTGCCAATGCTGCAATCATCCAGCTTTCTCAAGGTTTGGCGGCAGGTGCGTTACGAGGCGATGAATTTAACTCTGTTGCAGAGCAAGCTCCTGAAATACTAAAAGCAGTAATGAAGCAAACTGGACTAACAAAAGGAGAATTACGCGACTTTGCTGCCGAAGGAAAAATATCATCAGAACTTCTCATTACGTCGCTGCAAAACTACGCCAGTGAAGTAGACCGCCGTTACGCCAGAGTAGAAGCAACCATAGAGCAAAGTTTTACCATCGCCAGAAATAATTTAATGGCGTATATAGATGAAGAAAACCGAGCCGCCAACGCAAGCAAGGTGGCAGGTGAGGCGATTGTTGGCCTGTCTGAAAATATTGATGTTATAGCTGATGCTGTGTTTGTTGCAGCCGCTATATTTGGTGGTCGATATGTTTCAGCGCTTGCTTCAGCTGCTATCGCTAAAGGCACATTATTAAAAACTACCTTATCAACTACACCAGCGGTAACTGGACTAAGCGCAGCATGTGGTGTACAAGCCCGTGCAGCTACTGTCGCCAGTGTTGCCAATAACGCTTTGGCAGTGAGTGCCAGAGGAGTAACCGCAGCAATGGGGATTTTAGGTGGCCCCGCTGGTGTCGTTTTTGCGGCTGCATCAATGCTGATTTACTTCTCCGGAGAAGAGGAAACCGCCACCGAAAAAACCAGGGAGCACAAAGACGAACTGCAAAAATTAATAGATAAGTACATCAAGCTTAACAATGTGGGTCGGCAGATTGAAATTCAAAAGCTCACCCAGCAAGAGGTAGAAGCTAGAAACCAATTAATTGAACTGCAAAGACAATATGCAGAAGAGGAAAAACGCCAGCAAGATCGTCGCAACAATGCAGCCCCTGCGACTAATCAATTCTCCGGCATCAGTCAAATTGCTAATGATGCACAGGAATTAGGCAAGTTGAAGGCTGCAATTGACGAAGTGGAGACCAAACTCAACAATTTAAGCGATAAAAAAAGTTCTCTATTTCATGCCACGTTAGATGTTGATGAAATAAACACTCAAATCAATGAAGTTAATCAGGCTTTCAAAGCAGGTGATACCCAACGCTTGGATGCAGCAATAGCGTCCTTTAGAGATGAAACCGAAGCATTTGATCGGGAACTGCAATTGCGTTCAGCAGTTCAGCGCGGTCAATTAAGCCAGCAAGAGGCTGACTTGTTAACCAGCTTGTACCGTAAACAAGATGCGTATACCAACCAATATCACCAGATAAAACAGTCGATTGAACAGTTTTACAATTCAGAAATTGAAAAAGCTAAAGGTAACGCCGATCAAATAGCGCAGATAGAACAAGAAAAATCAGATCGCTTATTCGAAATAAAACGTACTCACCAAGATGCCGAGCGCTTACTTGTGGCCGAGTATCAGGCAGAATCCGAGGCTAATAATCTCGGTTTTTGGGAAAGAATGCAGCAACACATGCGCCAAACATCTGAAAATTTTGATGTTATGTGGGGCAATACATTTGATCGCTTTACCGCAGGTATTGGTGAAGCGGTAAGTACGGCGGTTACCGAGGGACAAGACTTTGGTGAGGCCATGCAAGGTATAGCCAAAGGGGCAATTAAATCTGTAATTTCTGGATTAGTTGAAATTGGCGTAAAAAAACTCGCTCTGTGGGCTATAGAAAAAACAATTGCAACTACAGGTGCCGCTACAAATATTGCTACTGCGGCAGCAACTGGAACGGCCATAGCTACAGCATATGCTCCGGCCGCAGCAATGGCATCCCTCGCCAGTTTTGGGGGTAACTCCATCCCTGCAATGGCAGGAATAACCAGTACTATTGGTCTGGCTGAAGGGTTGTCAATATTAGGTATTGCACACGATGGTTTACCAATAGTGCCAGCGTCACACGAGGGTACCTACTTATTGCGCCGTGATGAAATGGTACTAAATCCTAAACAACGCGAAAACTTTGAGCAAGTAGTAGCGGCAACGACTAATAATAACGGCGGCAATAGTTACCAATTTAATCCCAATATAAATATTGATGCCAAAGGTGCGCAACCAGGCATGGAAGCAGTAATCGAAGCACGCGTTCGTGCCGCATTAGAAGAATACGATGCCAGATTACAGCAAGACTTTGCAGGCAATGGCCCTCGTAGCCAAATGCTATCCGGGAGGGCTGCATAATGGCTGTATTCACTTTCCCCGACTTACCCATTAGCCGTTGCTCATATGTAATTGTGTTTAATACCAGTATGGGCACCAGTGAGGTGTCCGGCCACGAATACATAACCGAAAACGCCGGAGAGCGTTGGGTTGTAAGTTACTTGTTTAATGTACTGACGATGCAAGAGGGTTTAGCACTTCGCGGCCACCTAAATAAGTTGCGTGGCCCGGTTAACAAAACAAAATTACGCGACCCTGTTTATCAACATCAGGGCAATTGGTCAGGCAGTCCTGTTGTGGATGGCACGGGTCAATATGGGCTTTACGTAGATGTACGAGGATTTACGCCCAACACATTGGTTGCCTACGCAACTGACCGTTTTATGTTAGGCACAAAACTGCACGAACTTACCGATGACGTAATCAGTGATGCCACAGGCCGCGCCCGTTTGTACGTGGCCAATGAAATAGCCGATTTAACCAGCGATGGCCAAATTATTATTACAGAACCATCGCTACTACTAACAACCAGCCGCTGGACAGATCCAAAGCAAATCCAGCAATTATCCGGCAATCGCCGTTTGTATCGTAACGTTAAACTAGATTTTATCGAGTCTCTGCATGATTAGTCGTTTACTTAGCCCTACCATGTTGGCCGCTGCTACCGCCAGCCCATCAAGATTACTAGCCTTTTTAGAAATGGACTGGCCATCAGGTTGGGTGCGCTGTCACTCGGGAGTGGGTGAACGCATATATAACGGCAATAGTTATTTAGGAGTCGGCGAATTTGGCGGCATTGGCGAAGTAACCGAAAACTCAAGTGACGGAGCCAACCGCTTAAACCTGAGCTTAAAAGTAATGGACCCTACATTAATTAATGTGGTGTTGAATGAAGATCCAAACGGCCGAGACTGCTTTATGCACCTGGTGGCACTGGATGAACACCGCCGCATTCTGGAAGGCCACGATTACTTTTTTGATGGCGAAATGGTGGATGTAAAAGTAAAACGTGGCGATGCCGCCAAACAAATTCCAGCCATTATCAATATCCCGTTGGGCGATTGGTTTGAGCGTTGGGCTACTGCCCCTGAAGCAGCGCGTACTACCGATGCCGCACAACAGTTTTTACATCCAGGCGATCAGTTTTTTGACCAATGCGAAATTATTGCAGGCAGCCCGCTACATAGCTTGCCGGTTAAAAACAACGGTAACGGTGGCAGTTTCCGCGGTAAAGACAAGTGGAAGGATTTAACATGAGGTTACCCAACTGGCAATCCAATTTAAACCACTACATTCGTAGCAATTTAACCACGCCATTTGCTTGGGGAACATTTGACTGTTGCCTGTTTACCGCCGCCGCAGTTGAAGCCATAACAGGCACCCACCCCATCCCGCAAATTGTAGGCCGCTACCGCACCGAATTAGGCGCGGCTCGTGCCTTAAAAAAGTACGGTAAAGGCACCATTAAAGCCACGTTAAACCATCTATTTGGCACACCTAAACCACGTTTACAGGTTTGTCGTGGTGATGTGGTCTTGGTAGAAACATCATTAGGTGACACCGCCGGTATTGTGATGGGTGGGCAAGTTTGGGTAGCTACGCATGAAGGTTTATCAACCTGCCCTCTTACCCTGGTCAAACTTTGTTGGGAGGTTAAATAATGCCTCCAGTAATTGTTGGAGTAGCTGCTTATGCAGGAGCAACAGCCGCCGGTTACGCCGTTGGTACCGCAATTGCCATCGGTGTAGCTGCCGCAGTTGGTACCGTTGCGCTAACCGAAGCAATGAAGCCAGACTTGGGTGATACTGGGGTCGATACCACCAATTCTCAGGCATTAACTACTGCTGCAAATCAACCCCGTAAAATAATTTATGGTTTGGCAGTAGTAGGTGCGCAATTGGTAGGGTATGCCGACCCTGTTATATCTGGCCAAAAATATGATGTTATGGTTTTGCATATTGCTGGCCATCCCTGTGAATCCGTCGAGATTTACGAAATAGAGGGCAAAAGTGCAGCCAGTTTAAGCTCAGTTGTAACCAGTACTTTTTATACAGGAGAACAAATTACCGCTGATCCCACTGCCCTTCAATATGTACAAGGATGGACAAACAATCACATTGGGTACGACCAAACCTACGCAGTATTAAAAATAAAACGGGATCCAAACAGATTCCCACAAGGGCTAAATGAAACTAAATTTTTGGTAAAGGGCAAACGGGTTTACGATCCGCGCAAAGATGACACAGCCGGAGGCAGTGGCGCTCACCGAATCGATACACCAGCAACTTGGGAATGGAGTAACAACCCCGAATTATGTGCAATTGATTATTGCCGGTTTCATGGCTATAAACCCCAGCCTAACCGCCGCTTTGATTGGGACTTTGTCGCCCAAGCCGCCAGTTATTGTGACGAAGAAACCGCATATTATGATCGCGATGGCACCCCCCAAACCGAACCCCGCTTTAGCTGTAATGGCGTTTTAACCAACGCACTACGGCCCGTTGATGGGCTAAAGAACATCATGGACAGTTTTGGTGCTAAGCCATACCGTATAGGCGGTAAAATTTATATTAAACCCGCCATGTATAGTGGCCCCGCAACCTTAACCATAAAAGCGCAATCGGGTACTACACTGCCTAACTACCGCCCCCACCGCCCCGAAAAAGAAAGATGCAATACCGTACGTTGTCAGTACGTCGCACCCGATAAAAAGTGGCAGCAAACTGATGCTCCGGTTGTTGCAAATGCTGTATACAAAACAGCTGATGGTGCACACCTGGAACATGACTTAAAGCTGTTAATGGTGACCAGTGAAACCCAGGCACAGCGTTTGGGTAAATTGGCACTGGAACGCAACAGGGCAGGATTTGTAGCTAATCAACCATTGCCGGGGTTGCGGTTAGATGTAGTCGCGGGCAGCAACCTAATTTTTGTTGATCCGGAAAGCGGCATTAGCAAAGAATTTGTTGTTGAGGAAGCCAAACACGACACTAGCCGCAGGGAAACTTTAGTAACACTGGCCGAGGATGGCGAAGCCATCTACCCCGATGACTTTACCCCAAGTCAGGGCAATTTAACCCCCAACACAACATTGCCTGACACGACTAATGTCAACGAAGTCACCGACGTTGTTTACACCGAAACTCCGGCAGACAGTTATCGCCAAGGCATATTATCCTGGCAACACCCTGTGCCTGCATCGGTCGTTGGCCACACCGTCACCATTAAAACCGATCCTGGCGGTGTTGTTGTACAAGAGCTGCACCCCGTTGGCCAGCAAGCTGACATTAACGGTCTGCCAATTGGATCCTATTTAATTACCGTAGCGCCGCGTAACCGTTTTGGTCGCACGCCAGATGATTTAACCGAATACAGTCTGGCCATTGGCGTTATTGTTACGCCAACCGGCCTACCCAATGTTACCGCCAAGCCTGGCATGATTAGCGTAGAGCCGCCCACCCCATTGGCCACCAACACCACTTACGAATGGCGCTGGCATACCAGTGTCGATGCCACCGTGATACCCGCCGGTCAAAACCGCGCCCTGGTACTGAATAATATTGTTGAAGATGTCACTTACAGTATCGAATACCGGTTAGTAACGCCGACCGGCGAAGGCGATTGGATAGAGATCGAAATAGACGGCGTTGAACAAACACTTTATACATGGCTAGCCTATGCCGACGACGATACCGGCACCGGTATTAGTTTAGATCCAACAGGTAAGGCGTATTACGGCGTTGCAACCGGCCGCACTGTTGCCACTGCCAGCATTGCAGATCCGGCAATATACACCTGGCTACCCCAAGCTGCTGGCGGCGGCGAACCGGCCATTAGCGGGTGGTTGAGCAACACTGTACATGCTGTATCTGTTGCGGCAGATGGCACGGGCGGCGACTATAGCGGAGCGGCAACCACAATATCTATTTATGTGGGTTTGGTGGATGACAGCATGGCGTGGAGCATTTCGGCCAGCGCCAGCAGCGGCGTAACCGGTAGTTTAACCGGCCGCACATATACTGTTAATGCAATGAGTGTAGACCAGGGCTACGTAGATTTAACCGCCACCCGTGAAGGTTACAGCGACATTACCCAGCGCTTTACCATTGTTAAATTGCGTACCGGGGCAGATGGCGCCGCTGGAGTGCCCGGCACACCCGGTGCAGACGGTACAACAACGTTTACCTGGATACGTTATGCCAACACTGCCGCTGGCGGTGGCATAAGTAACGATCCAGCGGGTAAGGCGTATATTGGCTTTGCCTACAACAAAACCACCGCCACCGAAAGTACCAATCCCGCTGATTACACCTGGTCAAAAATACTCGGTGATGATGGACAGGACGGCCAAGACGGCATACAAGGCCCACCCGGTGCAGACGGAACACCGCGTTACACCTGGATAAAATATGCCGACAACGCAGCCGGGAGCGGCCTTAGCAATAGCCCAACCGGTAAAACTTATATCGGCATTGCCACTAACAAAACCACAGCTACCGAGAGTACCAATCCCAGCGACTATACCTGGTCAAAATATGTGGGTGACGATGGCCCCCAGGGCGTACCCGGTACTCCAGGGGCCGACGGCACACCTCGCTATACCTGGATCAAGTACGCGGATAATGCCAGTGGCGGCGGCATTAGCAACAATCCAACAGGTAAGGCGTATATTGGTTTTGCCTACAACAAAACGACATCGGCAGAAAGCAGCACGCCCGGTGATTATGCGTGGTCCAAGATTTTGGGTGAAGATGGCAGTGACGGCCAAGACGGTATACAAGGCCCGCCGGGTGCCGACGGCACGCCACGCTACACCTGGATAAAATATGCCGACAACGGCAGTGGTAGCGGATTAAGCAATAACCCTACAGGCAAAAAATATATTGGCATTGCTACCAATAAAACCACAGCAACGGAAAGCAGCTCTGCGGGTGATTACACTTGGTCAAAATATGTAGGTGAAGATGGCGTCGACGGACAAGATGGTCAAGATGGTCAAGATGGCGGAATAGGCCCACCAGGGCCACCTGGCCCAATTGCAACAGCCCGTACTTATTCCGATAGTGGTTCTTCAAACAGTTTACCTGGGGGAAGTTGGCAAACGTTGGTCAATCTATCTGTGCCAGCGGGCACCTGGGATTTTGATATGGAAGTGCAGGCCAATGCCAGTAATGTGACACTAGTTACATTGAAGGTCAGATGGTTAAAAAATGGATCAGTAAATGGGGGTTATGAAGACACGGATATCAGTAAATTTCCAAGTGTTAGCCTGTCATACCACAACGTATCAACGATAAGTGCAGCAAGTTACCAATTGCAGGTTTATGCATCAAATTATGTGGATTCTGGTAGTGCATCAGGTTATTTAACAGCTGTGGAGCAACTGTAATGCCAGCATTCACGGTAATCAAAAACAACGTACAACAACGTATTGTTAAATTGCACGACAAAACAATCGATGATGCCCTCGTCACCGCTGAAGCACAACTAACTGCCGAATTAACAGAGGGCGAAACGTTTGTGGCCGGAGCCTACCCCAAAGACCTATTTAAATTTGTTGATGGCGAGCCGGAAGAGCTAACTGAGCAAGAAGCCGCAGCCCTGCGCCCTAACATCAGGCCACCTGCGCCGGATGTATTGTTAGACAACGCATTAATGGATATTAAAAGTGCCGGTTTAGCCACACTGGCCACACTGCCCCCAGTAGATGCCATGTGGACGGCGGCCGACGCTAAAAATGCCATCGACCAGGCCGCAGGCCGCGCGCGGTTTAGAGTAGTTAGCCAGGGTACGTTAATCGACCAAGAATACGCCCTATTAGCCTGCCGCATAAAAGACTGGCGCACCGCTGGCAGCATTGCAGGCAACGTGCCTGCAATGCTGCAAAACTACGCCACCAATACTAGCCAGACTGCCGAAAATGCCGCGCAACAAATAGAGATCCAGGTAAGCGCGTTTGAAGCATTTTTAGAAACCACCCACAACATAAGGCATGCCGGTAAAGCCGCCATTGATGCGGCCGAAACCGATTTTTGCGCAGCAGCAGCACCCTATATTAGTGAGTTGGATTCACTATGAGCGATGTAAATTTTATTGACTTCGATTACCCCGATTTACACATAAAAGTGCGCGCCGAGCTACAAACAGTGCCCTTACGTATTTTTATTGATGATGAGGAAGAGTTCAACGCGGTCACCACAATCAACGCTGCCGGGGCAGGAGAAGGGTGGGTAAAACTGCTACTTATCGACAAAAGCAAACGGCATAGAACAAAGCAAGTACACGAAGCTATCCAGCGGACGATGTTAAGAATGGGATTCCCCTTGCGCTTTAACCAACGCGTTAAAGCTGGGAAGTTCATCACCACTCAACGCAAAATCAAAATTAAGAGGAAGTTATAATGGCGACAATTGCAGGCTTGGTCAGCGGACTGTCGCCGCTTGACGTTGTTAAGATAAATGTCAATCCAATTTCGTCAGCGTGGACTCCGGAAGCCAAGCGTACATTAGTTAAAGGGCCTACCTATACAAACCCTAAAGGTATTCTAGAAAACTGGTCAACAAACACATTTATTCCCAGCCTGGAAATAATGCCACATACAGGAGGTGGACACTTTGGTTATGCCGGCAATGAAATGCCCTATTTTGCCTTTAGTGACTTAGATTGGCATTTGGGTTATTTGCCAACCGAGATGACGGACGATGCTGTAAATAGTATTTTGCATCCTGTTTATACCGTTAATACCACACCGGAAAACCTGCCATTTAAGGCTACACATACCTATTGCAATGTCCACTATTTACCTGACTTGGATAGGATTTACGTTGGTACAGGGTCTGATTGGTACGGTCCGAGTTTTGATCAGGGGTATCGATACGAATATATAGATGACGCATTTCAGCCAAGTGGTGCATTAATTACAACTGGTCCCTGGCTAGTTGATCACAATAAGTTTGATTCGACAAAAACCGGCGGTGAAACAGGAACCGGCGTTGATCCAACCGATATTGGTGCGGAGTTGTTTGATAACCGGGACTTCGTTGCCCGAGGATTAGACAATGTAAATGGAAGACGTTCTGTTGCATATGGCAATAAAGTTTGGCTGTTCGACAATAATAATTACAATATTATTGAGCAATCTTTTGGTGTGACCAGACTCACCGACACAACGACAGTTTATGCGACTAATAACAGCCAACTTGGCAATATTAGCCAACTACTTTATATCCCGCACCTGCACATATTAGTCGCACTTTTACATAACTTGGATCATTTATACTTTTACGATTTAACGGCGAATGTAGGCTCCTTTCAGACTATTGAAATAGATACCAGTGTGGCCGGATGGCCAGCTAGCGTTGGCTTTGGTGCTACATACGACTACGACCGCAAAGTTATAGTCATGTGGGAAGGTGAATCGGATATTTGGGAGTTAAGTGTCCCTGATAATTTGTTCCCTGCCAGTTTCGCTCTTCGTAAACTAACCCTCAATCAAACCGTCACTGGCGACAATACAAACGGTGTACAAGGACGCTGGCATTACGTTGGTAGTGGTGCCTTATGTGGTGTAAACGACGGAGAGTTAGGTAATGTATGGTTTGCACGGGTCGCAGCGGATACCCCCCATCCACCAGTTAAGAGCAAATCTGACATAACACCATCTAGCCTACTGAAATCATTGTCTGTTACTCCGTTAGCAATCATCCCTATTCTTAGTAGTGCCGGTACCACTGTTTATGACTTTGTGTCCGAAAGTGATTTAACGATAAATGGATCACTGACAACCCATAACGGCATTCCCGTGTTGGATGGCGGGTTAACACTGCCCGTTGATATAGGTGACCTGTCCGCCACCGGTATTACCATTGTTTTTGGAGTGTTTAAAACCCCGAATGATGGCGGTAGCCAATTTGTGAAATCGTACATTTTGGAGTCGGCTGATCAATCTACGTTTCAACAAGGGGTTAATCCCTATGATGGGAAATACTATGGCAACTTAGTAAATACACGTCCCTGGTTTAGTGATGCTGCAACCGAGTTTGCAAGCGTAGTTATTGCCAATGATGGTGCTGGCAATACTATCGTTTGTTCAAACGGAGATATACGCACCAGATCAGAAACTCCAGGATTAAATATTGGTAATAATCCACTGATTGGTGATTCAACCGACAAACTGGCTTACATAATGATTTTTGAAGGTGCGGTATCCGCCGAGGAAGCGGTTCAATTGTCAATATCCCCTTACGACACGATATTTGAAGCCAATTCAGTAGATACCCGTGACGGCATCTTTGATATCAACGCGGCCATCTCTGCCATTTTTAGCGGCAACAAAATAGCTAATGGAAATCTGGACGTTGCTGCACAAAGCACTGCCAGCTTTACAGGGCAAAAAGTCGCAGTAGGTACCTATTCAGTCAATCTGAGCGCCTCGGTCAGTTTAGACGGTACTAAAATATCCCAGGCAGCCTGGCCCATTAATGCAACGGTTAACACCGGTTTAAACGGCGTTAAAACTGCATTTGGATCAATGCCAATTGATGCCGCGGCAACGGTTAATTGGCTGGGTTCATCGCTCGATATCCGCTTAGGTAGCTTTAATGTGTCGGTAGCGGCATCGGTAAACTTCGCGGGCAGTAAGGCCGCCGCAGGGGCATTGCCCATAACCGCTCAAACCAGTAACGAATTCTCCGGCCAAAAAATTGCACTGGGCACAATAACACCGGCGGCAACAGCCAATGTCAATTTTACAGGTGTCAAAACCGCTGAAGGCTATTGGCCAGTTGTTAATTCAATAGCGGTGTCCTGGGTGGGCATAAACGGCGCAACACCTATTCATAAAAACATTATTCAATTGCAGGCCGTTCATCCTGGCCCAGTCATACTAAAGGGGGTCGCATGAGCTTTCAAAACGACGCTATCGAGTTTGTCATTCCAGTTGTCGATAAATCCGGCAATACCATCGATGCGGGCGACTATATCGACGCAGTATTTCGCATAGGCACCATTACTGGTGTGGAGTTGTTTAGCGCGCAACTCGGAAACGGCATCAGTGTTGTGGATGGTGCATTTCACGTCACCGCGCCAAGCACCGCCACAAATCATTCAGGCCGCGTACTCTACGAAATGCGAGTCTGGACGACACCAACGAGCAGTAAAACCATCCTGCAATCAACCGACAATTTTGTCACAACAACAATTGGGAGCACACAACCATGAACCTAACAATAGCAGGCAAAAACCTATTATTATCCGGAGCCTTTAACCCGGCAACAATCGTTGCAGCGCTGTTTACATCTGCTGACTATGATAACGATGAAGTAACAGGCGGGACATATGTACGGCAGGCGGTCACTTATGAAGCCCCGGCCGAAGGAGTATTACCCACCGATGCTGAAAACCTCGCTGTATTTGGTGTACCTGCCGGTACTGCCATAACCCACGGCGCACTGTATATTGGCGCTACGCAAATAGCGGCCGGGCCAGTTACCAATGAGTCTTATACTGGCGCGGGCGAATATCGATTGGTGGATGCGGATATTACATTATCTGACGTGGCATAAGAGTGCCCCTCTTTCGAGGGGCTGGATTTTATACTGGCAATTCCGTTGCCACGATCCCACTGGATCGTATAAACGTATAGATGACTAATACTGCAATGTCAAAATTGTGGTGGTTTAGGCGATAAATCTAGTTCATATGTAAAATATTGTCGTTTATTGAAGCGATTAATCGCTTGCTGTGGAGTCAGCAATACGCCGGTCATTGCATCATAGTAATTTTCATAAATTACATTCGGATCAAACGTCAGTTTTTTAGGAGCTATGGGCAATTGTTTTACGCGCTCTACCCAGCACGTCCAATGGGCAGGGCCACGAGTAGTCCAAATGATACCCGGCATTAATTGGCTTTTACAAAATGGGCAACAGCGATCAAACTCAGACACAGTTTTTCAGCTTTTATAGCAACAATGATCACACTATATTAGTACATTAGTATTGGTACAAAAAAGAGTGAACAAGTATGTGCGGTTACGTTGAGATAAACGGAGAACGACCAGGCAAGGTAATGCAAACCCCTGACTTTAGAGACATCTTAGAACCGGGTTTTAAACGCTATTATCCCGCGTTTGGAGGGAATGCAAATCGCAAGATTGACGCATGCATTGAAGAAGACGGAACCATTAAACCCATAACTGCCACCTGGTGGTATGACTGTACTGAAAATGGCAACACAATCGAACCAGGTGAACGAACAACGTTCAATGCTCGAAACCTAGACAGTTCATATTGGAAAGGGGCAGTTAAGCATAGGCGCGCTATCGTCTTTGCAACGGGTTTGGGTGAATCTAAACGGGTGGGTAAAACTAAGCACCAATACTACTTTGACAGCGAAGAAGTATTTGCCCTCGGCGCCTTGTACAGAACGTTTGAAAATGGTTGCTATAGCCTGGCAATTATTACAAGGGACTCCCATCCAAAAATGGAGCCATACCATGACAAAGCTTTTCCATGCTTCTTACCAAACGATGAAGAGTTTTTAAAGCTGTGGCTATCACAGGATGTTGAGCAGCACCCCAGACTTGATTACGTTCTCAACAACCCCACACTCTACCCCACTCTGCACGTAACAAGAGTTAAAACATTCAAAGATAAAGTACCGATGCCAAGCTTCACACCCACTACATTGCAAAGCGACGTGGCATAGTTAATTGTTCTCAAACTAACCCGCGATTGTTCTCAAACTAACCCGGCGGCTACATTAAAAAACAAAAAAGGCCGTAACGAAAAACGCTACAGCCCTTTATTTATATTTGGTGCGGATGGGGGGACTTGAACCCCCACGAGCGATGCTCACCACCCCCTCAAGATGGCGTGTCTACCAATTCCACCACATCCGCAAATTTTTTTACCGATAATTATTCGGGAATATTATTTTCCGGCTTAGGATCGGCAGCGGGAACATCACTGGCTGGCACATCAGTGTCTGCAGGCTGTTCTTCAGCAGGAATTTGTTGAACCGCACTACTTTCAAGATTTTGCCATTCGTCTACCTGTTTTTCTTGCGAGCTGGACAAATTACCGAGAATCAAGCTAATCACAAAAAATAGCGTTGCCAGGATTGCCGTGGTGCGGCTCATAAAATTGCCGGAACCGCTGGCACCGAAAACGGTATTGGAGCCGCCCGCGCCAAAGGACGCGCCCATGTCAGCGCCTTTACCTTGTTGCACCAGTACCATACCAATCAACAACAGGGCCACTATCAAATAAACTACAATCAATACTTCGTAAAGCATGCTTTACCTCAACTCGTTTGCCGCTTGGCAAATCTTAATAAATTCTTCCGGTTTCAGACTGGCGCCTCCAACAAGGCCCCCGTCTACATCTGGTTGTGCAAATATACTGGACGCATTCGCGCCGTTCACACTGCCGCCATACAAAATAGTTAATCCTTGAGCGACGCTGTCATTTCTACCTGCAATATGCTGGCGAATAAACTGATGTACTTCCTGTGCCTGTTCTGGTGTCGCGGTTTTACCTGTGCCTATGGCCCAAATAGGCTCATAAGCCAAGACCAGATTGGCAAAATTATCCACACCAACTCTATCCAGCACGGCATTCAGTTGCTCGGCTAAAAACTCGAACAATTGCCCGGCATCCCGGATTTGCTCGGGTTCACCCACACAAAAAATCGGTGTTAACCCGGCATCAAGTATAGTGGCTACTTTTTCCGCTACTAACAGGTTATCTTCAGCGTAACTTTCACGTCGTTCGGAGTGACCGACAATGACATAATCAACCTTTACTTCTTTAAGCATTGAAGTAGAGATTTCACCGGTAAACGCACCGCCAGATTTATCACTAACGTTTTGTGCACCTTTACTAAAGGTTTCGGCCTTTAATAAAGGTAGATAAACCGCAGGTGGGCACACAATAACTTTTACATTGGTGAACGCTGCATTATCCAGTGCTTGCGACATTTTTTCTATCAACGCCAGGTCACCGTTCATTTTCCAGTTACCCGCGACGATTAATTGTCTGTTTTGTGGTTCCATTTTGACTCCACTAAAAAGCGGGCGAGATATTATCTAACCCGAGGTAAAGTTACAAGTAGAACAATGGGCTTTTTAGCTTCATGCCGAGGCTTTTTTCACTTCATCAGCAATATGTTGCGCCCATTTATCCGAAGTAGCAGCATCACGGGATTCCACCATCACTCTAATAAGCGGTTCAGTACCGCTTTTACGCAATAATACCCGGCCGGTCTCCCCCATTTCTGTCTCAGCGGTTTTTACCGCCTGGATCACTACAGGATCAGATTGTGGTGAACTGCCTTCACTAAAACGCACGTTAATCAGTGTTTGCGGATATTTTTCCATTCCTTGGCTCAACTCATACAGTGACATCTCCGCATGTAACATGGCGGTTAACACCTGCAGACCAGCGACGATACCATCACCGGTTGACGTTGCGTTCAGGTTGATAACATGACCTGAGCTTTCTCCTCCGATAGTCCAGCCTTTGGCTTGCAGTAATTCCATCACATAACGGTCACCGACTTTGCTGCGCTCAAACTGAATGCCCAGCTTGCTCAACCCCATTTCGAGACCGAGGTTACTCATTACAGTACCCACTACGCCACCATTCAATCGACCTGACTTTAATGCATCACGGGCAATAATATAAACAATCTGGTCACCATCGAGGATATTGCCTTTATGATCGACCAGCATAATGCGATCGCCGTCACCATCAAGTGCAAAACCCAGATCCGCTTTCTCGCTCAACACCAGTTTGGTGATGGCATCCATGGATGTTGCGCCCACTTCATCGTTGATATTTAACCCATCCGGCTTAGTGCCAATTTCAACAACCTCGGCACCCAGTTCACGCAATACATTTGGTGCGATGTGATAGGTAGCACCATGCGCGCAATCCACCACTATCTTCAGACCGGTGAGGGAAAGTTCGCTGGGAAAATGTCCCTTACAAAATTCGATGTAACGCCCGGCGGCATCATCAATTCGACTCGCTTTACCTAGTTTGTCGGAAGCCACGCAAACCATTTCCTGCTCCATCATGGCTTCGATCGCAATTTCAATATCGTCGTCCAGCTTCATGCCATCGGCAGAGAAAAACTTGATACCGTTGTCGTAATAGGGGTTATGCGAGGCACTGATAACAATCCCGGCCTCGGAACGAAAGGTTTTGGTCAGATAAGCAATTGCCGGCGTCGGCATTGGACCCAATAATCCGATGTTAATGCCGGCGGCGGACAATCCGGCTTCCATCGCCGATTCAAGCATATAACCGGAAATACGGGTGTCTTTACCAATAAGTACTTTATTGGTTCCTCTCCCTGCCAGTACCTTACCGGCAGCCCAACCCAATTTGGTAACGAAATGAGGATTTATCGCGCTCTCGCCAACTTTGCCGCGGATCCCGTCAGTACCGAAGTATTTTCTTGCCATATTTTTCCCTTAAATAGCTTTTACTGCTTGTATAATTTTTATTGCGTCAACTGTTTCAGCCACATCATGTACCCTGATTATCTGCGCCCCTTGCATCAAGGCGACGGTAGCAGCCGCAATACTGGCCGCCAACCGCTGTTTGGTATCGCGGTTAATCACGTTGCCAAGCATGGACTTGCGTGACATGCCTACCAGCAAAGGTAATCGCATTTGGTCAAACTGTTGTAAACAAGCTAACAATTGATAATTCTGTTGCTGATTTTTACCAAATCCGAATCCCGGATCCAATATTATTTTATCTCGACTGATGCCAACCTTTTCACATTCCAGGACCCGCTCTTGCAAGAACGACAGCACATCGGCAACGACATCGCCATATTCCGGATTATGCTGCATAGTACGCGGCTTGCCTTGCATATGCATTAGGCAAATCGCTACGTCAGCCTGTTTAGCTGCCTGAAGCGCCCCTGGTTCCCTTAGCGCGCGGATATCATTGATCAACCCAGCTCCCGCTTTTACGGCTTCAGTCATCACCTGGGCTTTACTGGTATCAACCGACACCACGCAATCAAATTCCCGGCAAATAGTCTCTACCACAGGTATCACCCGGTCCAGTTCCTGCTCAAGGGTTACGTCAGCAGCGCCTGGCCGGGTAGACTCACCACCGATATCAATAAAATCAGCGCCTTCGTCAAGCATCTGTTTGGTGTGATTTAACGCGGCATCCATATTGGTAAAACGGCCACCGTCCGAAAAAGAATCCGGCGTCACATTCAAAATGCCCATCACTCTGGGCTGCGTCAAATCGATCGTTTTATTGGCAAATTGCATGTACAGGTAACTAGCTGGTCAGTAATGTGAAAGGATAAACAAAAGGCGCCCGTTTTGAGCGCCTGAAGATTATTTAACCTGGAATGTCGCCCGGTTTATTACTAGGCGTTTGTACCTGAGGCTTGGTATCGGTTGGTGTAGCACCACCTGTGGGCTTGTTATCATCACGGCTATTCCAGTCCGCCGGCTCGCGTACATCGGTGCGTGCCATCAAGTCGTCAATTTGCAGGGCATCAATGGTTTCATATTTCATCAATGCTTCTTTCATTGAGTGCAGAATATCGATATTTTCTTTGAGCAAACGTTCGGCTCGATCATAATTGTTATCGATCACTGCCTTTATTTCAGCATCGATGGCTCGCGCTGTTTCATCTGACATATGCTTGGCTTTTGCCATGCTACGGCCCAAGAAAACTTCACCATCTTCTTCCGCGTACAACATGGGCCCCATTTTGCTGGACAACCCCCATTGGGTCACCATCTTGCGGGCAATATCGGTAGCGCGTTCAATATCATTTGATGCTCCGGTAGTGACTTTTTCATCACCATAAATCAGCGCTTCGGCAATCCGCCCACCAAACAAACTGGAGATCATGCTTTCCAGATGTTGTTTGGAATGACTGTATCTGTCCTGCTCCGGCAAATACATGGTCACCCCTAAGGCACGGCCACGGGGAATAATCGATACTTTATAGACAGGATCATGTTCAGGTACCAAACGACCAACAATGGCATGTCCGGCTTCATGGTAGGCCGTCATGGCTTTTTCCTCTTCTGACATTACCATCGACTTGCGCTCGGAGCCCATCATGATTTTGTCTTTAGCCTTATCGAACTCTTCCTGCGATACGGTACGTTTGCCACCACGAGCAGCAAACAAAGCGGCTTCATTGACCAGATTGGCCAAATCCGCACCGGAGAATCCAGGCGTACCACGAGCAATAACCGATGCCTCAACATTGTCGGCCAGCGGCACTTTACGCATATGCACTTTGAGAATTTGTTCACGGCCACGAATATCGGGTAATCCAACAGTGACTTGACGGTCAAAACGACCGGGGCGTAACAATGCAGGATCCAGTACATCAGGACGGTTAGTGGCAGCGATAACAATAATGCCTTCATTACCTTCAAATCCGTCCATTTCGACCAGCATCTGGTTCAATGTCTGCTCGCGTTCGTCGTGTCCACCGCCTAAACCGGCACCACGCTGACGACCCACTGCATCGATCTCATCGATAAAAATAATACAAGGGGCTGATTTCTTTGCTTGTTCAAACATATCCCGCACACGAGATGCACCGACACCAACGAACATTTCTACAAAATCAGAACCTGAAATAGTAAAGAACGGCACTTTAGCTTCACCGGCAATAGCTTTAGCCAATAAGGTTTTACCTGTTCCTGGTGGTCCCACCATTAAAATCCCTTTAGGAATTTTACCGCCCAATTTCTGGAACTTGGACGGATCGCGCAGGAAATCAACCAACTCTGATACGTCTTCTTTGGCTTCGTCACAACCTGCCACATCGGCAAAAGTAGTTTTGATCTGGTCTTCACCCAATAAACGCGCTTTGCTTTTACCGAAAGACATGGCGCCACGACCACCACCGCCTTGCATCTGGCGCATAAAGAAAATCCACACACCAATCAACAACAACATGGGGAACCAGGATATAAAGATAGAAGCCAGGAACGATGACTCTTCTGGCGGCTCACCAATCAAACGGACATCGTGTTTGATTAAATCATCAACCAACTGGTCATCAAAATAAGGAATATAGGTAACAAAACTTTCACCTGAACGTTTGAAGCCTTTAATTTCCCTTTCGTTGATGCGAACTTCACGCACCTGCCCTTGCTGTACTTCTTGTACAAACTGGGTGTAGTCCATTTGCCGGTTTGACGAATCACCGGGCGTAAAACTCTGAAAAACGGACATCAATACCAATGCGATGACCAACCAAAGGATTAAATTTTTTGCCATATCACTCAATGTCGTGACCTCTATTTAACTCGTTTTATCTTATGATAAAAACGTAATTTATTGCCTGTAAGACTACTATAATTTGTAGTCCGTCGCCACCAGATAAACTTCCCGCGAGCGGGTTCCGGGCCGATCCGGCTTACCTGTTCAACTGTTTTAAACTAATCACTTAGCCGTTTTAAATATTCACCAACGTTGTTTTTAGCCAATATTGACTGACATCTGTTTGCTTCTTTATTTGTGATCAAATCACATACAGATTAGGAATACTGTTAAGATGGCGCTAGAATAGCGTTTTTCAATCTCTAGTAACCAATTAAATTTGTAAATGAATCTATCAAACAAACAAAAGCAGTACCTCAAGGGCCTAGCCCACTCGCTAAAACCCGTTGTCCAGCTTGGCGGCAATGGTCTCACTGAAGGGGTACTGGCTGAAATTGATTCCGCGTTATCCCATCACGAATTAATCAAAGTCAAAGTACCAACCGATGATCGGCAAGAAAAATCCCTGATCATGGACGCTATCGTACGCGAGACCGACGCGGTTAAACTGCAAGTGATTGGCCATACCCTGATTATTTATCGGCAAAGTGACGAGAAAAAAATTAGCGTCCCGAAAAGATAACAACCTTTATATTTTCATCCATAAAAAAACGAGTCCTGAGACTCGTTTTTTGTTTCTAAATATTTTTGTTATATATATTTCACATCAACCACTTCATATTCGACTATCCCGGCTGGCGTCTGGATATTGACAATGTCATCCAGTTCCTTACCTATTAGTCCGCGCGCAATGGGCGAACTGATCGAAATCAGATTATTTTTAATGTTGGCTTCATCTTCCCCCACGATACGGTAGGTCGTTTCTGCCTCGGTTTCGATATTCAGGATAGTCACAGTGGCACCAAAAATAACTTTGCCATTGTTAGGCATTTTAGTGACATCAATTATCTGGGCGTTGGATAACTTGCCTTCGATGTCCTGAATGCGTCCTTCACAAAACCCCTGCTCTTCTCTGGCAGCATGATACTCGGCGTTTTCTTTCAGATCGCCGTGCTCACGTGCTTCTGCGATATCTTTGATAATTCGCGGACGCTTGACTGTTTTCAACTCATTCAGCTCACTACGCAATAATTCAGCGCCATGAGCTGTCATTGGATATTGACTCATAGTGTTAACTTACTCTTGTATGTAATTCCTGAACCGATGTCACTCTGGCACGATCATCTGCCTCATTGGCATTGATAGTAGCAAAGGCAGCATTTAATGTTGTGGTATAAGTCACTTTATTTAACAACGCTGCACGTCGGATATAGACCGAATCGGTAATTGCCTGCCGACCTTCTGTCGTATTGATAATATAGCTATATTCACCATTTTTGATCGAGTCCATCAAGTTTGGACGACCCTCAGACAACTTGTTAACTACCTTACAGTCGACACCGGCTTTTTGTAATTCTTGTGCGGTACCTTTGGTAGCTTCAAGGCTGAAACCTTTGGTTATCATAGCTTTAGCTAACGCGACAACACGCAGTTTGTCATTGTTACGCACAGACAACAAGGCCTTACCCTGTTTTGGTATGGGTGCGCTAGCGCCTAAGTTCGCTTTTGCATAAGCTTCTTCAAACGATTCACCAATGCCCATTACCTCGCCGGTTGAGCGCATTTCAGGCCCCAATAGCGGGTCAACGCCCAAAAATTTGGCGAAAGGAAGTACCACTTCTTTCACCGAATAATAAGGTGGAATTATTTCTTTACTGATCCCTTGGGAGGCCAAGGTTTTTCCAACCATAATACGGGCAGCTATTTTAGCTAGTGGCATACCTGTCGCTTTAGACACAAAAGGAACAGTGCGGGCAGCGCGGGGATTTACTTCGATTAAATAAACTTCACCGTTTTTAACCGCAAACTGGGTATTCATCAAACCGATTACGCCCAACTCCAGCGCCATATCTTTAACTTGTTGGCGCATCACGTCTTGAATTTCAGGGCTCAATGAATAGGGCGGAAGTGAACAGGCGGAGTCACCGGAATGCACCCCTGCTTGCTCGATATGTTCCATAATGCCGCCAATCACCACATCTTCCCCATCGCACATGGCATCTAGGTCGACCTCTATGGCATCGTCCAGGAAGCGGTCCAGCAATACCGGAGAATCATTGGAAACCTTGACGGCTTCATTCAGATAACGTTTCAGGTCATTGATATCGTAAACAATTTCCATTGCACGGCCACCCAATACATAGGAAGGGCGAACCACCAGCGGGAAACCAATCTGCTCAGCTTCAACCAACGCCTGTTCGATATTAGTCACAGTCGCATTAGCGGGTTGTTTTAAATTCAGCTTATGCACCATTTGCTGGAAACGTTCGCGATCTTCAGCGCGGTCAATGGCATCCGGAGAGGTACCAATAATGGGCACTCCGTTAGCTTCCAGCGCTCTTGCCAGTTTTAGTGGCGTTTGACCACCATATTGCACAATTACGCCTTTAGGCTGTTCTACCCGCACGATTTCCAGCACGTCTTCCAATGTTACCGGCTCAAAATACAAACGATCCGAGGTATCATAGTCTGTCGAAACTGTTTCAGGGTTACAGTTAACCATAATAGTTTCGTAACCGTCCTCACGCAGTGAAAGCGCTGCATGAACACAGCAATAATCAAATTCGATGCCTTGACCAATCCGGTTAGGCCCGCCACCCAACACCATGATTTTATCCCGCGAGCTCGGATTCGCTTCGCATTCTTCGTCATAAGTCGAATACATATAGGCGGTATCAGTGGAAAACTCAGCGGCACAAGTATCAACCCGTTTATAAACCGGTTGGATCCCCATGCTACGACGGGCCTCACGCACATCATCTTCGCTAACTTTTGTTAACGCCGCCAAACGCGCATCAGCAAAACCTTTGCGCTTAAGGGTACGCATCAAGTCTTGATCGATGCCAATTAACCCTTTTTCGGTCACAGTAGATTCAAGTTGTACGATTTCCTGTAATTGCACCAGATACCAGCGATCAATCTTGGTCAATTCAAATACTTCATCGACACTCATGCCCATCCGGAATGCATCACCGATATACCAGATACGCTCGGCACCGGGCTCCATTAATTCACGCATCAAAATCGCTTTGGCATCAGGATCCGTCATGTCCAGAATCGGATCCAGACCATTTACACCGACTTCCAGACCGCGTAAGGCCTTTTGCATCGATTCTTGCTGGTTACGACCAATCGCCATCACTTCACCGACGGACTTCATCTGGGTAGTCAGTCGATCATTGGCACCAGGGAATTTTTCAAAGTTAAAGCGCGGGATTTTAGTCACAACGTAATCGATAGCAGGCTCAAACGACGCCGGAGTTAATCCACCAGTAATATCGTTAGCCAGTTCATCCAGGGTATAGCCGACTGCCAGTTTGGCTGCTACTTTGGCAATCGGAAAACCGGTCGCTTTAGATGCCAATGCTGAAGAGCGAGATACCCTCGGGTTCATCTCGATAATGACCATACGGCCATCATCCGGATTCACACCAAACTGTACGTTAGAGCCGCCGGTTTCTACACCAATTTCACGTAATACCGCCATAGCCGCATTACGCATAATCTGGAATTCTTTATCCGTTAAGGTTTGAGCTGGTGCGACGGTAATAGAGTCACCGGTGTGTACGCCCATTGGATCGAAGTTTTCAATGGTACAGACGATGATGCAATTGTCACTTTTATCCCGTACCACTTCCATTTCATATTCTTTCCAACCAATCAGTGATTCGTCAATCAGTAATTCGTTGGTCGGAGATAAATCTAGACCACGGCGACAAATTTCTTCGAACTCATCTTTATTGTAAGCAATACCACCACCGGTACCGCCCATGGTAAAAGAAGGCCGGATAATACAGGGATAACCGATACGGCTAACCACATCAAAAGCCTGTTCCAGGCTATGCGCTATTTCGGCGCGCGGACATTCCAGTCCGATGGATTTCATTGCCTGGTCAAAGCGTTCCCTATCTTCCGCTTTATCAATGGCATCGGCCGAGGCACCGATCAGCTCAACATTGAATTCGTCCAGTACACCGTGCTTATTCAAATCCAGCGCACAGTTAAGAGCAGTTTGTCCGCCCATTGTCGGCAATACTGCATCCGGGCGTTCTTTTTCGATGATTTTTTTCACCACTTCCCAATGGATAGGCTCGATATAGGTTGCATCGGCCATCTCTGGATCGGTCATAATAGTGGCCGGATTAGAGTTGACCAGAATGACCCGGTAACCTTCTTCTTTCAAGGCTTTACAGGCTTGGGCACCTGAGTAATCAAATTCACAGGCTTGACCGATAACAATAGGTCCGGCGCCCAAGATAAGAATGCTTTTTATGTCAGTACGTTTTGGCATTGGTCACTTATCCCTTCGCTGCTTTGATTAAATCGATAAAATGGTCGAACAATGATGCCGCATCTTGTGGACCCGGACTCGCTTCAGGATGCCCCTGAAAGCTGAATGCCGCTTTGTCTGTTCGGTGAATACCCTGCAAGGTTTTATCGAACAGCGAGATATGGGTTACTTCAAGATTATCTGGCAAATCGTGTTCATCCACCGCAAAACCATGGTTCTGGCTGGTAATCATTACTCTGTTTTGGGCAAGATCTTTGACCGGATGATTAGCACCGTGATGGCCGAATTTCATTTTTAAGGTTTTGGCACCGCTGGCTAATGCCAACAACTGATGCCCCAGACAAATGCCGAAAATCGGCATATCGGCATCCAGCAATTTCTGAATGGCGTTGATAGCGTAATCACAAGGTTCCGGATCTCCCGGGCCGTTGGACAGAAAAACCCCGTCGGGATTAAGTGCTAAGACGTCTTCGGCAGAAGTTTGCGCTGGCACTACAGTCAGGCGACAACCCCGTTCGACCAACATACGTAAAATATTGTGTTTGGCACCAAAATCGTACGCAACCACATGATATGGCAAGTTTTGCTGATCTGCTGCATACCCCTTTCCCAAACACCAAACTGAATCATTCCACTGATATGCCTGCTTGGTACTGACCACTTTGGCCAAATCCATTCCTTTCAAGCCAGGAAAGGCTTTTGCTGCCTGCAGCGCTTTTTGCTCATCCAGTTCACCGGTAATAATACAACCGTTTTGCGCACCGGTTGTTCTAAGCACCCGGGTCAATCTGCGCGTATCTATGTCTGCAATCCCGACAATGTTATTGTCTTGCAGGTAGCTGGATAGGTCCTGTTCTGAACGAAAGTTACTGACCATCAGGGGTAAGTCACGAATGACCAGACCTTTGGCCCAAATTTGACTGGATTCTTTGTCTTCCTGATTGGTACCGGTATTACCAATATGTGGATAGGTGAGGGTAATGATTTGTTCTGCGTAAGATGGATCGGTGAGAATTTCCTGATAGCCTGTCATCGATGTATTAAAAACGACTTCACCGACTGAAATACCATCAGCGCCAATTGCGGTGCCTTTGAAAACAGAACCGTCTTCAAGGACCAAAAGGGCAGATTTGGACAAACCAACCTCCTATTATGGAAAACCTTAAGAAAAACGGGTATTTATTACCCGTTCACAGCTGTTTACCCTACCATTTGCAAGCAAATTGCTAATTTTTGGCAAAACCACAATAGTGTACACGAACAAGCTTAAAACGTCCATGTTCAATTCGGTATTAGATGAAAAATGGTGGTTTTAACCAATTTTAGTAACTTAGCCCCTATAAATAACAGTTATCTATATTAAAGTAGCCGATTCAGGTTAGACCACTTTATTGCCAGGCAAGATCAAGCACGTCCTGCATGGAGTATAAACCTGCTGGACGGTTAACCAGCCATTCAGCCGCTCTTACTGCGCCTTTGGCAAAAGTCAGCCGACTGGAGGCTTTATGAGTCAATTCCAGTCGCTCTCCAATATCAGCAAATATCACCGTATGATCGCCTACTACATCACCCGCTCTAACTGTGGCAAAACCTATAGTTTGCTGGTTCCGTTCACCGGTATCGCCTTCGCGCCCATACACAGCACATTGCTGCAGATCACGTTGCAGTTCATCAGCAATGAATTCACCTAACGCCATTGCAGTGCCGGATGGCGCATCTTTTTTATAGCGATGATGGGTCTCGACTATTTCGATATCGGCGCTTTCTCCCATCACCCTGGCGGCCTGTCTAACCAAATTAAGCAGTAAATTAACTCCGATACTGTAATTGGCAGCAAAAACCACCGGGATATGTTGCGCGGCTTTATTCAGAGCAATTTTATGTGCCTGATTAAGACCCGTCGTGCCAATCACAATTGGTTTATTATTTGCCACACACCAGGCAAGGTTAGTTTCTAAGGCGGCAGGTAAAGTAAAATCAATAATGACATCCACATCGTCAACAAGTGATTCAGGATCGCCGGAAACGGCTAACCCCTGCTTGCCTATTCCGGCCAATTCTCCCACATCCATCCCGACCCAGGCCGAGTCAGCTCTTACCGCCGCTCCGCCCAGTGTCAAATTATCAGCGTTATTAGTTGCTTCAATAAGCACTCGTCCCATGCGACCATTCGCACCGAAGATCCCTACTCTAATCATTGATTAATTCTCATGTTTATCGATTTATCAGCATATTTTCGCCGGATCTGTGCACAGACAGACATCACGCGTGACTTTGACTGGAGTTTGCCTGATTTAACGGAATTTATCAGTACAAAATACTGATCGGTCAAATCTATGATATACAATGCAGTTATTGATTGGGAAAAAGCTGAATTGGGATAGCAAGCCTAAAGATCGCGTCAGTTATCCCTTATTCGTGTCTTTATTGATCCAGACCATCCAGAAGTCTTTGCGCTTCTTCTACCTGTTCAGGATCATCTGAACGGACAATTTGCTCCAATAGCTGGCGAGCCGATTCCTTGTCGTCTATCTCTATGTACGCGATAGCCAAATCCATACGACTGCCCGCACCATGGTCACTATCGACATCGACAATATCTTCATCACCAATTTCCGGTAACCCCAGCGAAGATAAATCAATATCCCTTTCCTTAGTTTCATTTTCATCGCTATCAGTTAGCAACTCATCGACTTCAACAAATTCTTCTTCGAGTGGATCGGTTTGCTCTTCTTCAAACAGCGCTTCAAGATCCAAATCAGGATTATCCAGCTTGGGTTTGTCTTCAATCAATTCCTCAAGCATCTCTTCGTCACTTTCCATGCCCTCGAGCATATCGTCAAAAGAGCTACTTTCCAGTTCTTCCAGCAGTTCGTCATCTTCATTTAACGCTGCAATCTGGACTTCTTCAAATCCCTCAGGATGCTGATCAGACATAGCTTCATCAACCGCTAAATCTTCCAGATCATCATCATCGAGCCAGTCATCCAGTCCGGGAATATCATCTGCAATATTATCTTCGATATCCTCTGCCTTAGCGGTTTCATGCCGGAGCTCTTCGGCATCGGCAGACTCCAATTCCTCTTCCTGGTCGTTTCTCTGTTCAGATTCTGTATTCAACCATTCATTTAAATCCGGCGTATCATCGAGTATGTCGCCCTCATCGCCTTCGGCCGCTTGCGGATCGTCATCTTCAAATTCGCTCAGCGCAGCTTCCAGTTCGTCTTCATCAGCTGTCTCAACCTCGGCAACCGGCTCGTTGGTTGCCGATTGTTCATCAAGTTCTGTCTGTTCAAATTCTTCCAGAGCTTGATCAAGCTGATCTTCGTCATCCTGACTATAATCTGTCAGTTCCTGTTCCAACTCATCCTCGACAGAATCTTCGCCAGCGGCCTCAGATTCGTCAATTTCTGATTCCGCCTGATCCTGCTGTTGATCGTCAATACCTGCAACTTCCGGTTGTGCCGATTCTTGGCTGTCATCGCCAGATGCCTCCAGCTCGGCCAATAATTCATCGGCCAGTCGATCCTGCTCGGATTGCTCATCTTCGGCAGTGACCGGCTCAGGCTGATCCTGTTGTTGATCGTCTATATCTGCAACTTCCGGTTGTGCCGATTCTTCACTATCATCGCCAGATTCGGTCAGTTCGGCCAATAATTCATCGGCCAGTCGATCCTGCTCGGATTGCTCATCTTCGGCAGTGACCGGCTCAGGCTGATCCTGTTGTTGCTCATCTATATCTGCAGCTTCCGGTTGTGCCGATTCTTCACTATCATCGCCAGATTCGGTCAGTTCGGCCAATAATTCATCGGCCAGTCGATCCTGCTCGGATTGCTCATCTTCGGCAGTGACCGGCTCAGGCTGATCCTGTTGTTGATCATCTATATCTGCAACTTCCGGTTCATCGGGCTCTTGGCTATCATCACCAGATTCCTCCAGCTCGGCCAACAATTCATCGGCCAGTCGATCCTGCTCGGACTGTTCATCTTCGGCAGCGTCCGATGCGTCACTTACCTCAGCTTCTGTCTGCGTTTGCTCTTCTACAGCTTCCGATCCCGGTTCATCGGACTCTTGGCTATCATCACCAGATTCCTCCAGCTCGGCCAATAATTCATCGGCCAGTCGATCCTGCTCGGATTGCTCATCTTCGGCAATGTCCGATGCGTCGCTTACCTCAGCTTCTGTCTGCGGTTGCTCTTCTGCAAAACGCTCTAATTGAGGTTCGGGCTCATCTTCCGGTAAATCGCCAGCTGTCTGTTTTTCATCCTCAGCTACTGCTTGGTCGTCAGAAGATATTGGCGGGATCGGGTCTGACACATTGGCTTTAGGATCGTTGCTATCATCCTCTGCCAGCATTTGCTTCATTTGCTCGACGCTATCTATTTCAGATAACAATTGGCCGGTTAAATCATCAATTTCTTCACTGCGGGATTTGATAACTTGATCCAAACCATCAATCCTGTCATCGTCGATTGGCGCCACCGCCGATATATCGGACACTTCTACATCAACAAGATCTTCTTCATCTAACAGATTGGCAATACTGACATCTTCTGCATCGGGGTCTGCTTCCTCGTCCTCATCCTCTTCAGGTTCGCCTAATAACTGCAATTCTGCCGCACTGTCCTCTTCTGACAGTTCTATCGATTCTTCATCCAGCTCATCCGGCTGCGCATCACTTTCCTGATCCAGTAATTCATTTTCATCATCAACAGCATCATCTGGGCTATCATCATCTTCGGAATCAAACAAATCATCCAGGTCGCCTTGTTGCAGAATTTCTTCACCCAAATCAGCATCAAAGTTTTCCTCGGATTCCGGCAAGATCTCTTCTTGAATATCGATATCCGGTTCATCATCCAGCTCGTCTAGATCATCCAGAGCTTCATCCAGCAAGTCATCGGTCAGATCTTCAAAATTATCCAGCTCATCTTCAGTTATTTCATCTGACAAACTGTCATCATCTTTAGCTAAATCACCGATTAATTCGTCATCAAGGCTGTCGTCAAGCAAATCGTCATCACCAAACAAATCATCATCGGTCATTTCACCGGAAAGCTCATCACTAAGCGCGTCAGATAAATCGTCCTGCTCCAACTGAGGTTCTATTTGTTGGGGTTGCGCATTTACCGCAGCGGGCTCTGGTGCCCCAGCCACAGGTTGCTCCTCAGCCTGTCGACGCTTCAGCCAAAAGGCCAGACCGGCTAGCAATAACAATACCGGAATTGTGGTGCCCAAAACCCACATAGCCGTAGCCGATAAAAAAGGTTTATTTTCGGTTTGTTCGCGCAACTTTTGCTGTTGTTCTTGTCTGGACATGTCCAGCAGTTCATTTTGTACTTTTAGCAACTTATCCATCTGTTGCTGAACTTCACCTTCTTCGCCGATGCGAGAGCGCAACTGATCAATCTCGTTATTGACGGCATCCAGGCGCTGATAAATTTTATTATTCTCATCAATCAGTGACTGCACACCATTTATCGATTGTGCAAATTGATCCCGCAAGGCTTTAAAGTGACGTGTTTGCTGTTCGTCAATAGCCGACAGCCTGTTTTCCAGCGCTTGTTTGGTTTGGGCTAATTCATCGGGCTTGGCAGGTGAATTAGCCACTCCGCCGCTGCCGCCTTTAGTCTGCCAGTTATCGTTATCTTGCAGCGTTTTCTGCTCAGCCTGTTTCAGATTGATCCCGGCGACATAATCTTCAGAAGGCAACCTGAGGATCGAGCCATCGATCATATTGTTAATATTATTGTCTTCAAATGCCTGCGGATTTAGTTGGTAAATCGCCACTATCATCTGATACATGGAAAGCCGTTTATTAGGCCGATATTTACTGGCTATTTGCCATAGTGTGTCATTACTGGTGATCGGGCCGTAAGTTTGACTGGAATAAGTTCTGCCTGGTCCGGTGGCATTTTTGGGGCCTTTAATCTGTACCTGTTGGGGGTCGATTGCGGCATGCACTGGCAGATAACAACCAGAAACTACAAGCATGATAAATAAATGTCGCAATTTCATAGACTATCCTTTGCCGCCCCTAAAATAATAATGAATATCGTGAACCTGTTTGGCTACAGGCAAGGAAAAAATTATAATGTTATTTTTCAAATAGTTAAATAAATTTAACCGTGCCATATTACAACTGTTCAGGTTGTTTTTCTGACTATTATACTGATGCTGCATCTCACCAAAAGATAAACAGCAAGATACGTTCCAAAGTTACTATAAATGTGAAATTTATACCAACTAAAAGCATACAACATCGCGGTTAATTATTGGTGATAATTAGAGCCTGTTGATTAATCAAACTTAATATCAGGATCTATATCTAGGTTATCGGTAGGCAGGCAATAATATTTACAGGGGCAATAATTTGCCCCTGTAAATAACAAGTTATAAATACTCGGCAATCAGGTGTTCTGCGATTTGAATACTGTTGGTTGCTGCGCCTTTACGCACATTGTCCGAAACAACCCACAAGTTGATACCATTCGGATGAGAGATATCCTGACGTACCCTTCCGACAAAAACATCATCTTTACCACTGGCATTACCCACTTGTGTCGGAAAATCTTCACGATCAGCCATTAAAGTCACGCCCGGTGCGCTGGCCAGTAACGCTTTAACTTGCTCAGCGTCAATCTGTTGACGGGTTTCAATATGGATAGCTTCTCCATGACCATAAAAGACCGGTACCCGCACTGCTGTCGGATTAACCAGAATACTGTCATCGCCCATGATTTTATGGGTTTCCCATACCATTTTCATTTCTTCTTTGGTGTAGTCGTTATCCTGGAACACATCAATTTGCGGAATAACATTAAACGCAATTTGGCGACTAAAAGCTTCAACTTTAGGTTCACGACCGCTTAACAATGCCGCACATTGCTGGGCAAGCTCTTCAATAGCGGTGCGCCCGGCACCTGAAACAGACTGGTAAGTAGCCACATTAATACGTTCAATTCCTACTGCATCCTGAATCGGCTTTAACGCCACCAGCATTTGAATGGTTGAACAATTCGGGTTGGCGATAATATTGCGGTTACGAAACTCGGCGATAGCATGTGCGTTCACCTCTGGAACAACCAGCGGGATGTCAGGTTCATAGCGGAAATGAGAAGTATTGTCGATAACCACACAGCCGGCTTCTGCCGCCAAGGGTGCGTACTTAGCCGAGGTACTTCCACCTGCCGAGAAAAAACCAATCTGGGTTTGCGACCAATCGAAAGTTTCTGCATCCAGTACGGTAATTTCCTTGCCTTTGAATTTCACCTTGCCACCAGCCGAGCGGGAACTCGCCAGAGGGTAAAGATTATTTACCGGAAATTCCCGTTGTTCGAGAATTTCGATGATATTCTGGCCGACTAGGCCTGTTGCGCCCAATACCGCAACATCAAAGGCTTGTGACATTCTATTTGTTCTCCAAGATAAATTTTTAAACACAATTCTGTGAATTATACAGGCTTAAATCCTAGCCGATAGATTGCCTGCGAAACAGCACAATTTCCAGCGCTAACCTGCATTGCAGCAAATTCTCTTCTTATAGCATAGTTTTTTCGGATATATTCAAACTGCCCCGGTTGCTCAACCGTTTTTCTAAAATGTTGGTCGTCATCTTCAATATCATACATTTGACGAACAACCTGATAGAGTGCCGACCAATCAAGCGGTTTATTACCCAACTCAATCACTGCTGATTTGGGTTGAGGTAAATAATCATCTAGTTGATGAATAACCGGCAGTTCGAGTAGTGCGGCAGCCGCCTGATACACCATCTCGGTGCCATTAGATTTACCTTCAATACTGTGGCCCGCTATATGTGCGGTAGCCAGTTGAATATAAGGAACCAAAGCCAGATTAATATCGGGCTCGTTTTCCCATACATCCAGCACCACAGACAATTCTCTACCCTGTTGAAACAGTTCCAGCAATGCCTGATTATCAACGATTTCGCCACGACAGGCGTTAATCAGCAATTGCTTATCGGACAGGGCCCATAACCGCTGTTTATCGAAAAGATATTGGGTTGGATAGTCGCCAGTTTTGACCAGCGGCACATGCAAACTGATAATATCGCAGCGCATAATCTCATCCATGCCCACAAAAGAACGGGGATCACCTTCTAGCTGCTTAGGAGGATCGCATAACAAATAACGCATTCCCAACGCATCAAGCTTTTGACTCAATGCAGTGCCCGCTTGTCCGGCACCGACAATACCGACGGTTTTATCCGGCAGATGCCATTTCAGTCTTTGCGCCATCACACACAACGCACTGACCACATATTCTGCCACCGATACCGAGTTGCACCCGGCGGCTGCATACCAGGGGATGCTTCGTTGCTGCAAATAATCGGTGTCAAGGTGATTAAAGCCGGCCGTTGCAGTCGCTACAAATTGCAAATTTTGGCACTCACCAATTAACGCCTGATTGACCCTAGTCGTCGAGCGTACAAATAACAATTCGGCATCAGCAATATCTTCAGCTGTAACGGTTTTGCCGGAAAAAGACTGACAATCGCCCCAATCTGCAAAAAATGCTTCGGCGTAAGGCATTGAATCTTCGTAATATATTTTCATGATGTGGGGAGCGATCCGTAACTGGCAATTGCGGCTGATTATGCCATAAGGGTTGTGCTTGTATGCGGATTTTTATAACAAGAAAAAAAATCTACCAGCCTGTAGTGAGTAACGACGACAGGCTGGTCTGAAGAGAGCAGCTTATCCCTGATATTTTCCCATCACCAGCGTTGCGTTGGTGCCGCCAAAACCGAAACTATTCGACATGACGGTATTAAGCGCCGTCTGGCGGGTTTCACGCACAATATCCAGTCCGTCGGCTTGTTCGTCCAACGTGGCAATATTCACCGATGGTGCCACAAAACCATGCTCCAGCATCAACAAACAGTAGATGGCTTCTTGCACGCCTGCAGCCCCCAGGCCATGGCCCGTCATAGCTTTTGTTGCGCTGATCGCAGGCGACCTGCCACCGAAAACCTGCTGAATAGCTCCCAGCTCCTTAACATCACCGACAGGTGTAGAGGTACCGTGAGTATTCAGGTAATCAATCGGCGCTTTAACATCTTGCAAAGCGAGCTGCATACAACGCACCGCACCTTCACCCGATGGAGCCACCATATCGTAGCCATCAGAAGTCGCACCATAACCGATAATTTCACCATAGATCTTGGCACCACGGGCAAGTGCATGCTCCAGTTCTTCAACCACCACCATACCGCCGCCGCCGGAGATCACAAAACCGTCGCGATCAGCATCATAAGTACGTGAAGCGGTTTCTGGGGTATCGTTGTATTTGCTCGACAAGGCACCCATCGCATCAAATTCCATCGCCAGGGTCCAGTGCACTTCTTCACCGCCACCGGCAAACACAATATCCTGTTTACCTAACTGAATCTGTTCCACCGCATGACCGATACAATGAGCACTAGTGGCACAGGCGGAACTCATCGAATAATTGATCCCCTTGATCTTGAATGGTGTGGCCAAGCAGGCTGATACAGTGCTGCTCATGGTACGGGTTACCATATAGGGTCCGACCCGCTTTACTCCTTTTTCACGCAGAATATCGGCCGCCTCCACCTGATGTTTGGAGGACGCTCCACCTGAACCGGCGACCAAACCGGTGCGCGGATTAGAAACCTGGTCTTCACTCAGTCCAGCATCTTCAATCGCCTGTTGCATGGAAATATGCGCATAAGCTGCAGCGTCGCCCATAAAACGCAAGGCTTTACGATCAATATGCTGGCTAACGTCAAGATCAATATTTCCCCATACATGACTACGCAGTCCTAATTCTGCGAATTCCTCCGAATAGCTGATACCACTGGTGCCCTTTTTAAGCGACTCGAGGACTTCCTGCTGATTATTTCCAATACTGGAGACGATTCCAATACCAGTAATGACTGCTCTTTTCATATAAAACCCTAATCTAAAAAATTGACGCACATGTTAATGATTTTCACCTGGCAACTGGTCTGCTCTTTGCTGATTATAGTTAACTTTTTATCACCCTTGTTATCTTGCCAAGTTCAGCTCGTTGATAAATCAACGTACAATAACCCAATCCTACTTTTTGGAACCCAGTATTTTGACCATCAAACCGGCAAAAATCGTATTTAATCAGCATGGCACTCCCTTTGCCAATCAATTCGATGATATTTACTTTTCTAACCAAAGCGGATTGCTGGAAAGCCAGTTTGTATTCTTGGAAAATAACGCGCTACCACAGCGTTGGTTAGAGTCTCAGCAATCATGTTTTGTGGTGGCCGAAACGGGTTTTGGAACAGGGCTCAACTTTTTAACCTGCTGGTCACTGTTTGAGCAAACTCAACAGCTTCGACAAGATGCCCGTCAACATGGTTCAACATTCTGTCCCAGACTGCATTTTATCAGCGTTGAAAAATACCCGCTCAGCAAGGACGATTTGGCCGAAACATTAAAATGCTGGCCCGAACTGGCCGAATTCAGTCAAGCGTTGTTGGCCCAGTATCCACCTCTGCTGGGTGGTTGCCATCGGTTAGTCTTTGATAACGTAATACTGGATCTGTGGTTTGGTGATATCGCTGAGGTATTGCCCCAATGGTATTGCACTGATTCCGGCTTGGTTGACGCATGGTTTCTGGATGGTTTTGCTCCCGGCAAAAATCCGCAAATGTGGTCAGATGCCTTATTTACCCAAATGGCAAGATTGGCTAAGCCCAAATGCACTTTTGCCACTTTCACTGCTGCCGGGTTTGTACGCAGAGGCCTGCAACAAGCCGGTTTTGAGGTCAAAAAAGTACCCGGATTTGGCAGCAAGAGAGAAATGTTGGCAGGCACGTTAACGAACGGGACTGCAACTATCAGTCATGCCCCCTATTTCGACAGATCGTGCGCAGCCGGCAAGCACGTAGCAATTATCGGCGCCGGGCTAGCGGGCGCCAATCTAGCTGTTTCATTGAAAAATCGGGGTTATCAGGTTGACGTCTATTGCGCCGATCAGGACGCGGCAAGTGGTGCATCGGGTAATAGGCAAGGTGGCTTTTATCCGCAACTGCATGTCGAACAAAACAATGCCAGTTTGCTGCAAGCACAGTGCTTCGGGTTTGCGTTAAGGCGTTATCAAATGCTGCTAAAAACCGGCTATGCCTTTGCTCACCAGTTTTGCGGGGTGTTGCAACTGGCGTTTAATGACGCGATCGAGCAACGCTATCGCAAAATGCGTGAAAATGACGTCTGGCCCACCGAACTAATCCGTTCTGTAAACGACCAACAGGCAGAACAAATTGCCAACATCCCGCTCCCCTATTCGGGTTTATATATCCCTGACGGCGGCTGGATCCATTTACCGCAATTAATTCAGGCTTTGTTAGCCAAGGCGCAAACCAAGGTCATTACACAACATCAATTACGTCAATTAACTCAAACTGATAAGGGTTGGATATTGCATTGGCAAGACCAAGCGGCAACACAAGCTGATATAGTGATCCTGGCAACCGGACATAACAGTATCCATATTCAACAACTGGCGACTCTTCCTCTTCGCCCTGTGCGCGGCCAAGTCGAAAATATCACCACCCAGCCGCCGCTGGACAAACTGGACACCGTACTTTGTCACAAGGGATATTTGACGCCTGCTTATAACGGCAAACAGGCACTAGGCTCGACCTATATCAAAAATGATCTGGATTGCGACTATCGACGGGAAGAACAACATACCAATTTAGCGGTGTTACGCAAAGCGCTGGCAAAATGTGACTGGGCCGCTACCGTCAGTGCCGATAATCAAGGCCGTGCAGCAATCCGCTGCAGCACACCTGACCATTTACCGGTAATGGGACAAGTACCCGATACCCGGCAACAGCAACAACAATATCAGGATCTCTATAAAGCCCTGCCGTTGAACCACTATCCACTGCCAGAAAATTATGCCAATTTATTTTGTCTTACCGGGTTAGGCTCACGAGGACTTTGTAGCGCACCGTTATTAGCCGAAACTCTGGCTTGCCAGATTAGCGGCCAACCGTTACCACTCAGTCAAACCTTACTGGATGGTCTTAACCCCAACCGCTTTTTAGTCAGGGCATTGCAACGTCGGGAGATCTAGAGGTTATTTATCTATTACCCCAAGGTAAATATTGTCCCAGTACTGGGTCACTTTCTGCTGATCGGCCGGTTCCAGTTCATTATCGTCAAAGGCGCGTTGCAGGCTGTCCATCATTCTCTGTTGTAACCCTTGTTTGTCATATTCCTGTTCGGATAGTGCCTGACTCACCACTAAAGAAAAATGGCCGTTCAAATAACCGGAAAAAAACAGTTGCTCATCACAACCATGATCAACCGCATCATCCAGCCGTTGCTGAATAGCATTAATAAAAACTTGAAAATTATCTGGCATAGATTAGGTGTAACTCCGAATTCAAATTAATCGTTACCGGGGGATGCCACCGGATACAGCACCTGATCACGATATCCGGTAATCACCGGCATTAATCCACATAGTTGCTGGTTTAATGCCCGATCGCCGGTGTCAACCAGCAACGGACGCCCGTTCAATTCTTGTAATTTGGTTTTGGTGGCAATAATACGAATATTGGCTTTGTCCACCGCGCGGATCACGGCCGGGTTCAGTTGCTGATTGCCGCGTCCCAGAATATGTCCCTGGCCGCCTATTGGAGTAATAACCAACCGACAATCCTGTCCTTCAATTAAACCAAGCAACTCGGTTGCGCTCAGGTCAGATTTGAGCAGGCGTCGATGCTTTACCAAATCCACTCCCAGTAAAGTATTCTCTATCCCCAGCTCTTCCATCACTGCGGCTACGGTAGAACCGGAGCCCATGATATACAGCTCGTCCTGCATATCTTCAATCAAAAATGCAGCGATATCGGCCAATACCAGTTCATCAGATTCACGCCCGCCCATTTTGGTCGCCTGCACATATTGCAATTCAGCAGGAACGCGCATTTCCCCGTATTGTTTGGCAATCACATTGCCCAGACGAAACTGGTTTTCATCGATATCTTTCACATCGGCATTATTAAGGCTCACCAACTCTCCCTTGACCAGTTTTTCCACAACCCTGCCGCTGGCTCTGGGTGTTACACCATACACACCTGAATGGATTTTACAGCCGGCCGGCACACCCAATACCGGAATGCGCTCACCGACCACATTGCAAATATTTCTGGCGGTGCCGTCGCCACCGGCAAACAGCAATAAATCAATTGATTCGGCTAACATGGTACTGGCAGCACTTTCACTGTCGATGGCTTCGGTTTGAGTGTGTGGCGGGGTGTAGATAACTTGTACGTCAAAGCCCATCTGAGTAGCCAAATCGGCCCCCATATCGCCAGCTGCGGTGATAATTTTGATCTGTTTGCACAGAGGCTGGATTACTTCCAGCGCCTGACGCATTCGATTATTAGCTTGAGGAATAGCGCCCATTTGCAAGGCTTGCTGACGAATAGCAGCGCCGTCACTACCTTTTAATGCTAATGCGCCGCCTATCCCTGCCCAGGGATTGATAATCAGTCCCAGTTTAAACTGTGACGGCATCGTCAACCTGAAGTGCCGATTGCGACTGATAAAACGCTTGCAGTGCGTCGATAAATTGCTGAGCCCTAGGCGGAAAACCGAACAACAGATAATCTTTTAATTGCTGTTGTACCTTGGACTGAAATTGCTGACGATCGGATTCAACCCCATCGAGATTGTCGGTACTGACTTGAAAAGCTTTACCAGCGGCTAAACAAAATGCCCATTCAATCGCCTGAGGCTTTACCTCAACCTGTTCGAACTCTTCTTGTTGTTGTTGATTGCGGCCATCAGGGCAATACCAGTAACCATAATCTTCCAACTCGCGACGCTTTTCCCCCGCCAGACACCAGTGGGCAATTTCATGCAATGCACTGGAATAAAAACCATGCGCGAAAACAACTTGGGCGTAAGGCTGTCCTGAACCGGCAGGCAAATAGACAGGCTCATGGTCACCCTTAATTAAACGGGTATTAAAATTGCTGGCGAATAGTTGATCAAATAACAGGACGAGATCTTGGTAACGATGCTCATCTTTGAATGGATAGACTCTTAATCGGGGGATAATACTATTCATAACGGCGCGCATTCTAACTGCCAAAAGCGGACAAACTCAAGTCTGTTTATGGTTATTTATGTCAAACAATAGACTTTATTGATATGAGATAAATTTCCTGAAACTGTGTATAAATTATTCATGCGCTGTAACGTCCTTGGCAGACTCAAATTCCTTACCCGACATCAGCAACACCACAACTGACGCCAAAGCCGCTGCTGCAGAGGCAAACATAAAGGTTTCGAATGCTCCCTCGCCCTGTTGCCATAAATATCCGGCCACATAATTACCCAACGCTCCACCTCCGCCAAAAGCAATGCTAACGTAAATGGCCTGCCCTCGACTTTGATATTTCAATCCAAAATAACGATGTAAAAATTGCATGGAAGCCGCATGCGCCAAACCGAATGTCGCGGCGTGCATAATCTGAACTAGCACCAACACCGCGAAATTAGCCGCATAAGTGGCCAATAATCCCCAACGTAAGGTCGCAATCAGTAAGCAGATAAACAGAATGCGCTTAACACCAAAGCGGGCAATCAATCTTCCTGCCACCAAAAACAGCAACACTTCGGCCATCACCCCCAGCGCAATTAACCAGCCTGTTTGCTGGCCGCTATAGCCCAAATCCAGCATATACAGGGCGAAGAATCCGTAAAACGGGCCAAAACTGACTTGCAATAATATGGCAGAGACAATGAAACTGATAAAAATAGGACTGGCTAATTTATGCCAGATATTGCCCGGCACGTCCTGCTGACTTTGATAGGGCGGTTGCTGAATAAACAGCGTGGCCACGGTTAACGCGGACAACACCAGAATACTGGCCCAAATAACCGATTCTGAGCTGAATATATCCAGCGTTTTACCCAACACCACAGCACAAACTATATAGCCAACGCTCCCCCATAAACGGATCTTGCTGTATTTACCCGAGTCGCTGGATACAGAATTCAAGGTAATCACTTCAAGCTGGGGCAACACCGCTGTCCAGAACATCATCACCAGCCCCAGACTCAGGGCGATACCCCAAAAGGTATCAAAACCAAATAACAACAAAAACGCCAATACCGACAACCCGCTACCAATACGCAGAATAGCCAGTAATTGACCGGTTTTATCCGCCATTGCCGCCCATAAATTGGGGCCAAAGATTCGAGTTAAGGTGATCAGTGCAATCAGTTTGCCAATATCGACAGAATTAAAACCGCGACCATCCAGAAATACGCCAAGATAAGGCGTCATAATCCCCAGTTGGCCGAAGTACAGGAAATAAACTAACGCCAATCTCAGCAGATTAGCGTTAGCAAAGGCAGGATGTGACACTGTTAATCGATATGACCGGGAATCACCGGCGTGACAGATTCTACGTGTTGGTTTTGCGCACGATGGCGCAGAAGGTGATCCATCAAAACCAGCGCCATCATGGCTTCGGCAATGGGCACTGCACGAATACCTACGCAGGGATCATGACGACCTTTGGTGACAACCTCAATGGTTTGACCATGAATATCAATGGTTTCGCCCGGCACCGAAATGCTGGAAGTGGGTTTAAGCGCCATATGCACCAGCAAATCCTGCCCTGAAGAAATACCACCGAGTACACCACCGGAATGATTAGTTTTGAACCCTTGAGGACTCATTGCATCGCGGTGTTCGCTACCTTTTTGCTCCACTACGGCAAAACCGTCACCCACTTCCACTCCTTTTACCGCATTGATCCCCATCATGGCATGGGCCAAATCCGCATCCAGTCGGTCAAATACCGGCTCACCCAATCCTACCGGCATGCCGGTGGCCACCACCGATACTTTAGCGCCGATGGAATCACCCTGTTTTTTAAGGTCACGCATATATTCATCCAGCGCATCGAGTTTGGACGCATCAGGGCAGAAAAACGGGTTAGTGTTGATCAGGGCATAGTCCAGTGATTCCATTTTAATCGGTCCTAACTGGGACAAATAACCGTGAATTTCGATACCGTGAAACTGTTTAAGATATTTTTTAGCAATGGCACCACCGGCAACCCGCACGGCGGTTTCCCGCGCAGAAGATCGGCCGCCGCCACGATAGTCACGACCACCGTATTTTTGCTGATAGGTATAATCGGCATGTCCGGGGCGAAAACGATCCTTGATATTGGCGTAATCATTGGAGCGTTGATCGGTATTTTGAATTAACAAACCAATGGCGGTACCGGTGGTTTTACCTTCAAACACGCCTGACAGGATTTTTACTTCATCTTCTTCACGTCGCGCCGTGGTATAACGTGATGTACCGGGTTTGCGTCTGTCCAGGTCCACCTGTAAATCCGCTTCCGATAATTCCAGTCCTGGCGGACAACCGTCAATAATACCGCCAATGGCTGGTCCATGACTTTCGCCAAAGGTGGTGAGTGTAAAAATCTTTCCAAAACTATTGCCAGACATGTCTCTGCTTTACCTACTTATATGTTTAATTAAATCTTCTTTACTGATAGCGAATACACCGTGACCACCATTGTCAAACTCTATCCATTGTAACGGTAAATCAGGATACTGTTGCTGCATATGGAATTGTGAATTGCCCACTTCGACTACCAACCAACCGTTATCGTTTAAATGTTCTGCAGCCTGCTGCAAAATGGTATGGACCAGATCCAGACCGTCATCACCGGCGGCCAGACCCAGCTCGGGCTCATGATGGAACTCATCAGGCAAATCCCCCATATCTTCTGCATCCACGTAAGGTGGATTACTGACAATCAGATCGTAACGCTGCCCGGCCAGATTGTTAAACAAATCCGACTGAATGGGAAATACCCGATTGCTTAGGTCATATTCCTGAATGTTAATATCGGCAACCGCCAGTGCGTCGTCACTGAGATCCACTGCATCGACCTGTGCCTCCGGAAAAGCCATTGCACAAGCGATAGCAATACAGCCACTACCAGTACATAAGTCCAGAATATGGGCCGGTGATTCTGATAACCAGGATTCAAATCCTTTTTCGATCAGCTCCGCAATAGGTGAACGCGGTACCAGTACTCTTTCGTCGACAAAAAATGGCATACCACAAAACCAGGCCTGATTGGTCAGATAAGCCACCGGAATACGCCGTTGCACCCGCTTTAGAACATTTTCTACAATCAGCTGTTTTTCACTGCGAGTTAAGCGCGCCTGCAGTAATTGCTCGTTACCGTCTGGCGGTAAATGCAACAGTTGTAAAATCAGACTGAGTGCTTCGTCCCACGGATTATCGGTACCATGGCCGAAATACAGCCCGGCGTCATTAAAACGGCTAACCGACCAGCGTACAAAGTCATAGATGCTGTGCAAATCCTGCACGGGTTCTTCGAGGTAATATTTATCTGCCATTGCCTTATGCCCGCAGATATCAATTTAGGGTATGATACAGCCACGATTTTTGATGCTGAATCCGTTTGCCGAATGACCAGAAAAAAACCTGTATCCCTTGCCGATATCCACTTGTTTCGTGATGAGATTGAAGGCGTTAAGCCCTTAAAGCAAGACAAAATACAGCCTAAGCGCCTACCCAGCAAGAAAAAAAGAATAACCGCTAACGAATTACACAAGCAAAGTCAGGCCGAATTTTTCTTCTCTGATCAATTTCACGCCCATTTTGATCAGGACGGCCCATTAAAATATACCCAGCCCGGTGCTGATACACATGAAGTTAAACGCCTGCGCCGCGGAGAAACGCCCCCCGATCTGATTCTGGATTTACACGGATTCAATAAGGAACAGGCCAAAATGGAGATCGCCGCCTTAATCCGCACCGCGCTGAAAAACCATTTTGAATGTGTGTGTATTGTGCATGGGATAGGTTCATATGTGCTTAAAAAAGCGGTCCCCAGCTGGCTGGTCCAACATCCTTCCGTTTTAGGTTTCCATCAGGCCCCGCTGGAATGGGGTGGTAAAGGAGCGCTGCTAGTGTTACTCGAACAACAACACTAGCCCTGTTTTGCTAGCCCAAGCCAGCGAAATTGTATAAACTTCAAACACTACATAAAAACAATAAGTTATCTGCGTAACGACACTATGAAAGCGCTGGTATCAACTATTCTAAGGGACTTGGGGCATTGTTATGCGTAAAGGATTAAGCTACGCGATTAAGTTCATTTTACTTTTTAGCTTATATTTTGCATTTAGCTACCTTAGCCTGAAATTTGCGGCCGAAAACAATCGCATTTCACTCTGTTGGGCGCCGATTGGTATTGCACTGGCATTAATGATCCGCTTCGGTTACCGTCTGTGGCCAGCCGTTACCTTAGCCAGCTTTTGCGCAAGCTATTTTGTGTCGTATACAAGCCTATCCGTCGCTCTTGGTCTGGCTGTCTGTGCGACAGCCTCTATCGTTATCACTGCACTCACCTTGCAGAAACTGAATTTCAAACCCGAGCTGCAGCGCCAGAAAGATCTCTATCTGTATCTTAAAATAGGCATCATCACCTTACCAATAGTCGCCGCAGTACTGGGAGTTTTTACTCTCTATTTTAATGGTATCGTTAAAGCTGACTTATTATTGGATGCTTGGCTCAGCTGGCTACTGGGTGACGTAACCGGTATTCTGGTATTCGCCACTCCATTGTTAACCATTACCCGCACTTCGTTATCTGCGCTTTCACGACCTTCAATTCTGTTTGCGCTGTTATTGATGCTGGCAACCGGCGCAGAAATACTCTGGTTTAACAGCAGCGGTTTTGCACTGGCAATGATTCTGGTTCCTATGCTGGCGGTTTTCTGGATTGCGATGCGCAGTAATCTGGCTACCACCTCGGTAGTGATTTTGGCCTTCTCGGTCATTGCCTCCTATTCGGCTCAATATCACTTCGGTGTTTTCGCCGGGCTGGACAATCCCTACATTGGCATCTGGGCCTATATCATCAGCATGGGGCTGGTATCACTATTTACTGCGGTAATATTCTCCGAATCACGCCGTTTTGCCGAACAAATGAAATATTCGATTGAAGCCAGCCAGATAGGTACCTGGGACTGGAATCTGGATAGTGATGAATATTTCTTTAATGACACCTGGTTTACCATGCTTGGCTACGATCCCCGGGCGATGGCACACAACATCAATACATTTGAGCACTTGCTCCATCCCGATGATATTGCCCTAACCCGGGATAGAATGGACGACTATTTAAATGGCCACAGCAACGCTTACCAAGTGCAAATCCGTCTAAAACATGCGGATGGTGACTGGCGCACTATTGTATCATCCGGTGCCATCATCGAACGCGACGTGCAAGGGCATGTACTGCGAATTTGCGGTACCCATATCGACATAACGACTCAACTGCAACATGAAATGGAATTAAAACTGATGCGCCGGGCAATCGAGTCAGCTCGTACCGGGCTGCTTATCACCAGCACCGAGCAAGATTATCCGATCCAGTACGTGAACCACGCATTTGAAAAAATTACCGGTTATCAACGTGGCGAAATTATTGGTAAACCTTACCATTTCCTGAGTGAAAAAGATGACAGCCAACCCGAACTGTTGGCGCTGCGTGAACATATGTATCAAGAGAAATCTTTTGATACTGTATTAAAAAGCCATCGTAAAGACGGCTGCTCCTACTGGAACAAGCTGACTATCGATCCGGTAAAAAGCGATTCAGGCCAAACCACCCATTTTATCTCGACTCAAATCGATATCACCGAATTTCACAAAGCCCAACAAGCACTGGATGAACAGGACGATTTATTGCGGCAACTTTCCGAGCAGGTGCCGGGCGCCATGTATCAGTTCAAACTGGATGAAAACCTGACCCCGTCTTTCCCTTATTTGAATGATGGTATTCGCAGGATGTATGGTTACACACCAGCCCAGTTGCAAATCGATCCTTCACTGGTCAACTCATCTATTCATCCTGACGATTTAAAGGCGGTACAGAAAAGTATTCTGGATTCTCGTCGCACACTGAGTATCTGGCGTGGCGAATATCGCGTCATCAAACCCCAGCCCGGCTGGCGTGAAAATCACGCCAAACCGATCAAAATGGATGATGGTAGCGTGGTATGGCACTGCTATTTAACCGATATCACTGAACGCAAAAAACTCGAAGAGAAATTAATTAGTGCCAACAACCGGCTGGAAACCGCCCAGCAAGTGGCGCGTATCGGTTATTGGTCTGTAGATCTGGATTCCGGCGATATATTCTGCGCCAACGTGATTTACGACATTCTGGGGCTCAATCAGCCAAATAAACTCAGCTTATCCAATTTGCTGTCTATTACTCATGAAGATGATATGAGCCTGTTGAATAAGCAGCTTAACGAGTCCAAACACACTGGCATGCTAAATCTGGAACATCGCATCGTACGCAGCGATGGCAGCATCCGCTGGATCCACCACCTAGCCTCGGCCGCCGCCGGACAGAATAGCGATTCGATACTGGAAGGAACCATTCAGGACATCACAGAACGCAAGTTGCTGGAAATCAAATTCCTTAATCAGGCACTAACCGATGAACTCACCGGCATCGCCAATCGCCGGGCGTTTATCCAGCACCTTGAACAGGAATGGAGCTTATTTGTGCGCCATCCGCAACTGACAGCGTCGGTCATTATCGTCGATATCGATCACTTCAAGAGTGTTAACGACAGTCACGGTCACGAGGTTGGGGATAAAGTCCTTTGCCATGTAACAGAGCTGATTAACCGTTGCATTCGCAAGTCTGATGTATTCGGCCGTCTGGGGGGCGAAGAGTTCGCTATTCTGACCCGTGAAACCAGCCTGGAAGAAGCAACGAACCTGGCTAATAAACTGTGCGAAGAAGTATCCAGCCATCCGCTGAGCATTACCCGCGCATTAAAAATATCCGTCACCGCCAGCTTTGGCGTAGCACAATTTAACGATACCCGTAATGACCCGACCGATGTGTTATTTACCGCCGACAAAGCGCTCTATCAAGCCAAATCACAAGGCCGAAACTGCGTTAGGGTGTTTAAACAAGTGGCTGAAGTCGAGGAAGATAGTTAACTTATTGATGATGGGGTTAATAGTCACTCGACGACGATATTTTTCGTGGGGTCGCAAGGAGGGATTTCGTAGGCACCCTGACTATCGCCAGAAAACCCAATACCGCTGGGTGCAAAAGAGCGTTAGCGGGAGGCTCGGCTATGCTGAATTCAGGTTAATTAGACTAGCCAAACGACTGTTACATTCTACAGACTTTTATAGCCTGTTACGGCACACAACCTTGAATGATGCGATCTGCAAATTTCTGGATACCCGCCTTCGCGAGTATGACATTGTTAGTGAGCTATTTAATTTTCCTGGATGAAGAGCAAGCTTGCTTAAAATGTTTATTTATCAAGCGTCAGTCAGTTAATCAAAAAACAATTTCCATAACCAGCCATGCCCCAGTTCTTCTTCACAGGACTTTAACTGTCCGGCATATTGTTTGGCGCGGGTATTCACTTTTTTAGCCACTGTCACTAACCAGCGCTTGTTATTGTAGCTTTTACGCCGATATCCGCCCCACCCTTCGTGATAATTCAAATATTGCGAATAGGCATCCCACTTGGATACCCCGTTAACTTTATAAGTTTTGGCAATAAACCAGCCCATAAAGTCCATTGCATCGGCAAAATCGTTGCGGGACGCCCAGTATCTATCGGTTTCTCGCAGATAATCTTCCCATGTGGGAGTTTTGGCTTGCGAGTAACCATAGGCTGAGCTGACTCGTCCCCATGGTATCAGGCCAAAAAATATATAATCCCGAGGTGGCAACGCATGGGATTGGAAAGAGCTTTCCTGATACATCATCGCCATGGGAACATGAATAGGCACACCCCAGCGCTCATTCATATCAACGGCAGCGTCATACCAATCAGATTTTTCACGAAAAATTTCGCAGACATTGCTGATATCTCTTGGTGGTGCAACAGTGCAGGCAGTCAGGCTTATTAATAACACTCCTGCGAGTGCCATTTTTTTATTCTGACGTTTAAAAAAATTGAACTTTACTGCCATGCCTGACTCTCACCTTATGTATTAGTTATGTTTTCCCTGGTCGTATATTCAGCCTGATTGTTTAATCAGGCTTTTTTTTGTCCTTGATTCTGCCAAAATTCATTGATTTGAGAATTTATGCAAAAAAAATTAATTTTTATTTAAACCAATCTGAACTTTTGTTAGCGGGACGACTCTGACCTTATGTATTAGTTATGTTTTCCCTGGTCGTATATTTAGCCTGATTGTTTAATCAGGCTTTTTTTTGCCCTATCGATGCTACTAAATAGCAATGTCAGTTTTATTATCCACAAAATAGTCCGCCAGAAAATCTTCAAATGAGAGCTTGTCCTGCTGTTCCAGTTCTTGCTGCTTATGCCATGACTTTTCTGCCTGTTGCACAAAGTAGTCAGTATGGTAACGACGATAATCAGCTCGCTGCATTTGCTGCTTATATTGCTCGGCAAACTGCAAGGCCAGATGGGCATTATCCAACTGCTGGCCCTTGAGCAAGGACAGAATGCGGGCAGACGGTGTCTGGTCGGGATCCGCAAATTTACGCCATTGCGCCTCGACTGCACGACTAAAGTTGTCGCCTTGATGAACATTATCCAGTATTGCGGCGATCTCGCCTAAAGAGTCGAAAATTTGCTTGGCCCACTGCTGCATGGCGACTTGCTCACCATTTTGTAGCAACGAAAGACCGGGTTGCCTGCCTTGCTCTACCACAGTACGCAGATTCACCTCTGTTTCACGGAAGGTATCGTTGTTGAGATCTGCGGAAGGTGCCAACAAACAATAAAGCAGGAACACATCAAGAAAATAAAATTGCTCAAGTTCAATCCCCACCGGACTGAATGGATTGACATCCAGCGCCCTGACTTCAATATAGCTAATCCCTCGGGCGGCCAATGCGTCTGTGGGCTTTTCCAATGGTAATGTAGGCTGCTTGGGCCTGATAGGCGAATAAAGCTCGTTTTCTATCTGTAAGACATTGGCATTGAGCTGTTGGAGTTTTCCGTCGATTTTGCCGGCGAATTTTTCAAACTTGGTCGACGGGGTATGAATCGCTTTGCGCAACGACGCAACATAGTTGTCCAGCTCGTTATAACAAATATACAAGCCTGACTGCGCATCATTGGTGTAGCCTAAATCGCTCATTCTTAATGAAGTTGCATAAGGCAAATACACAGTGCCTTTGCCTAGTTGCTCAAAGGGTAGAGTGGTGTTCTTGTCTTTGATAAAAGAGCCGCACAGCGCCGGGGAAGCGCCAAACAAATACGGGATCATCCAGCAGAAACGCCGATAATTGCGGATCATGGCAAAATAAGCCGCCGAAATATCGTCCTGAGTGACCTCACTGCCATCTTCTTTGACTAACCATTGCTGCCAAAAATCGCCTGATAAGGAGAAATTAAAATGTACCCCGGCAATCGCCTGCATCATGCTGCCATAGCGGTTTTTCAGACCGGTACGGTACAAGGTTTTCATTTTGCCGATATTGGAAGTGCCGTATTGCGCCAGCGGGATCTGGTCCTGATGCTGGATAAAACAGGGCATACTCATTGGCCATAATTTTTCATCACCGATATTGGCGTACACATACTTATGAATATCAAATAGTTGATCCATGGTGACTTGGGGATCGGTTTCCGCTGGAGTAATAAACTCCATCAAAGATTCGGAAAAATCGGTGGTGATCCAGTCGTGGGTTAGTGCTGCCCCCAACACTTGTGGATGCGGTGTTTGCGCCAACGTGCCATTAGGATTAATACGCAGTGCTTCACGTTCAATACCATGACGAATTCCGGTTAATAATGCTGCCATGTCGGGGTTGGCCAGCTTGCTAATACGTTGTTTTAAATCAGATTGTGAATTCGGCAAGAGTATGTCCATTCAATGGGATGAAAATTTAATGTGGGGCAAATATTAGCAAATTCAAGTTAGGCCGTGTTGAAACAAATTGAAGTCTTTTATAGCCCAACAATCTATCAAAACGCCCCGCCCGACATCTGTTACTGTTGCTCATCGGACTTAATTTAAGTTTATGCCCGATGAGCGCTATTGCTATAACGCGACGTCCATCTCTACAATGGGTCTGTCCAACGTTTTAAGTTGTGGCATCAGCTTGTTTTTATCTCCTACAACAATAATCTGCATGTCATTCAGCTTAAGATATTTCGCAGCAACCGCATTGAGTTCGTTCCGGCTGATGGTGTCGATAATTTTCTGCTGTTTTGCCACTACCGAGCTATCCAGATCATAAGTCAGCAACTTGTAGATGAAACCGGCTTTTTGGCCGGGTGTTTCATAATTCAGTGCATCGCTCTGGGTATAGGCAGATTTCATCATCGCCAACTCGGCATCTGTCATTCCGTTACTTTGATATAGATTGATTTCCTGGAAGAATTCTTTCAACGCATCGCCAGTATGGTCGATCTTGACACTGGAACCTGCCTCAAAACGGCCCAAATATTTACCGCCACTGAACTTGCTCCAGGCACCATAGGTATACCCCTTGTCTTCGCGTAAATTAAGGTTGATCCTGCTATTAAACATGCCACCCAAAGCGAAGTTCATCAGGTTGGTACGGAAATACTCACCGGTTGCATCGTAGGTCAAACCCGGTTTGACAATACGTATTACCGACTGGGCCGATTCGGGCTTATCCACCAGGTAAATAGTAGACTGTTCCGCCACCGGAAACTCGCCCAAATCAGGAATTTGATAATCCTCGCCTTGCCATTGCTGAATAAAATCCAGTTTATTCAATAATGTTGCCTGATCGATATCCCCTACTGCCACCAGCATACCTTTGGCCGGAGAGTAATAGCGTGTATAGAAGGCTTTTAACTGATCCAGGGAGAGCCCTTCAACCGTTTCGATGGTGCCGATATCGGGCAAGCTAATGCGATTCTGCTCACCCAGTAACACCTCTGAAACAGCCCTGCTGGCTAGCACTTCCGGATTTTTAACCGCCTGCTGTAAACTCTGCAATGATTGCTGCTTTAAGCGCTCGAAATCTTCTTCGGCAAAAGCGGGAGAAAACAGTTTTTCTTTCAGCAGTTCAAGCGTCTTGTCCAGATTTTTAATCAAACTGGTAACGCTGATAACGGTGTTGCGTCCACCGGCACTAAAGCTGATAGAACTGCCCAACAACGCCAGTTGATTAGACATTTCCTCGTTGCTGTAATGCAGGGTTGACTCATTCATCATCGCTGCCGTCATCGCTGCTAATCCGGCTTGTTCAGGAGTTTCCAGCAAAGGTCCGCCTTCCAGGCTGATGGTCAGGCTGATAGTGGGCGTTTCACTGGTTTTGTGCCCCGCGACCAGCATACCGTTAGCCCATTTCTTCTGCCAAAAATCCGGTACTGGAATAATCGGATTGGCGGCGGCTTTGGGCATTTGGCTGCGATCAAAATCATCAACAACTTTAGTCACCTTCAGATCGTCTTCGGTCATCACTTGATAATCCGGCAAGTTACGCTCACCGAACACAAAGTTGGCTTCTTTAGCAGCCAGTTGCGGCTGGCCATTGGGGACAATACTCATCACTACCGCATTGTGTCCCTTGATGTACTGATGATAAACACGCATCACATCTTCCTTGCTCACGCTGTTATAGCGATCCAGGTCGTATTGCACCTTATCCGGCTCATCATCAAAAGTCTGATCGGACGCCAGGGTAGAAACCTTGCCCGCAACACTCTGCAAACCAAAAATGGTACTGGACTCTATGGCTGCTTTGGTGCGATCCAGATCGTCCTGCTCGACGCCACGCTGTTCAAATTCCTCCAGGGTGGCATTGAATATTTTTTCCAGCTCCGACAAATTGGCTGCTTTAGCTGGATTGGCTAACGCCGCCAGCTGGAATTCGCAGGCCAGTTCACTACAAGGATGGCTTACCCAGGCATTCACCGCATAGCCTTGTTTGACCAGATTCTTATAAAATAACGAAGTTTTACCGCCACCCAAAATATTGGATAACACATCCAGTGGCGCTTCATCCGCGTGTCTAACGTACACTGTTGGATAAGTTATTTGTAACAGTGGTAAATGAATGCGGTCCTCCAGGGTGATGTAACGGGTTTGGGGGAGTTTAACCAGTGTTTTCTCGGCGTTTTCGACCTTGGGTCCGGCAGGAATGGGGGCAAAATATTTTTTTATCCACTGCAGGGTTTGTTGTTCGTCAATCGCACCGCCTATGGTGATCACCGCGTTATTCGGCCCATACCAGCGCTGAAAGAAGGCTTTTAAATCATTCACATTAACCCGGTTCAAATCTTCAACATAACCGATTGTCTGCCAGGAATAGGGATGACCAACGGGATAAAGCGCTTCGCTATTGCGTTCGAACCTCAACCCGTAAGGTTGATTGTCATAGCTTTGGCCTCTTTCGTTTTTAACCGTTTCACGCTGGATCTCGAATTTTTGCTGAGTCACGGTATTGACTAAAAAACCCATTCTGTCAGCTTCCAGCCACAACATTTTTTCCAGTTGATTGGCGGGCACAGTTTCATAGTAGTTGGTTCGATCTTTATTGGTGGTACCGTTCATGGTGCCACCGGCTTCAGTGACTAGCCTGAAATGCTCTTCATCCTCAACATGTTCCGAGCCCTGAAACATCATATGTTCAAAAAAATGCGCAAAGCCGGATTTACCCACCTCTTCCCGGGCAGATCCCACATGATAGGTCACATCTACGTGCACTAAAGGATCGGAATCATCTTCGTGTAATACCACTGTCAGACCATTTTTCAGACGATACTTTTTGTACGGAATACTCACCTTACCTGGCTGATAATCATGCTCTTTAATCAGGGTAATGCCATCGGGCAACGCGGATTCAGTCTTGACCGAGGGTTGCTCTGCGGCCGGTTGACAGGCTGACAGTAAAACAACGGGTAACAAACAGAAGAAGATCTTCCTTTTGTGCATGCTTATCCTTCCTTATTTTTATTGATGAATATTGTCTATTGGAATAATCAGACAAGAGTATCATTATTGTGTTCATATCAAAGTGCTGAATGAGCCCCTTTTTACTCTATCCAGGCCGCAAACAGGCAATCCATCCTCAGGCTAAATTGTTTCTAATTGTTAAATAACCCCTCGATGATGTTAAAATAAACCGCCTACCTATTACCAAGCGAATCATCCAACCTTGAATATTGACATCCTGTTCAGCCATCCCGATTTTTACATCATCGACAAACCCGCCGGTATCGGCGTACATAAAGACGCGACAGGAGAAGGTATTATGGGCGTACTGGCGAGGCAATTGCCGTCAGAGCCATTATGGCTGGTACACAGACTGGATAAACACACCTCAGGCTGTCTGATTCTGGCCAGAAACAGCCAGGCCGCTGCCGAATTTGGCCAGCTATTCACGCAACGCCAAATCAGCAAATATTATCTGGCCATTACCGCCAGAAAACCGGCCAAGAAACAGGGAACTGTCAGCGGTGACATGAAAAAATCCCGCGATGGAAAATGGATCTTGACGCCCCAACAACACAATCCGGCTATCAGCCAGTTTTTCAGTCAGGGCCTGTTTGACGGTAAGCGTTTAATCCTGATAAAACCCCATACCGGTAAAACCCATCAAATCAGGGTAATGTTAAAAAGCTTGGGGGCGCCAATACTGGGAGACAGCCATTATGGTGGAGCGCATGGCGATCGCACCTATTTGCATGCCTATTGCCTGAAATTTAGCTATCAACAACAAAACATCGACGTATGCTGTTTGCCAACACAGGGCGAGCATTTTATCCGTATGCTGCAGGGCCAACATTTATCGCCTTTTGATCAACCGGCGTTGCTTACCTGGCCGAGCCTAAAAATGACAAAAGGCAGTTAGCTGATTATGTCTAGACTCGTCATCGCCGGCCAAGGTGCCATTGGTTCTATTGTGGCTGCGCACTGTGAATTACAGCATATACCTTATGCTGTCAGTACCCGACTGGGGAAGACGCAACAGGTCGATTACCTGCATCACGCCACAGGCCAACAACTGGCTTTTACGCCTCCGACACTGACAACGTTCAAGCCCTCAGATATTCTGTTACTGCCGCTCAAGGCGTATCAAATTATCCCTTGTCTTGATGCGCTAACGCTTCCCGCTTCCGTTCCTCTTATTCTGCTGCATAACGGCATGGGGACACTGGAACAAGTTCAGCAACGCTACCCGAATCATCCTGTAATTGCCGGTATCACCAGTTATGCCGCATTCAGGCAACAAAACGGACAGGTTAACGAAACCGGGCAAGGTACAACACAACTGGGCTGGATAGCCAACCCGCAAGCTGAAATTCAAACCACAGTGCAACAGCGGTTTGATTCGCTGCTTGGACCTTGTCAATGGCAACACAATATTCAACTGGCGTTATGGCACAAACTGGCAATCAATGCCGCGATTAACCCGCTAACCGCTATACACAGTATTCCCAACGGAGCGCTGCAACAAGCCACTTTTGCACCGACAATTAGCGCCATATGTGCCGAGATTGCGGCCGTTATGGGTAAACTGGGTTTGCCCCAAACAGCAGACAAGCTGCAGCAACAGGTCTATGCTGTGATCAACGCCAGTGCGCAAAACTTTTCGTCGATGAATCGCGACATTGCAGCCGGTCGTCCTAGCGAAATTGACTATATCAACGGTTATATTATCCGCCAGGCAACGCAGTTGGGGATAGAAGTGCCGGTGATAAAACAACTGATGACACAACTGCTCGAGATACAGAACAATCATATTCCTGGGCATTGAAAAATCGCCCTGCCCCACATAGCGCTGCTGATTGACTGTTATTTAATCTAGAATTTCCATTTTGGTTAACCGTCAGGCTATAGTTAATCGGATTTTCAACTCAGGGAATACAGAGATGACAAAAATAATATGGCTTTTATTGGCCACTTTTTGTTTAGCTGGCTGTGCACAAAATGGCAGCCACTACCTCGACAATGCGGGCAGAAGCGATATTTTAACCGGCGGCGTACAAATGATCCCGCTGGATACGCCGAAAGGCCCCTTTCATGTCTGGACCAAACGCACCGGCAACAACCCGACGATAAAGGTACTGTTATTACACGGTGGCCCCGGTTTTAACCATGAATACCTGGAAGCCTTTGACAGTTTCTTTCCCGCAGCCAATATCGAATATTACTATTATGATCAACTCGGCTCCTACTATAGCGACCAACCGGAAGATCCGGATCTATGGGACTTAGCCCGTTTTGTCGAAGAAGTTGAGCAGGTGCGCCAGGCACTGAAGCTGGATGAAGATAATTTTTATTTATACGGTCATTCCTGGGGCGGTTTGCTGGCAATTGAATACGCACTCAAGTATCAACAACACCTGAAGGGCTTAATCATTGCCAATATGGGGCCCAGCATCCCGGCCTATAACGACTATGCCAACAAGGTGATTATGCCAGCGATGGATCCGCAAGTACTGGCTCAAATCAAGGCGTATGAAGCAGCCAACGATTATGACGATCCCAATTATATGGCGCTGCTGTTTGAACATCACTATTCCCTGCATATTTTACGTATGCCGCCCGACGATTGGCCTGAGCCGGTACAACGTTCTTTCAGACATATGAATCCTGCGGTTTATGTGCCAATGCAGGGCCCTAGCGAATTGGGGGCTAGTGGTAAACTCGTTGACTGGGATAGAACTGCTGATTTAGCGAATATCGGTGTGCCCACACTGGCTATCGGCGCGCGTTACGACACCATGGAACCGGCGCAAATGGAACTTATCGCCGACAAGGTTCAGCAAGGCCGTTATCTGTACTGTCCCAACGGTAGTCATATGGCCTTATATGATGATCAAGAGGTGTTTTTCCAGGGATTAATCAAATTTATCAAAGATGTGGATAAGGGAAACTTCAAATAGCCGAGTAAAAAAAGCCGGATCGTATCCGGCGTTTTTTTAAACCTTACCAATAAACATCCCGTAACCGGGTAAACGCAGCTGTTCACCCGCCAGCTCTCCCCACTGGGCCTGCATTGCCTGCACCTGGTAATCCGGCGTGGCCGTTGCGGGTAACTTGCTATTGACCGGTTGATCCTCAAGATTAAACACAAACAGCAGTTTCTGACTATCATGCTGGCGATAAAACGCCAGCAAAGGTTCGTCGGTCTGGATAAACTCAATACTGCCATAACGCACTGCTGGCTGTTGTTTACGCCATGCTAAATATTGTTGATAAGCAGACAATACCGAATCCTCAGCGTTTTGCTGGTTTGCCACGGCTTTACATTTATGTTCATCAGGAATAGGCAGCCAGGGATCGGCACTGCTAAATCCGGCATTTAGTTGACTGGCATCCCAGGGCAAGGGCGTACGGCATCCGTCCCGTCCTTTAAATCTGGGCCAAAATGCAATACCAAACGGATCCTGCAATTGGCTTTCACTGATTTCAACTTCAGTTAACCCCAACTCCTCTCCCTGATAACTGCATACACTGCCACGCAATGAGCACAACAATGTATTGAGCATTTTAGCCATATCAGTGTTGCCATTTCCTTTGCCCCAGCGACACAGGACGCGAGATACATCGTGATTGCCGATTGCCCAGCAAGGCCAACCGTCAGTCATCTGTTTCTCCAGCGTAGACACCGTATTGCGGATATATTCGGCCGAGTAGTCATCAGTCAGCAATTCAAAACTGTAGGCCATATGCAGGCGATTTTTACCGGCGGTGTATTCTGCCATCGTCATCAACGAGTCTTCAGAGGAAATCTCGCCCAGGGTAACTTTATCCGGGTAACGGTCCATCAGCGCTCTCAACTGCTCAATAAAACCCAGCATTTCCGGCTGGGTGTTATTGTAATAGTGATACTGGAACGCATACGGATTGTCGGGGCTAAAACCACGGCCGGTCCGATCTTTTGCGGCTTTTGGAGGATTGTCTCGCAGTTGCTGATCATGAAAACAGAAGTTGATTGCATCCAGACGGAATCCGTCTACGCCTTTTTTCAACCAGAATTCGACGTTATCCAGCACATGTTGCTGCACATCCGGATTGTGGAAATTTAAATCAGGCTGGCTGGTTAAAAAATTGTGCAGATAGTACTGCTGACGGCGTGGCTCCCACTGCCAGGCTCCGCCACCAAAAATAGATAACCAGTTATTTGGCGGCGTGCCATCCGGACTCGCATCAGCCCACACATACCAGTCCGCTTTGGGGTTGATGGTCGATTCTCGGCTTTGGATAAACCAGTCGTGTTGATCGGAGGTATGGCTTAGCACCTGATCGATAATTATTTTCAAACCACGGGCATGGGCTTTGTCAATCAGCTCTTCGATATCCGACAATTGGCCAAATAGTGGCTCAACATCGCGATAGTCACTGATATCATAGCCAAAATCTTTCATCGGGGATTTGAAAAAAGGTGAAATCCAGATGGCATCCACGCCCAGATTTTCGATGTAATCCAGTTTGCTGATAATACCTTGCAGATCACCGACGCCGTCGCTATTACTGTCCATTAAGCTGCGCGGGTATACCTGATAAATGACGGCGCCACGCCACCATGAATTATCTGTCATGCTTTAACCTCTTAATCCAAATTTTGCTTTTTTCATGCCCGGAAATTATTGGGGCTATTATGCACCCTTCCAGACAAATTAAATCCCTCACAACAGATGCATACGTATGCATTATATTAATAGAATGTAAGCAGATTTTAACAATAGAAAACGTCACGAAACGACAGTACCGAAATAGCAGTATGAGAACTTATGCAAAGTTAGTTATTTGATTTAAATAGAAAATTGCTTAGGTTTGACAGTAACAGTCAGCTCAATATGCAGCGTTAGACAATGTCGCGACTACAACGATTTGGCTAAACAGGCCACAGACTGAATACGTATGCAGTTATATCAATCCAGTTTGAATCACTGGACTGATATTACACTTCACCCCCGCAGGAGTTTCTAATCACCAGAGAAGTAGGCAAACGTTGGGGGTGAACCTCTTCGTGTTTTATCATCGACAACAAGGTTGCCACCAGCACTTCACCTGCTGATTTGGTATTTTGACTAATGGTGGTCAGTGACGGATTACAGAAGCTGGCCATCGGCAAGTCATCAAAGCCGCCCACCGATACTTGCTGTGGAATCGCGATTTCCTTCTCCCGCAAGGCCCTGATTGCCCCCATCGCAATTAAATCACTGGCGCAAAATATGGCGTCAAACTCGACACCACTGGCCAAAAGTTTGGTGGCGGCGTCAAACCCCGATTCTTCGGTGCTGATAGCGTCAATTTGACTCACCAGATTAACTGGCTGCACACTTTCATCCAGTGCTTTGTTCATGCCTTCAAAACGTTCCAGAAACTCAGGGCAATGACTTGAAGCGCCCCCCAAAAAAGCAAATTTCTGACGCCCCTGGGACAACAAGTGTTGCGCCATCTGATAACCGCCGAGCAAATTATCACAACCAATAGAGATCCCTGGCTGCCCTTCCAAAACGGCTCCCCAGCGCACAAAGTGGGTATTTTGCTCCACCAGTTTAAGCAACTTTTCCTCATACTCGACATAGTCACCATAACCAAGCAGGATAAGCCCGTCAGCCTTATGACTATCCTCATAATCGGCATGCCAGTCATTACTTAATTGCTGGAAAGACACCAACAGATCATAGCCGTAACGGGCACTGGCATGAGTAATACTGCCTAGCATGGACAAGAAAAACGGATTAATTTGGGAATCATCGCTGGTAGGATCTTCAAACAACAATAATGCCAGTGTGCCGGTATGCTGCGAGCGCAAATTACTGGCATTTTTATCGACTTTGTAATTCAGTTCCTTGGCAATTTTCTGGATCTTGAGCCGCGTCTCCAGATTGACCAGAGGACTGTCCCGTAAGGCTCGGGAAACGGTAGACTGGGATACGCCTGCTTGATAAGCAATATCAAAAGAAGTGGCTCTGGATTTCATTAATTTACAGCTCTGACGACTATTTGAAAAAACATCTTATACCAAACTGCATCAATAAGTGAACAGCCTCTAATACCAATCCGTATAAGCAGCAATCAGCGCAGTAGCCAATCTGCCAGACTGGCATATTGCTCATCCGCCAGAGGCGACTGTTTAAGCTTGTCACCCACCAGTATCAGGCTTTGTAATCCGGCATTTTTGCCGGCACGCAAATCGGATTCCTTATCGCCGATAATCACCGACTGGCTTAAATCGATATCTAAATCGGCTGCTGCCTGAAGCAACATACCCGGCTTTGGTTTCCGGCAATTACAGGCTTGAAGATATTCGCCGCTGCCCTGTTCGGCATGATGAGGACAATAATAAATGGCCGCAATATCAACACCATTGTCGGCAAACTGCCGGATAACCCACTGGTGCAATGTGGCGAGTTGTTGCTCAGTATAAAAGCCTCTGGCAACACCGGATTGATTAGTCACAATCACCAGTAAATAACCCATATCCTGGAGTTTTTTACAACACTCGAACACGCCGTCAATAAACTCGAAATCATCAATATTGATGGTGTATCCATGATCAATATTGATTACGCCATCCCTGTCCAAAAACACCGCCCTGTTTTTCATTCAACTCCCTCTGACTTTCGTAACACTTTAATATTAAATTCGATATTCACACAGGCTAATGCCAACAACACCTGATCCCTCTTATCTGCTGGCGTCGACCAGAAATAAGGCGTCATTTTTAACAAATTTTGCCGTTGCTGCGCATCTGTTATTGCAATCTGGAACTTGACTGTATCCTGATCCAACAAGTCAAATCCAGCCGGCAGTGTGGGTTCTACGATAAAGGGTTCCGGCTGCTGATACAATGCCTGTTTTAACTGCCATAAATGCCCGCTATGCGGATTAACTTGCAACCAGATACCATCAGGTCGCAGTATCCGTTTAACTTCAGCCGAATCGAGTGGTGCAAAAACCTGCAAAACAACATCCACACAATGACCGGCTAAGGGTAAATTAAAACTGCTGGCGACTGCAAAGCCGGCCTGCGGGTATTTTTTGGCCGCTTTCTGAATCGCCACCTTGGAAATATCGCTGCCCCACGCGTCGATGCTGACTCCATATTGATGCAGGGATTGGCTGACAAAATTCAGATAATAGCCTTCACCACATCCGGCGTCATATAATTCCAGCTCCGGTTTACTATGGTATTGGCGAATAAAAGTCACTAGTTGTTCTGCTAATGGCTGATAATATCCTGCCTGCAGAAACGCCCGGCGAGCGTTAATCATATCCTTGTTGTCGCCGGGGTCCCTGGAGTTTTTCTGGTTAGCCAACAACAAATTGACGTGACCTTCCTTAGCAATATCATAGCTATGCCTGTTATCACATTGCCATTGCTGATCATAACGGCACAAGGGTAACCGGCACGCCGGACAGATCCACATGAAATTTTTTCCCGGGGAGATTTTAATGGCGGCAGAATAGCAACCAGTATTACTAGATGCAAAATAGCATGATCATTTTCTAATTTTACGTTTGGTAAACGGGGTTACTGTCGCTAGATTATCTTTTTTGCCAAGGATAAAAAGTTTGGCACTTTCTGCGACCAGCGGTTTGGCATACAGGAATCCCTGACCGAGATCGCAATCGAACTGGCTCAGCAACTGCCGCTGTTTTTCAGTTTCGATGCCTTCCGCTACCACTTTGATATTAAGGTTATGCGCCAGTGAAACCGTGGCACGAACAATTTCTGACGCGTTGCCATTCTCTGACTGATTGGAGGTAATCGCGTCAATAAACATCCGGTCAATTTTCAGAAACTGTACCGGCAACCGCTCCAGATAAGCCAGTGACGAATAGCCGGTACCGAAATCGTCAATGGCAAATTCAATACCTAACAGATTCAGCGCATCCAGTGTTTGACGCACAGTATCGGCATTCTCCATCAGAGCCGACTCAGTAATTTCTAGCTTGAGCAAATCACCCGGGATACCGGTTTTTTGCAAAATATCACTGACCTGCCGGATCAGTTCTGTACCCCGCAACTGCTTGGTCGAAATATTTACCGACATGGTAATCGGCAGCGTTATCTCAGGATCATCCTGCCATTGTTTAAGTTGCAGACAAGCCTGCTCCAATACCCAACAACCAATTTCAATAATTTGGCCTGACTCTTCGGCAATGGGAATAAATTTGTCGGGCGAAATAAAACCTTTATCCGGATGTTGCCACCTTAGTAACGCCTCAAAACCGGTCAGATTACCCGATGGCATATCGATAATAGGTTGATAGACAACAAACATCTGCTGTTTGCTAATCGCCTGAGCAATGTCAGTTTCCAGCTCGATGGTTTCCATGGTTTGCTCACGCATTTTCCTGTCGAACAACTGACAAGTTCCACGCCCCATTTCCTTGGCTTTGTACATGGCAATATCGGCATCACGTAAAATTTGCTCAGGCTTTGTGTATTGCTTGCCACCAATTACCATGCCCACACTTAAACGGAACGGCACCTTTATACCCTTAACCTCTAGAGGAGTTTCAAAGGCGTTGACTATAGACTTGCCCAACATGCGCACATTGCGATCGGTTACCCTGCCTTCAACCACCACAGTAAATTCGTCACCACCTAAGCGCACCGCGTGATATTGCCTGGGAAGCAGATATTCAAGCCGTTGAGCCGCTTCGACCAGCACCTGGTCCCCGACGGAATGACCGAGAGAATCATTAATTTGTTTGAACTTGTCGCCATCCAGAAACATCAAGGCAAATGTCGGCTCCTGACAACCCCGATTCTTTTCAATTAGCTCTTCCAGATGCTGGATCAGCCAGGAACGGTTAGGCAAACCGGTTAAGGCATCATGAAAGGCCATATGGAACAGCTTGGCCTCGGCCACGCGCCTTTCATTCACTTCGACATTAAGTTCGGCGGTACGTTTTTCGACCCGGTTTTCCAGCTCCGCGTTCAGTTCCAGTACTGTTGCATTGGCTTTTTCCAGTTCACCGGTTTTCTCTTCCACCATTTTCGACAATAACAGTCTTTTACGCTCACTACTTCTGGACAGCCAGCGCAAGAAAATGGCCAACAACAGCAAACCTAGCAGTATAAAAACGATTCTCGCCCACCAGGTCATCCACCAAGGACGCAGAACGGTTAGCGCAACGGTGGCGGGAGTGTCGTTCCAGACATTGTCGTTATTCGACGCAACCACCATAAAAGTATAATTGCCCGGATCCAGGTTGGTATAGCGTACCCGTCGTCGGTTGCTGTCGACTTCGGTCCAACTATTTTCCAGCTTCTCCAGCTTGTAGCGATATTTATTATTATTCGGTGAAATAAAATTAAGCGCCGCAAATTCGAAGGTAATATCCCGCTGATCGTAATCCAGTACGACTTTTCTCACTTCATTAAGAGGCTGTTTGAGCAGCGCATCTTTTCCTGGCACAACCTGTTGTTGAAACAGTTCCAGACCGGTAAAAACGATATCAGGGATATAGCTGTTTCTGGGTAAGTGGTTGGGATTAAAACGGCTGATCCCGGCGGTGCCACCAAAATACATTTCACCGCTGCGGGTATGCAGATGGCTATAACGGTTAAATTGCATGCCAGCCAAACCATCACCATTATCAAAAATCTCGAATGTCTCGCTGACAGGGTCGAACTTATTTAAACCAGAACGGGTACCCAACCAGATATTGCCGTTTTTGTCTTTCTCAATAGAAACAGCAAAGTTATCGCTCATCCCCTGCTCGACCGAATAGCTACGCAACTTTCCGCTATCCGGTTCGAAGTGGAAAAACCCCTGTGACGAGGCAATCCACAATGCCCCTGACGGCTCAGGATAAATATCATAGATAATGTCAAACAGACCACTGTTCGAGAAAGATTTGAAGGTCTTGCTAACCGGGTTGAAAAGCTGCAGCCCCCCATTACCCGCCACCCAGTAATTACCCTTACCATCGGCCAAAAAATCATTGATCATAGAATTTTTTGCGCCACTTTCACTGCCTATGCTGCTTGGAAAGTAGGATTCGAAAGTCTCACTTTGCGGATCATATATCTGCATGCCACTGGCCCACACGCTCAGTAACATACGTCCATCTGACATCGGCTCGATACGAAAGATATTATTGTTTTCCAGACTCTTGTTTTCAGGCAGTGACGCATCACGCTGAATGTGGCTGAAAGTGCCGGTTTGCTTGTCAAAAATATTAATGCCGCCATTCCAGGTGCCAATCCATAAATGCCCATTGTGGTCATCGGCTATCGCCAGTACCGAGTCACTGCTAAGACTATTGGCGTCATTTTCATCATGGGTAAAATGGGTATATTGACCACTCACAGGATTGTATTTATCCAACCCCTGTCCGTCGGTTGCAATGTAAATGTTGCCCTGTTCGTCTTCGTGTAAATCCAGCACATTATTCAGCGCCAGGCTATTTTGCGCACCATCCTTATGCTGCATGATGGAGAACTTTTCCATCTGCGGTGATATTCGTCGTACTCCAAAGTTATTGAATGACAACCACAAGGAGCCTTGCCGATCCTCATAGATGTCAAAAACAGACGCGGCAGGCAATGCCCTTTTATCCGTATTGGATGCAGGATAATAAATAAAGTTATCGGCGGCCGGATTGTAACGGTGTATACCGGTTTTATCGGTTCCAAACCAGATCTGTCCCGCAGAGTCCTGAAATATCGTCCAGATAGAATCTGAACTTAGCTGACCTAAAGTAACATCACCGGCACGATAACGACGCACTTGCCGTGAAACAGGATCCATCGCCAGAATGCCTTCATGTGTGGCGATCCATAGTGTCCCCTGTTGGTCCATCAGCAAATCACGAATACTGTTGACCCCGGCTTCCATATCGCCGGGAAGTGGAAATTTTTCAAAATCCAGAGTGAGCCGATTCACTTTGTACAACCCGGCTCCCGACGCAATCCATAAATAATCGCTATCCAGATCCGGTGATATCTGCTGGATAACCGACCGATCCCGCGCCTCACCCTGTTGCTCGAATAACTGGCGGATCACTTTACCGGTCGCAGGATCGAAGGCTTTAATTCCAAAGCCGTCCCCCCCAAGCCAAATCAATCCATCGGCATCCTGGTACAAAGTATGAATAGTTCTGAAACCAGTAACATCATAAACAGTAAAAGATTCCGTTTCCGGGTGATACTGGCTAAGTCTTTTACCGGCTACCCACAGTACATCACTGTGATCAATCAGTAACTTTTCAGCCAAGCTGCTACCCAAGCTGTCCGGAACATCGGGATTATGGGTAAAGTGTTTTAGTTTGTAACCGTCATAGCGGCGCAAACCGTTATCGGTTCCAATCCACAAAAAACCTTGTTTGTCGACTACCGCAGAATAACCCGCATCATCCAGTGAGCCATTTTGCAGGTAAAGGTTATGCACATTTAATGAATTATCAACAAGGTTGGTAGTTTTGACAGGAACGGCATGAGCAACAATATGGACCAGGGATAAAATAACAAGGAATGCTATAGATAACCTTGTAAGCCTTTCAAACATCGTGCCCTTTTCCTCATTACCATTCTAGTAGTCTGAGTTTTATCACTAAATTGGCAACCAATAAAAACATTTTACATAAAATTAACATATTTAATTACTGGATAAGCATATTTAATCAATTTAATGCTGAAATATCTTCGGGTTAACCCCGAAGATATTGAATACTGATGTGCAAGAGCGTTGAAATGGAAATACTGATTCGCAAAAACCGAGATGGCGTAATACCAATCCGTATAAATAACCCTTTGTAAATATAAACGACATTTCTTATCCCGAGTTGGGGTTAATTAGACGCGGGTTCCTCCATCCAATTCAATGGTACGACCGGTAAAATAGTCATTCTCAAAAATAAATTGCGCTGCATGACCTAATTCACTCACATCAGCCAAACGGCGCAAGGGAACGGTTTGCAAGAACTTATCACGCATTTCAGGACGCATTTGCGCCGCCATTGCGGTGTCCACCAGACCGGGCGCAATACAGCCAGTACGAATGCCATAACGGGCCAGCTCCTTAGCCCAGGTCACTGTCATGGTGGCAACGGCCGATTTGGAAGCAGAATAATTACTTTGCCCCATGTTCCCGCCTCGGGATACTGACGAGATATTGATGATCACCCCGTCACTGCCGGTTTCTATCATCTGTGCGGCGGCTTCGCGGGCACACAAAAAGGTCCCTGTCACATTAACATCCAGCACCGACTGAAACTGCTGGCGCGACATCTTGTCCACCACTTTGCCGTCCTTTACTTTAAGCAACATGCCGTCACGCATAATACCGGCACTGTTGATTAAACCGTTAAGCTGGCCAAAAGTATTGGCGATATTAGCGAAACCTTTTTCTACCGCGTCTTCGTCGGTCACGTCGATAACAAAATATTCGGCTTTCACACCTTTTTCACGCAGCTCGACTGCGGCGTTTTGCAAGGCATCCGGTTGCATATCGATCAACGCAATATGCGCCCCCTGAGCAGCCAGCGAGTCTGCCATCGCCCGGCCCAGACCTTGTGCGGCACCGGTAATAGAAATCACTTTATTAGCTAAATCCATAGATTAGTCCTGATGTGAAGAATAGAGTTTAAAAATGCTGGAGAAGTCCAATTTTCCGTTACCTTGCAGACTATGCAGTTTATACAGGCTTTGTGCCAGCGCGCCCATCGGGGTAGTCGATTGACTCTTGTTGGCGGTATCCATCGCCAGTCCCAGATCTTTTTTCATCAGGTCGACCATAAAACCGCCCTGATAACTTTTTGACGATGGCACATTCGGCATTACATCCGGGCAAGGATTATACAGTTCCAATGTCCAGTTACGGCCAGAGCTCTGCAGCATAATATCTGACAACACTTTTGGATCGAGACCATTGTCGATCCCCATTTGTAACGCCTCGGCAGTACCGGCCATCAGGATTGACAGCAGCATATTGTTGCAAATTTTGGCAATCTGGCCTGCACCATGCCCGCCTGCGTGAAAAATATTTTTCCCCATGCACTGCAAAACGGATTGGGCATTGTCAAACGCGGTTATTTCCCCACCGACGATAAAGGTCAACGTGCCGGCCTGTGCTCCGGCAGTGCCACCGGAAACAGGTGCATCAATAAACGCTATGCCTTTTTGTGCCAATTGCTGACCAACACGTTGTGCGGTTTCTGCGTCAATCGTGCTGCAATCAATGACCAATGTCTGGCTGGACAAGCAATCAATCAATCCCTGTTCTCCCAAATACAAGCTATCTACATGCTTGCCTGCCGGTAACATGGAAATTACCACATCAGCCTGCTGCGCAGCTTGACGGGCAGAATCGGCTTTAACTGCACCTAATTCAGCCAGATGAGCCATTGCGCTTTGCTGCAGATCAAAAACCCTTACCTGATGACCGGCTTTAACCAGATTGGCGGCCATCGGACCGCCCATATTACCCAGACCGATAAAACCTATTGTTTTTGTCATTTACTGTTCCTCTTATTTACCCAATCCCGTCAAAGGATGAGTTTTCTCACTCCAGGGCGAGGTAAAACATTTTTCCAATACCGCTGACGGGACGTCTTTAACCGTTTTGAACTGCCAGTTGGGTTGGTTGTCTTTGTCAATCAATAAGGCTCGGACGCCTTCCTGAAATTCGCCCAGTGACGCGCAGCGGCAAGACAACATCAATTCCATACGGAAACAGTCTGGCAGCGTCATTTTGGCGCTGCGTTTGAGCTGTTCAAACAAAATACAGGCCGTCAGTGCCGATCCGTTAGCCAGTGTCGACTGCGCCCGACTTAACCATTTATCGCTGTGTGCCGACAGTGCGGCAATCTCGTCAACCACCGCGTCGACGCTATCGAAATCTGTCACTTGCCTAATTTTGTCCTGATGCGGCTTGATATTGCCCTGAGGCAGTAACGCCCGATGCTCCTGATGAAACTGGTGACACACATCAGTGAGTTTTTGATGATTCAGGCTTTGGGTCACACCCCATGAAATCTTCTGCATTTGCTCAATAACGTTTTGTTTATTCGACTGCGGAATAAAGTGATCGGCCAACTGAATATGCAGTGCATCCATGGCATTGATACTGGCTCCGGTGAGTCCCAAAAACAGTCCCACACCATCTGGCATACGGTTTAAAAACCAGCTGCCGCCTACATCAGGATATAGGCCGATGCTGATTTCGGGCATGGCGATACGGGAGCTTTCGGTTACGATACGATGGCTGGCACCACACAATAACCCCAGTCCTCCCCCCATCACAATGCCGTTTCCCCATACCACAAAGGGTTTGTGGTATGTATGGATTAGGTAATCGAGACGATATTCTTCACTAAAAAAGGTTTCCACCGCGGTTGGAATACTATTCGGCTCCTTTTGCATCGCCTGATGCATGGCCACCACATCGCCACCGGCACAAAACGCCTTGTCACCTTCTCCATCAAGTATCACGGCAACAATATTGTCATCTTTTTGCCAGCTGAGCAGTTGCGGCATCAACAGACGGATCATATCCAGATCCAGCGCATTGAGTGCCTTCACTTTATTTAATTTGGCGTAACCAATTTTTTTACCGTTATGCGTTTCCAGTTCTGAAAAGAGTACTTTATCTGGCATTGCTGTCCCTATAGTAAGTCGCCGGCGTCGGCAGATAACATCCTTCGACCAATGATCAGGCGCATAATTTCATTGGTACCTTCAAGAATTTGATGAACCCGTACATCGCGCACATGACGTTCCAGCGGATACTCCTGGATATAGCCGTAGCCACCATGCAACTGCAGTGCTTCGTTACATACCTGAAAACCGATATCGGTGGCAAAACGTTTGGCCATAGCGCAGTAAGCAGTGGCTTCAGGATCCTTGTTATCCAGCTTAAACGCCGCCAAACGCACTAACTGGCGCGCCGCCACCAGTTCGGTGGCCATATCGGCCAGTTTGAATTGCAGGGCCTGGAATGCCGCAATGGGTTTACCAAACTGTTCTCGCTCCTGCATATAGTTTTTAGCTGTGTTGAGCGCCTGCTGGGCGGTGCCGATAGAACAGGTGGCGATATTGATTCGACCGCCGTCCAGCCCTTTCATAGCAAAAGTAAACCCCTGCCCCTCTTCGCCTAATAAATGATCCAGCGGTACTTTGACGTCGTCAAAAGTTACCAAGCGGGTCGGTTGGGCATTCCAGCCCATTTTTTCTTCTGCTTTGCCGTAAATAATTCCGCCGGCATCAGCAGGAACGACAACCGCAGAAATCCCCTTGGGACCCGCTTCTCCGGTGCGCACCATCACCACCAGCACTTCGGTTTCACCGGCTCCGGAGATAAACATTTTAGAGCCGTTAATCACATAGTGGTCACCGTCTTTAACGGCACTGGTACGTAAAGAGGCGGCGTCAGAACCGGAACCGGGCTCGGTCAGACAATAAGACGCCAGTTTCTGCCCTGTTACCAGGTCGGGGCACCATTGTTGTTTTATGTTTTCGGTGCCCCAACTGGCAATCATCCAGGTGGCCATATTGTGAATGGTCATCATTGCGGTAGTGGTGGTGCACCCCATCGATAACTGTTCAAAAATAATTGACGAATCAAGACGACTTAAGCCCAGTCCGCCGGCTTCTTCTGGCGCATACAAGCCGCAAAAACCCAGCTCCCCCGCTTTTTGAATCACGTCTTTAGGAAAATAATGTTCCCTGTCCCATTTTGCCGCATTGGGTGCCAGCTCCTGTTCGGCAAATTGGCGGGCAATATCAGCAAAAGCTTGTTGATCTTCAGTTAGATTAAAATTCATCGCTGTATTTTCCTTAACCCAGGTTAATCGTCAGGTTAGGGCCGCTCGGGATATCATCTTCAAACCAGCGGGACGTGACGGTTTTAGTTTCGGTATAAAAACGGATGGCCTGCTTGCCATAGGCATGCAAATCACCATAGAAAGAATTTTTCCAGCCGGTAAAGGAGAAGAACGGTAATGGCACCGGAATAGGGACATTAATCCCCACCTGCCCCACCTCAATCTCGTGCTGGTATTTTCTGGCCGCCGCGCCATTGGCGGTAAAGATGGAAGTACCGTTACCGTAAGGGTTACGGTTAACCAGCGCGATGGCTTCTTCCAGTGTATCCACGCACATACAGCACAGCACAGGACCAAAAATTTCTTGCTGATAGATGCTCATTTGTTCGGTGACGGAGCTAAACACCGTTGGCCCCACCCAATTGCCCTGTTCGTAACCGGCTAAACTGAAATCCGAACCGTCCACCAGACAATCGGCTCCCTGCTGCTTACCTTCGGCAATCAGCGACAATACTTTGGCTTTGGCTTGCGGACTGATTAAGGGGCCGAATCCGGCCTTGTCATCATTCCACAATCCGGGTTTCACTTTGGCGATTTCACTGGCCAGCTCTTCAATCCACTGTTTTGAGTCGCCAACAAATACCGCTACCGAAATCGCCATACAACGCTGTCCTGCGGCACCTACACTGGAGCCCACCAGATTATTAATCACCTGGGCTTTGTTGGCGTCCGGCATAATCACCGAATGATTTTTAGCCCCGGCAAAACACTGGGCACGCTTCATATTATCAGTGGCCGTTTTATAAATATGCTGGCCGACCGGCACCGAACCGACAAATGACACCGCCTTGATATCTTCATGCGTCAGCAGAGTATTAACCTGATCCTTGCCGCCATGCACTACATTCAGCACTCCTTTGGGGCAGCCTGCTTCAATAAACAGTTCAGCCAGACGGGTAGGTGTCATCGGGTCTTGTTCAGAAGGTTTAAGCACAAAGGTATTCCCGCAGGCAATGGCTAACGGATACATCCACAGCGGGATCATGGCGGGAAAATTAAACGGGGTAATCCCGGCGCACACGCCCAAAGGCTGGATAAAACTGCTGGTATCAATCCCGCGAGCGACGTTTTCAACCGTCTCGCCCATCATCAATGCCGGTACGTTAGCAGCCTGTTCGACTACTTCAATGCCACGCCACACATCGCCTTTGGCATCAGCAAAGGTTTTACCGGTTTCCTGGCTGAGAATTTCGGCCACTTCATCATGATGTTGTTTGAGTAAATGCTGATAACGCATCATCACCCGCGCGCGTTCGGAAACCGGCACTTCACGCCAGTCATTAAAGGCGCTTTTGGCACTGGCGATCGCGGCCTGCATCTCGGTATCGGTGGCGCAAGGCACTTTGGCAATCACGTCATTGTTAGCCGGGTTAGTCAAATCGATATGTTGACTGGATGTTGATGTCTGAAACTGACCATCAATTAATAACGGAATATTTTTCATAGGGTATCCACTTTTATTTTTTACGACTTGTTATCAAGTCCATAGCTATTGCCATTACATTAACAAACTTTTTACTTTAACGTTAACGTTAAGGTCAAATAAATTTCAATCTAACTGAGCAGTCGCTGTACATAATTGTTAACCCTAGAGTCACAGTTTGCCGATCAGGGTGAATTTGTATAAACAAAAGTTCATTAATGAAGTTATTTATTGGTATTATCCATTCATAGTTGTCAGTTCGCCGCAAAAAGGAAGCTAAACGAGATACATGGGTATAGAGCATATAAATGTAGCGATTGTTGAAGATAACGGTGTTGCCCGTATCAACCTGCGCAACCATCTGCTGGGAATGGGGTTTGTCGATATCGGTTGCTACAGTCAGGGACGAGAACTCAGAAACGCGCTGCGCAAGCGTTCATTTCATCTGGTGCTGATGGATTTCCATTTGGGGCCAGACAAAAATGGCGTTGAGGTCATCCAGGAGTTGCAGCAATCAGGTGCACTCAAACCCTCGACTGCGGTGATCTTTTTAACCGCTGACAGCGTACCGATGGTGCTGGGACAGATCGTCGATATTCATCCCGATGTAGTGATCCTCAAGCCCTATACCATCCGCAATCTCGAAAAAGCAGTGATCCATACCCTGCAATTCCGCGAGGCGTTGCGTCCGGTATTCCGGGAAATGGATCATAAAAAATATGCTAGGGCGCTGGCACTACTGGAAGAAGTGATTGCCAGCAAAAAACTGACTAAAAGCGGCACCGCGCTCACCAAATTGCGTGGCAGACTGATGATCCAGGCGGGCCAGTTCAAACGGGCAACTGCGCTATATCAGCAAATTTTAAAAGCCTCGGATAAAGTAGTTTGGGCGCAATGGGGACTGGTACTCAGTCGCTATATGGCCGGTGATATAGAAGGCAGTGAAGCCGATCTGGAAAATATGCTTAACACCCATATGACCAAAGATAAAGCCTGTGAATGGCTAACCCGGATCAATATCAAGAAAACCGAGTATCAGCGGGCCCAAGGCTTTATCGATATGATCCGCGAGGGCGACTTGTCGATCTCTGCGGCACGTTTAAAAGTGCATCTTTGCCAGGTTCAGGACAACATGCAGGATGCCATTGCCCTGCTGGAGAAAAAGCGTGAATCCAATCGTAATTCCAGAGATCGCTTTGCCGAGCTCACTATGGATCTGGCACGCTGTCATTTGATGGTGGCAGAAAAGTCTACCGACAGGGAAAGAGATAATGCCATCAAATCAGCGCGCATGCTGATTGGTAGCGCCAGCCGCCGCGCCGTAGACGAAGAACTCAGTCTCAAGCGCAATTATATGAGCGCACTGGTGGCGGTGCTCGAAGGTGAAGAAGAAAAAGCCTTAGATATCCTTAAACAGGACGGCATGATGGAGTTTGAAAATGCCGATGTTGCAATGTTGGCCGATGCAGCGAGTGCCTGGATGGGCGTCGGTGAAAGCAATATCGCTTCGGAAATCATGCAGGAATGCGAATCGAGAATGGCCCAACTACAAGACGAAAATGAAAAAGTGGTGTCATCACTTATGATCCTCAAAAATGAGGAAGCCATGGGTGATAAGAAAACTCGCGCACTGGACTTTAATAAGGCCGGAATGGCATTACTCAATAAGGGCAAGTTTGCTGAAGCCACCGATGATTTCTACCAGGCGCATATTCTGTTTCCCAAAGAACCCGCATTTCTAATCAACTTGTTGCAATGCATGGTCGAAGCGAAGACAGCCCAACATAAGAAAGTCAGCTCAATCGATATCTTCCGTAAATTACAAGAATTCAAACTGTCTGACGCCAACCAGAAACGCTTTAACGATATTAAAGTCAAATTGCAGGCAGATATAAAAATTCATCGCCCCGCTCCTGTTAAAGAAAAGAGCCAGGAAACGCACGAACAGAATGACAAAGCGCTATCACAGGCTCAATTGCTTTCCGGCAAAACCTGACCGGAAAGCCATTTAAATTACAACGACACTTCTTATCGCGAGTTCAGGTTACTTAATCAAGCATTTCCACTGCCAGCGCAGTCGCTTCACCACCACCGATACACAATGATGCCACCCCTTTTTTCAATCCCTTTAATTTAAGGGCATGAATCAATGTCACCAATATTCTGGCACCTGAGGCGCCAATAGGATGACCCAGAGCACAGGCGCCACCATGAATATTCACTTTCGACTCATCCAGTTGTAGTTGACGTATTGCTAACATGGTGACCATGGCGAAAGCTTCATTAATTTCAAACAGATCCACGTCGGCCGTTGACCAACCCGCTTTTTGCAGTAATTTCTGCATCGCGCCGACCGGCGCCACGGTAAAGTTTTCCGGTTCAATCGAGTGTGTGGCATGCGCGACAATACGCGCCAATGGCACAAGCCCAAGCTCACGCGCTCTGGATTCAGACATCACCAGTAATGCCGCGGCACCATCAGAAATGGAACTGGAATTGGCCGCGGTGATGGTCCCGTCTTTTTTGAACGCCGGACGTAATCCCGGAATTTTCTCCGGCATCGCATTATCCGGACCTTCATCGGTATTCACTTCAAGCTGGCCCTTGCGGGTCTGAATAGTGACTGGCGTAATTTCGGCATCAAACGCGCCCTGCTCGATAGCTTGTTTGGCTTTGGAGAGTGAACCTAGCGCAAATTCATCCATTTGCTCGCGCCCTATTCCTTCTGCATCAGCAGTACCCTGGGCAAAACAGCCCATGGCTTTACCGTCATAGGCATTTTCCAGTCCATCCAGCATCATATGATCCAGTGTCTGGCCGTGTCCCATGCGATATCCACCACGGGCCTTGGGTAATAAATACGGCGCGTTGCTCATGCTTTCCATACCACCGGCAATCACAGTTTCAACACTACCTGCCTTAATCAAATCATGCGCCAGCATCACTGCTTTAAGCCCCGAACCACATACCTTGTTAATAGTGGTAACGCCTGCAGATAACGGCAAACCTGCCGCTATGGCAGCCTGTCGGGCCGGTGACTGCCCTAGTCCCGCAGGTAATACACAACCCATAATGACCTCATCAACCAGCACATTATTTTTATCCTGGATCGCGGCCTGGATCGCATTAGCACCGAGTTGGGTGGCCGTTAAGGGTGACAAGCTGCCCATAAAGCTACCCATAGGAGTGCGCTTGGCACTGACAATCACTACTGAATCTTGTTGCATAATCTGGAATCCTGAAATTTAAAGGGTCTAATCTAAAGCCAAACACAACACTTTGATATACAACCAACGTACAGCTTTGTGAACGACAACTCGAAAAATGACCAAAAAGTTATGTTGACGGTTAACTAAGGTTACTTTACCTTTACGTTAACCTAACACTTACGTAAACGTAAAGTAATTATGACTGAACAACAAACATACAGCATTGGCGAGCTGGCAAAAGAATTTGACATTACCACCCGTTCAATTCGTTTTTACGAGGAACAGGGATTACTCAATCCCATGCGCAATGGACAAAACCGCATCTACAACAAAAAAGATCGGGTACGCCTCAAACTGATCATGCGCGGCAAACGCTTGGGCTTTTCACTGGCCGAAACCAAAACCCTGTTTAATTTGTACGACAGCCACGAAAACTCGGCCGCACAATTACAGGCCATGCTAGCTATGACCCATGAAAAACGGGCCATACTCAATCAGCAGCTGGAAGATATCAATCTGTTAATGACCGAGCTGGACGAAGTAGAACAGCGCTGTCGCGAAGATTTATCCGAGCTTGAAGCAGAAAACGTGTAGCACAACCAGACTAAGGTTAAATGGCTAGCCGTCAGATTTATGAACACGAATCCAATATCAGGACTAATAATATGAATACCTCTTACCCTACATTAAATTTTAACCTTGGCGATGATGTTGATATGTTGCGCGAGCACGTGTATGCCTTCGCCCAAGGCGAAGTCGCTCCATTAGCCGAGTCTGCCGATATAGACAACGCCTTTCCCAACCAGCTTTGGCCGAAGTTGGGTGAAATGGGCTTACTGGGTGTGACTGTTTCTGAACAATATGGCGGTGCCGATATGGGCTATTTGGCTCATGTGGTAGCAATGGAAGAAATCAGTCGTGCATCTGCCGGTATCGGTCTGAGCTACGGCGCCCATTCCAATTTATGTGTCAACCAGATTTACCGTAACGGTAATGATGCCCAGCGTGAAAAATATCTGCCTAAATTAATTAGCGGTGAACATATTGGCGCACTGGCAATGAGTGAACCTAATGCCGGCTCCGATGTGGTCAGTATGAAACTCAAAGCCGAACGTAAGGGCGATCATTATGTGTTAAACGGCAATAAAATGTGGATCACCAATGGTCCCGATGCGCATACTTTTGTGATCTACGCCAAAACGGATCCGCAAGGCGGCTCACGCGGGATCAGCGCCTTTATCGTCGAAAAAGGCACGCCCGGATTCAGTCAGGCGCAAAAACTCGACAAACTGGGCATGCGCTCCTCCAACACCTGCGAACTGGTATTTGATAACTGCAAAGTCCCGACCGAAAACCTGATGGGTAACGAAGGTGATGGAGTTAAAATTCTGATGAGTGGCCTGGACTACGAACGTGTGGTGTTATCCGGCGGTTCATTAGGCATTATGCAAGCCTGTATGGACGCGGTAGTGCCTTATATTCATGATCGTAAACAGTTTGGCCAGTCTATCGGTGAATTCCAGCTTGTTCAGGGCAAGGTCGCTGATATGTATACCCAGATGAATGCCGCTCGTGCCTATGTTTATACTGTTGCCAAGTCCTGTGATCGCGGTGAAACCACCCGTAAAGATGCTGCAGGTGCTATTTTGTATGCGGCGGAGCTGGCCACCAAAATGGCGCTGGATGCCATCCAGCTACTAGGCGGTAATGGTTATATCAACGAATTTCCCACCGGGCGCTTACTACGCGATGCCAAATTGTATGAAATTGGTGCCGGCACCTCGGAAATACGTCGTATGTTGATTGGTCGCGAACTATTTAACCAGTCTCGCTAAGTAATTCTGACTGCGTTCAGTAAGGAAATTTTTGTGCCTCGTATCGAATCGAAAATTAACCCCAAGAGTCAGGTATTTATGGAAAATGCCGACGCCATGCAAGTCGTGGTGGATGACTTATGCAGCAAGATTGAACAGATAAAACAGGGCGGTGGCGAAAAATACCGTACCAAACATTTAAGCCGTGGGAAGTTATTGCCTCGCGACAGGATTAGCGCCCTACTCGACTCTGGTTCACCCTTTTTAGAACTGTCCCAATTGGCGGCTTTTAATGTCTACGACGACGATGTGCCGGCGGCGGGTGTTATCTGCGGTATAGGCCGGGTATCCGGCCAAGAATGCATGATTGTCGCTAACGATGCTACGGTCAAAGGTGGTAGTTATTACCCGTTAACCGTCAAAAAACATATTCGTGCCCAAACCATTGCCGAGCAAAATAACCTGCCCTGTATTTATCTGGTGGACTCCGGCGGGGCTAACCTGCCCCGTCAGGATGAAGTATTTCCAGATCGCGAACATTTTGGCCGGATCTTTTTTAATCAAGCCAATATGTCGGCACAGAATATTCCGCAAATCGCAGTAGTGATGGGTTCCTGTACCGCGGGTGGCGCCTATGTACCGGCAATGGCTGATGAATCCATCATTGTAAAAGAACAAGGCACCATATTTCTGGCCGGCCCACCGCTGGTTAAAGCGGCCACCGGTGAAGTGGTCAGTGCTGAAGAACTGGGTGGTGGTGATGTGCATGCCCGCACCTCCGGGGTCGTGGATCATCTGGCCAACAATGATCATCACGCTTTGCAAATGGCGCGTGATGCAGTAGCCAGGCTTAATCGTAGCAAACCAATCAATTTGAATATCCACGCCCCGGTTGAACCTGTATACGACAGCAAAGAGCTGTACGGCATTATTCCCAAAGACAGTCGTCAGTCTTATGACGTACGTGAGGTGATTGCACGTATCGTCGACGGTTCCGAGTTTGATGAATTCAAATCCCTGTACGGCACCACACTGGTATGCGGTTTTGCACGTATATTCGGCTATCCGGTGGGGATTGTCGCCAATAATGGGATTTTATTCGGTGAATCGGCGCAAAAAGGCGCGCACTTTATCGAGCTGTGCGCCCAGCGTAAAATCCCGCTGGTGTTTCTGCAAAATATCACCGGTTTTATGGTCGGCAAGCAATACGAAACCAATGGTATTGCCAAACATGGCGCCAAAATGGTCACGGCGGTGGCCTGCGCACAGGTTCCCAAATTTACCATTTTGATTGGTGGCAGTTTTGGGGCCGGCAACTATGGTATGTGCGGCCGAGCCTATGATCCGCGTTTTATGTTTATGTGGCCCAATGCACGCATTTCGGTAATGGGCGGTGAACAAGCCGCTGGCGTACTGGCACAGGTTAAACGAGACCAGAAACAGGCCGCAGGTGAAGACTGGTCAGCCGATGCCGAACAACAATTTAAACAGCCTATTATCGATACCTATGAACAGCAAGGGCATCCGTACTACGCGTCGGCTCGTTTATGGGATGACGGGGTTATCGATCCTGCCGATACCCGTTTTGTATTAGGTTTGTCGATTTCGGCAGCACTGAATAAACCTATCGAGGACACCAAATTTGGTGTCTTCCGTATGTAAGGAAGCATTATGACTGACTCGATACTTTACCAAGAGAATCCCAGCGGGGTGGCAACGGTCACCCTGAATCGACCGGAAAAACACAATGCCTTTGATGACCTACTGATCAATGAGCTAACCCAGCTGTTCCAAAAAATTGCTGAAAATCCTGCTATCAGGGTGATGATTCTGGCAGCCAACGGCAAAAGTTTTTGTGCCGGTGCAGATGTTAACTGGATGCAGCGCATGGCAGCTTATAACTATGATGAAAACCTGGCCGATGCCAATAAGTTGGCGTTAATGCTGCGTACACTAAACAGCATGCCGCAAGCTACTATTGCCCGTATTCAGGGTGCCGCTTATGGTGGTGCAGTGGGTTTAATTGCCTGCTGTGATATGGCAGTGGCGACCAAAATGAGTCAATTCTGCCTGAGTGAAGTCAAACTAGGACTGGTTCCAGCCACTATTAGCCCCTATGTTATAGAGGCCATTGGGGCGCGCTCTGCCCGGCGCTATTTTAATACCGCCGAGCTGTTTAGCGCCCGTCGTGCCCGCCGTCTGGGATTAATCAACGAATCAGTCACCGAAGAAGAGCTGGATGACACGCTCAACCAGCTAGTCAAAGCCGTTTTGGCTAATAGCCCCAAAGCCGTAACCACCTCCAAACAACTGATCGCAAATGTGGCAAACCACTCTATTAATCAAGAATTAATCGATATGACCAGCCGGACGATTGCGGCAATTCGTGTATCTGAAGAAGGTCAGGAAGGACTGAGTGCCTTCTTGCAAAAACGTCGACCCAACTGGCGCGGAGAACAATAATGTTAACGAAATTATTGATTGCCAACCGCGGCGAAATTGCCTGCCGAATTATAAAAACCGCCCGCAAGATGGGCATTAGTACCGTTGCGGTGTATTCCGATGCGGATGCCAACGCCTTACATGTACAGCTTGCTGATGAAGCGGTGCATATAGGTGCTGCGCCCTCCAAAGACAGTTACCTGCAAGCACAGAAAGTCATTGATGCTGCGCTGCAAACCGGTGCCGATGCCATTCATCCCGGTTATGGTTTTTTATCCGAGAATGCCAACTTCGCCACATTATGTGCCGATAACAATATCGTTTTTGTAGGGCCTCCCGTCGCCGCAATTGAAGCCATGGGCTCCAAGTCGGCGGCTAAAACCATTATGCAACAAGCCGGTGTGCCGCTGGTACCCGGTTATCACGGCGATGATCAGTCGGAAGCGATTTTAAAACAACATTCGGATCAAATGGGCTATCCGGTATTGCTTAAAGCTGCCGCAGGCGGTGGTGGTAAAGGTATGCGTCAGGTGTGGAAAGCCGCAGAATTCAGCGAAGCACTGGCGGCAGCTAAACGTGAAGCCATGTCCAGTTTTGGTGATGACCTGATGCTGGTGGAAAAATACCTGACCCAACCACGTCATGTGGAAATTCAGGTATTTTGTGATAGCCACGGCAACGGCGTTTATCTGTTTGAACGAGACTGCTCGGTACAACGTCGCCATCAAAAGGTGATTGAAGAAGCCCCTGCCCCCGGCTTAAGTACCACTATTCGCCAGCAAATGGGCGAAGCGGCTCTACAAGCCGCCGAAGCCATTGGTTATGTGGGTGCCGGAACTGTGGAGTTTTTATTCGATGCCGATGGCAGTTTCTATTTTATGGAAATGAATACCCGCTTGCAGGTAGAACACCCGGTAACCGAAATGATCAGCGGCCAGGATCTGGTGGAATGGCAATTACGAGTGGCCGCAGGTGAAACCCTGCCCTTGCAACAATCCGAGTTAAGAATAAACGGTCATGCCTTTGAAGCGCGTATTTATGCCGAAGATCCGGATAACGACTTTTTACCGGCTACCGGTTTACTGAGCTATCACCAACCGCCACAAGAATCAGCCCATGTACGGGTGGATACTGGCGTGCGTCAGGGTGATCAGGTATCGGTTTATTACGATCCGATGATCGCCAAACTGATTGTCTGGGATGAAGATCGCCACAAAGCCTTACAGCGTTTATCTCAAGCTTTAGTGGATTACCGGATTAAAGGTGTCACGACTAACATTAATTTTTTATATAACCTGAGTAATACTAAAGCCTTTCAACAAGCTGATTTGGATACCGGCTTTATTGAAAAACATCAGCAACAGATCTTTCAGAATTCCACCCAAGATATTGAAGCTTCACTGCCATTGGCCGCGCTATATCTGCTGTTGGCTCAGGAGCAACAGTCCCTGGCTGCCCATGCCCATCGAGCGGATCGTTATTCGCCCTGGAATAGTCATTCGGCATGGCGCGCCAATGAAGTCCACCAGCAAGTGTTTGAGCTGGAGCTATATCAGCAGCAATATAGGGTTTCGGTACAACAAGTTAGCCGTGGTGAGGAACGGTACTTTCTGATCGACAGCGGCAAACGCCAGGTAACAGCTAGTGGTTGCTTATCAAACGAGACGCTGATTGCAGTGGTAGACGGCCATCGCATCAGTGCCAAAGTGCATCAGGACAATCACGACTATTCCATCTTTGGCCGTGAACATGCGCTGCATTTTAGTCATGTTCAACCGGATTTTGGCTTGCACAATAGCAGTGATCATCCACAAGGTTTTAATGCCCCGATGAATGGCACCGTTGTCGCCTTGCTGGTTAACCCGGGTGACAGTGTTGAAAAAGATCAGCCTCTGCTGATTATGGAAGCAATGAAAATGGAACACAGCATCAAAGCCCCTAGCGCAGGAAAAGTCAGCGAGTTTTTCTTCCAGGCTGGCGAACTGGTGGATGGGGGTGCCGAATTGCTTAGTTTTGAGGCCGAGACCACTGCTAAGGAAACGCCATGAGTTATCCAAGTAAAGTCAAAATGGTTGAAGTCGGCCCGCGCGATGGTCTGCAAAATGAAAAGGCACTGATCGATGTCAAGCACAAGATCACGCTGGTAGAACAGTTAGCCGATGCCGGTCTAAGCATGGTAGAAACCGGCAGTTTCGTATCGCCCAAATGGGTGCCTCAAATGGCCGACAGCGCGGCAGTATTTGCCGGTATCAACCACAAAAGCGGCGTCACCTATTCTGCGCTAACCCCCAACTTGCAAGGTTTTGAAGCGGCAATGAGCGCTGGAGCCGATGAAGTAGCGATTTTTGGTGCCGCCTCGGAGAGTTTTACTCAGAAGAATATTAATTGCTCCATTGCCGAAAGTATTGAACGATTTGTCCCCGTGTTGTCTGCGGCCAAGGCTAAAGGCATAAAAGTACGAGGTTATGTCAGCTGTGTTTTAGGCTGCCCTTACGAGGGCGAGATTGCCCCGCAAAAAGTGGCCGACGTGAGCAAAGCATTGCTGGATATGGGTTGCTACGAGATTTCCCTGGGCGACACTATTGGTGTCGGCACGCCGCTAAAAACCGCAGCCATGTTAAGCGCAGTAACGAAAGTGGTACCGGTAGAAAAACTGGCGGTGCATTTTCATGATACTTACGGACAGGCATTAGCCAATATTCTCAAAGCACTGGAAATGGGTATCGCGGTAATCGATAGTGCAGTCGCTGGTTTAGGTGGCTGCCCTTATGCCAAAGGTGCTTCCGGCAATGTCGCCAGTGAGGATGTGCTGTATATGCTTAACGGCATGGGCATTAAAACCGGTGTGGATCTGCATAAACTGATTGCCGCCGGCGATGCCATTACTCAAGCACTGGGTAAAACCAATCAGTCCAAAGTGGCTAAGGCCAAATTAGCCGCAAGCTGATTTTTATTGGCTAATCCAAGCGGTCATCCCGGTATTTTTAGCACATTCATGCGCCGCTAAAAAAGCCGCGGATGGCAGATGAGCTAATTTATGTATGGATTATTCATTGTCCAGAATAAAAATCTTGATGGTTAGCTAACTTGCCTGTTGATTTGTTAATCATTTAAATTAAGCCAGACGACCATTAACCAGTTTAACTTAGATGCCCCCTAACGCCGCCATTAATCAGCAGTTATCCCAGCTTTACAAAGACCATTCTAGCAAAGTGCTGGCTACTTTAGTGCGCTTACTGGGCGATTTTGATTTAGCTGAAGAAGCCATGCATGAAGCGTTCTCGGTGGCACTGGAAACCTGGGATAAACAGGGTTTTCCGGCCAACCCCACCGCCTGGTTAATCTCCACGGGTCGTTTTAAAGCCATTGATAATCTGCGTAGAAAAAAACGTTTTGGTCAACTAGCGCCGGACATACAACTACTGATTGACGAACTGCAAGAACATAATCATGCCTTGAGCCAGCAAGATATCGAAGACGACCAGTTACGTATGATTTTTACCTGCTGCCATCCTGCCATCGATCCGCAAATACAAATTCCGTTAACCTTACGCGAAGTCTGTGGCTTGAGTACCGAAGAAATTGCCAGTGCTTATCTGGTATCGCCATCGACGATGGCACAACGGATAGTGCGTGGCAAAAACAAAATACAACAAGCCAACATTCCGTTTGTGATCCCGCAATCGGCAGAATTGTCTGATAGGCTCGACGCGGTGTTATCGGTGATCTATTTAGTGTTCAACGAAGGTTATTCTGCGTCAAATGGCGACTCACTGTTACGGGTTGACCTGTCCAACGAAGCCATCCGTCTGGCCCGGCTAGTCTTAACCTTGCTAGACGATTCAGAAGTGATGGGACTATTAGCCTTAATGTTATTACATGAATCACGACGCCCAGCCCGTATTGACCAAGCCGGTAATATTATATTGCTCGAGGATCAAGACAAAAGCCTTTGGCAACAATCCTATATCAAAGAAGGCAGTGCGTTGGTTCGTCGAGCCTTAGCCACCCGCCGCATAGGCTCCTACACAATACAAGCCGCCATTGTTGCAGTGTATGCGCAATCTACACATACCACCGACTGGGATCAAATCATCGCGCTTTATTCGGTTTTATTGCAAATCGAACCTTCACCAGTCATTGAGCTTAACCGTGCGGTTGCCTGCGCAATGCGCGATGGGCCAGAAGCGGGTCTAAGCATAATAGATAACCTGTTGGACCGCGGCGAATTGCGGGAATATCACAAACTGCATTCAACTCGCGGCGAATTGTTAGGGCGTTTAGGCCACACCACTGAGGCTATTGCGGCTTTTGAACAGGCCTTGGCATTAGTGAAACAGGCTCCAGAACAACGCTTTTTGCAGCAAAAATTGGCGCAACTCAAAAGCCAATAAAGCTTTTTGCAAATTTTATAAAATTTTTTCCCGTTCCTGTCGATCTGGCTAATCCTCTTTCGATTAATCAATACAAAACTCAAACTGAAGGGGTATTTATGAAATTTATCTGTCTTGGTTATTTTGATGAAGCAAAGTGGGCATCTCTGCCTGAATCCGAACAAGCCAAATTAATGGAAGAATGTTTTGCCTACGATGATGAATTACGCCGGGGCAAGCACTTTATAGGTGGCGAAGCTTTAGGTGCTGCCGCACATGCTGTGACATTAAAAATGAAAAATGGTGCTGTTGATGTGGTTGACGGCCCTTTTACTGAAACCAAAGAAGTATTGGGTGGGATATTATTGCTGGAAGCTAAAGATCTCAATCACGCCATCGCGCTCATGTCCAAACACCCCGGCGTTAAAAACGGTCCCTTTGAAATACGCTGTGCCGATGACGCAATCAACCAACAAATTATCGAACGTAATAAGCAATTCGACCAATAATATTGGCTTAGGAGAATAATGATGAAAGTAATGGTGATGGTAAAAGCGACGGCCGGTTCAGAAGCTGGTGTAATGCCAACTAACGAGTTGATGGAAGCCATGGGCAGTTTTAACGAAGAGCTGGTTAAGGCTGGAATTATGGAATCAGGCGATGGACTCAAGCCTAGCAACGAAGGATACCGGGTACGTTTTAGCGGCTCAAAACGCTCGGTAATCCAGGGGCCTTTTGTGGAAACCAATGAATTGGTGGCGGGCTATTGGGTATGGAATGTCAGTTCAATGGAAGAAGCACTGGAATGGGTTAAAAAATGTCCGAACCCCATGTTCGAGGATTCCGACATAGAAATTAGGCCATTTTACAGTATGGAGGACTTTGCTGACGTAGACACTAGCGGGGAGTTTCGCGCCCAAGAAGATGCACTGCGTCATACCCTGTCACTGCAAAAAGCCAGCCTAAATAATTACCTGTTTTTTTCCGGACGATGCGAAGAAGCACTCAACTATTACGTACAACATGTTGGTGCAAAAATTGATTTGTTAATGCGTTTTAGTGACAGCCCTGAGCCTATACCAGAAGATATGCTCGCCGCTGGATTTGAAGATAAGGTTATGCATTGTGAGTTTACTCTGGGTGGTGCCAAAGTTTTCGCCTCGGATGGATGCAACGATGGCACAACACTAAGCGGTTTTAGTTTGGCGCTAACGGTGGCCACAGCACAAGACGCCCAGCGGGTATTTGCTGCACTGTCTGAAAATGGTCAAGTGACGATGCCCTTAGCTGAGACATTTTGGTCGCCGCTTTATGGGCAAGTTACCGATCAATTTGGTATGGCGTGGATGGTGATGTTACCAGCGACATAATCCGGCTGACGACCAAGCTATACAGGAAATGAATTATATTGATGGTTTTCAATCTGCCATCGTCAGGCTTGGTAGTAGCCAATAGCACATTGACAGTGATGGAACATTGGGCGGCGATGTGCTGAAGAGACAGCATAATCTTGCTCTCATAGCATTGCGATGTTAACCGGACGAGACGGTGGTTTTTCATCAGTCATGTGGTCTTCGACAAGGATAGATGATCTTGGTATGCAAAAAATGTTGCAATACTCACACTTTTCGTATCGTCACCGCCTCCACTATTTAATAGTAACTGATTGATATATAGCTATTTTTAAATAAAACCGGGCGCTTGAGAAGTTACTCAAATTGTTACAAATTAAGGCTTTATTTTTCACATGGATATATATACAGTACGCACTTTAATTCTGATGATACTTGTTGCAGTAGTGAGTCAGCTGTTACCCAAAACACTCTTAGCTTTTAAAAGGATTTTTCATGTCACGTAAAGTCTCCATTTTATTTTCTGTGGCCGTATTAGTTGTTATTGTGGTCATCATAGGCGGGATTAAAGCCAAACAGATTGGTTTTATGATCGATAGCGGTGCAGCCTTTGCACAGCCACCTGAAACCGTCAGTGTAAGCTCAGTTGAGCAACAAACCTGGCCAAATACATTGTCCGCAGTCGGTTCACTCGAGGCATGGCAAGGTTTAACCATTACTGCTGAAGTCGAAGGCCGAATTGCCAAGATTCACTTTGATTCCGGACAGCAAGTTAAAGCCGGAGACTTGTTAATTGAACAGGAATCCGGCAACGAAAAAGCCCTGTTACGTGCAGCTTCAGCACGCCTTGGGTTAGCCAAAAATAATCTGCAACGTTTATTAGCACTACGCGAAAAACAATCAGTGTCACAAAGTGCATTAGATGAAGCGGAACAGCTTGTAAATTCGACTCTAGCAGAGGTGGATGATCTTAATGTCACTCTAGCTAAAAAGCATATTGTGGCACCATTCGATGGTCGTTTGGGCATACGTAAAGTGTATTTAGGACAAGATTTACCCTCAGGTACTGAAGTGGTCACCTTGCAGTCTATTGATCAGCTGCGGGTTAATTTTCGCGTTCCGCAGCAATGGGTTAATAAACTAAAATCAGGTTATCCGGTGGAAGTCACTCAGCAAGGTAATACCGTCAGCGGTGAAATCATTGCCACTGCGGCGGAAATTAATAGCCAGACACGTAACTTGCATGTGCAAGCCCAAATCGATAATTCATTGCAAACGCTGTTACCGGGTATGTCGGTGGAGCTGAAAGTCACTTTACCAGTAGAGCAACAGGTACTGTCTATCCCCAATACTGCCGTGCTGTATGCGCCTTATGGTGACACGGTATTTGTCATCGAACCAGGTGAAAAAGGGCAACCGGATACTGTCCGCCAGCAGTTTGTAAAGCTGGGTAATACCCGAGGCGATTTTGTGATGGTTGAAGAAGGCCTGACTGCTGGGCAGCAGGTGGTTAGTGCTGGTGCATTTAAATTGTTTAATGGCATGCCGGTGGTGACTGGTGCAAACCCTGAACCTGAACGCAGCCTTGATCCTCAACCTACTGATTCTTGAGACATTAGACCATTATGAACTTTACTGATCTATTTATTAAACGACCTGTTGTCTCTATTGTTATCAGCATTTTAATCCTGCTGGCTGGATTTCAAGCCGCTTCTAACTTGACGGTACGCCAGTATCCTAAAAGTGATGTATCGGTAATCAACATTCAAACCGTTTACATTGGTGCCAGCGCAGATTTAGTCAAAGGTTTTATCACCAGTCCATTGGAACGGGCAGTTGCCTCTGCCGAAGGGATTGACTATGTCGAATCGAGCTCTTCCCTGGGGTTCTCGGACATTAAAGTCCATCTGAAGCTGAATTTTGACCCCATTAGAGCGATGTCTGAAATCAACGCCAAAGTTAACGCAGTAAGGGGAGAATTACCGCCTGAAGCCGAAGTACCTGCCTTGAGCATTATTTCCGCCGATAGCGAATTTGCCGCCGCTTATCTGAGTTTTACATCGGACATTTTGTCGCAAAACCAGATTACTGATTATTTACGTCGCAGCATTCAACCCCGTTTGGCTGCCATAGATGGCGTACAAAAAGCCGAGACTTTAGGTGGCCGTGTTTTTGCCATGCGTATATGGCTCAAACCTGAAGCGATGGAAGCCATGAATGTTACGCCCAGTGAGTTACGTCAGGCGTTAGCGGCCAATAATGTTCAAGCCACCCTGGGGAAAACCCGAGGCATGTTAACTCAGGTTAACTTAAGTGCTGATACCGATTTAAATTCAGTTGAAGATTTCCAGCAACTTATTATTCGTCGTAATTCGCAGGGTATTATACGTCTGGCAGATGTCGCCGATGTGGAATTAGGTGCCGAAGATTACGATACCGTGGTCAGTTATTCAGGCCAAACTGCGGTGTTTATGGGGATCTGGGTAATGCCCACCGCCAATGCCCTGGATGTTATGAAGGCTGTGCGCGAGGAAATGACAGCGATTCGGGAAAAGCTGCCCACCGGGCTGGATGCCATGGTTTCCTACGATTCCACCGAATACATTGAAACGGCTATCCATGAAGTGGTAAAGACCCTGTCCGAGACGCTGATTATCATTATTATTGTTATTTTCCTGTTTTTGGGTTTTAGCCGTTCAGTCCTTATTCCGGTCTTTGCCATTCCTTTATCATTGATTGGCGCACTGTTTTTAATGCAAATGTTTGGCTTCACCCTGAATTTACTGACGTTGCTGGCCATTGTACTTAGCGTGGGACTCGTTGTGGATGATGCCATCGTTATGGTGGAAAATATTGAACGCCATATTGAAGAAGGTAAATCCCCTATTCAGGCGGCTCTGGTAAGCGCGCGTGAATTAGGCGGGCCTATTATCGCAATGACAGTAACCCTGGTCTCTGTGTACGTACCTATCGGTTTTCAGGGAGGACTCACGGGTACCTTATTCCAGGAGTTTGCCATTACCCTTGCGGGTGCCGTCACCATTTCAGCTATAGTCGCCTTAACATTGTCGCCCATGCTAGGCTCTCGTTGGCTTAAAACCCACAAAAAAGTTAACGCGCCACTAGGCCCAATGTTTGACCGTTTCCAACATTTTTACAGTCGCACCTTAACGGGCAGCTTGAAAAATGGCCCCGCGGTTTATCTATTTTGGTTAGTTATTGCCATATTAGCGGTGGTGATGTACATGATGTCTCCCACTGAATTGGCGCCCAATGAAGATCAAGGCGTTATATTTGGTATTACCGAGGCTCCAGCCAACAGCACTATTGATCAATCGGTGTTTTACGTTGATCAGGCCAATGATGCTTACCAAAGTATTGAAGAGACCGATTTTAGCTTTTTACTCACCTTTCCTAGTAGCGGGTTTTCAGGCATGGTGGTAAAACCCTGGGATCAGCGCGAGCGTAGCGTCTTTGAAATATTGCCTGAAGTGCAACAAAAGCTGGCAGGTATCAGTGGTGTACGAATATTCCCGATTACGCCACCTGCGTTACCGGGAGGTGGCAGCTTTCCATTTGAATTTGTGCTGACCTCACAAGCTGATCCAGAACAGATTTATGAAATATCACAAGTGCTGGTAAACAAAGCAATGGAAAGTGGCAAGTTTGCCTTCCCGCCGATGATTGATTTAAAAATTGACCAGCCCGACGCACGTTTAAAAATTAATCGGGATAAAGTCGCGGAACTGGGGCTGGACTTACAAACCGTCACCCGAGATCTCGCTGTGTTACTGGGTGGAAACTACGTTAACCGTTTTAATATGGATGGCTATAGCTATAAAGTCATCCCTCAGGTAAAACGGTCAGCACGACTAAACCCTGCGGATATAGAAAATCTTTATGTGACGGGTCTAGGCGGCAATATGGTGCGTGTCGCCGACATTGCGGACATTGAAACTAACACTGTGCCACGCAGCCTTAACCGCACACAGCAAATGAATTCTGTCAAAATTAGTGGCCAACCGACCACTTCGCTAGGTGAAGCTCTTACCTATATGGAAACTGAAGCACGTAAGATTATGCCTCAGGGGTACGGTATTGATTACACCGGTCAGTCACGACAACTAAAACTTGAGGGCGATTCATTTTTAACCGCCTTTTTAATGGCCATTACCATGATATTTTTAGTACTGGCGGCTCAGTTTAATAGTTTTCGCGATCCATTAGTTATTTTGGGTGGTTCGGTACCATTAGCCTTATTTGGTGCGATGGTTTTTACCTTTTTAAAAATTCCCGCCCCTATGCCTTATTGGACTGACGGCTGGACAACCACCTTGAATATCTATTCGCAAGTAGGCTTGGTGACTTTAGTCGGCCTTATCGCCCGTAACGGTATCCTGGTCGTGGAATTTGCCAATAAACTGCAAGAACAAGGCAAATCAAAATTAGACGCCGTACAACAAGCCTCAATTATCCGCTTACGGCCAGTAATGATGACGAGCATAGCGACCATTGCAGGCCATACTCCACTGATTTTTGCCGATGGTGCTGGCGCAGGCGCACGTAATGCCATTGGCCTGGTATTGGTTTGTGGTATGGCCATAGGGACGATATTCACACTGTACGTACTTCCCTCGGTATATATGCTATTGGCCAAGGATCACAGTAAAGCGGAACACTTGCAGGCTGAATATCAGAGTGTATAGGCTAATGCCCTATTGAGGATATTCAGCTAATAATGGTTGCTCAGCGCATTTTAACCGCTGTGTCAGAACACTTGCCTAATAATGCCCCGGGTGCAGCGATGCTGCCTCAGGGCTTAAAGTGTTAGTGTCCGCAATTTATTCTTTAGCGATCGAGGCTAGTCATTGACAACATCTAAAATCTTTAATTTATAACCCTATTTTAGAATTAAACGACATTTTTCCTCAGAACTAGAGTATTTTAATTCCACACTGTTGTTGCATCACTATCTATAAACTGCTGAATTATTTATTATTCGAAAATATATGACTGTAGAACGGTTAGCTGGAAGCTTTGCAGGAACAACCTCACTTCCCCCGCTACTCGTTGCGCATTATCAATGCGACTGTCGGACTATACAGCTTGTTATGTCAACTCAACACGGAGGTTATCAACTTGAACAAAGTGGTTTTAAATATCTGTGGCTGTTTAGTCTCGTTTTTTATGCTGTCTTCATGCACCTATCTTAAATATGCTTCGGTTCAGGCGAATTACGCGCAAATACAGAATGCCGCCCCCAGCCAGATAAACTTGAAACACATGCTAGACCGTGAAACATTTTTCGTGATCGGGAGGACATTTGATCAGTCTGGTAAATACGCTGATGTTTCTTTAGCTGTCGCCGCTTACTCTGACAAATATAAACGCAACGAGCGTGTTGATATGATGTTCTTCAAAGGCACCGGCACGCATTTCGGGCTAAATCTACCCGATGGTGACTATGATTTGCTGATATACGCCGACATCAACGGAAATCATATTTTTGAGCAAAACGAAACTGTAGGCGAGCGTAAACTTAGTCTCAGTAAAACACTCTATCCCCAATTGATTGTCAACCAGATTGATATTCCATTAACAGCCAGTAAAGTGTCGGCTCGATCTGAAAAAATTGCGCTGCCAGAGAACGTTGAAACCAAGCAATCTCTTTATTACCCCTCGGGAACAATACGTACGCTTGACGATCCGCTATTTAGCCAGAATATGTCAACCTTGGGTATGTACGATCCGGCATCTTTTCTGGAAAATGCTTCAACCATGTTTTATGCACTTGAAGAAGATACTGCGCACAAGATACCGATAGTCTTTGTGCATGGTATCAATGGTACACCAAGATCGTTTGAACCCATCATAAAACGCCTTGACCGGAACCGATACAAACCATGGTTTTTCTATTACCCCTCGGGTGGCGATTTGGATCAACTAGCCGATTTCTTTTATAACATCTTTCTCTCAGGCGATGTTATTCCTTTGGGAGACATGCCACTCATCGTAGTTGCTCATAGTATGGGCGGAGTGGTGGTGAGGGAAGCAATCAATAAATATAAAGGTCTGGACCGCGAAAATACGCTCAAACTATTTGTTACTGTAGCCAGCCCTTTGGGAGGCAACCTGGCTGCTGCTGCGGGTGAGAAACACGGGCTGCTCGTCCTGCCCGCTTGGCGAGACCTGAATCCCGACAACCGATTTATTCAACAACTATATAGACAGCCGTTGCCAGAATTCGTCAATCACCAGCTTTTTTATGCTTACAGAAACTCCAATATTTTAAAGTTGGGCGAAAATAGTGATGGCGTGGTGTCATTGTCCAGTCAGCTGCATCCGGAAGCGCAGAAACAGGCCAATCGAACATTTGGATTTGACAGTGGTCACGTCGATATACTTTCCAATGAAAAAATGACGATCCTGCTTCTTGACTTGATAGGTAGTGTACATGGCATATTTTCGGAACAAAGCATGGCGGCACTGGTTGACGGTGGTTTTGAAATACAGTTAAGTGACAATTATAGCCCCACCACCAGACACTTGATTCACTACGCTGGCAAGTATCTGACAATGCTTGTTTATGGTCTAATTGAACCTATGCAATCACAAAAACATTTTATTTTGGCAGCGCAGGGTGAAGTACAAGCTACAACTGATTTAGAAAAAGAGTTTATTATGTTTATGCAAGAATACCCCGCCCTTGTCGATGAAGTATTAACGACAAAAACTGAGAAAAATTAGTTTAATGCATAAATACAATCCACACAGTAAGAGCGTTTATTGTTAACAGCAAAGCCCTATCTATCCAATATCAGGTAAACAATTGATGAAGTATTTAAACAGACTGAATGCCGTTATTTTAATATCTGCTGTTATGACGGGATGTGCCTCTACCTCCGGTGAATGCACTAAACCGGGTGCGGCGCTTAACCAGGTCAATGAGCAGGTTTTCTTTATCCAGAACGCCAAAAAAGACGGAGTCATAAAATCCCCCCATGGCTACCAATATAAAATACTCCAGCGCGGCAGCGGCAAAGTTCATCCTGAATCCGGTGATACGGTTATCGCCAACTATGTGACCCGTCGTCTGGATGGCACAGTAATCGACAGCGGTTATAGCAGCGCACTGCCGGTTTCCAAAGTGATTGAAGGCTGGAAGCTGGCGTTAAGCGAAATGGTGGTCGGTGACGCCTGGACGTTATACATTCCGGCCAAACTGGCTTACGGTTGCAAAGCCCAACCCCAGCAGTTTGGCTACGATGAAGCGCTGATGTTTGATCTGGAATTGTTGAAGATTGAGTAAACAGTGCTACGGATTCTGCCCTTTAATATACAAATCTCATATACACCAATAACTTAAAAGTGATTGTTGTAGATAAATAACGATGCTAAGTTATTGACTAGCTGGCATAAATCATCTTGTTTCCGGATCAAACAACAGCATCGGATTTATTCAGCCATCGGGATTTGACCCTGTTTTGAGTATTCAATATGAGCACCAAAATAAAGCTGGCAATTGATGTTATTGGAATAATAATCACCCTGACCGGATTTGGCTTACTGGTAGCGGATGAAAAGTATCTGATCAGTGGTTTGTTGCTCCTGATAGCCCTCGTATTGTTAACTTATGCCATTCACTTATCGCGTTCAAAACCTTATAAAGTCAAGTCTACCTTATTTGAATATGAGTTCCTCGATCCGGGGCCGGCCAAAACCAAAGTTGTAAAGACCACGATATTTACTCCGTTGGAGAAGAATATAGCTTCATTCAATGACTTGGGCATTGGGGCTGAAGGCAGGATTGGCAACATCTCCACACTCAATGGTACCTGTATCGTCACCAAACACGGCGGTGCCATATCAGCGACCACATATTTTGATACCGCTCTTCCTGTCGGACAGGAATACCATCATCAGATTAGCTACTATGGGAGTCATTGCTTCCCCGATGCCAAGGAAAATGTTGTCCATTCAATTATTCACAACATTGATTTAGCTGTTATCAAGATTCAATTTCACCAAGACAAAAAGCCGTCGAACCTTAAGGCCATTCATACTATTGGTAGTCAAAAAACCGATATCACAGCAACCAATATAAAGATGACCAATTTACTGTGTGTGCTGGAAATCAAAAAACCTGAACGAGGATCGGTTTTCGAAATTAAGTGGGAATGGTAGTTATCAACGGCCATAATAACCTGTTCCCCCTCTACGCCCATATGCCAGCACAAAGCCAAGTCTTTTACAATTCTGCTGACAGGTTGTTAAACACAGTCAATTGAGCATCAAAGGCACGCTTGAATGCCGGACGATCTTCGCCACGGGCAACATAGGCGGCAAGATTGGGGTAATTGTCGAGTAGACTAGAACTTTTCAGCCTGCGCAGGACTTGTATCATTAACAAATCTCCAGCGCTGAAGTCGCCATCCAGCCAATCTGCCTTACCAAGCCGGTTGGATAACTGAGCCAGGCGGCTATCAATACGTTCCTCTACCAAGGGTAAACGTTGCTGATGCCAGTTTCTGTCGCTTTCGGCCAGTATTGCCACCTCACGCTGGACAATAACCGGCTCCATTGTGCTAACAGCGCTAAACATCCACATAATCGCACGAGCGCGAGCATTGGTATCCGGTGGCAACAGTCCACTATGCTGCTGCGCAATATGCAGCACTATTGCGCCTGATTCACACAAAGTAAGTTCCTCATGCTGGTATGTAGGGATTTGACCAAATGGTTGAAGGGCCAGATGCGCTGTTTGTTTCATGGCTCGAAACGAGACCAGATGAACATCATAGGCCTGCCCCACTTCTTCAAACGCCCAGCGCACAGGCATGTCGCGAGCCAGTCCCCGACCGCGATCAGGAGAATGCTCAAAGGCAGTGATGGTGGGGATTGTTTTGCAATTTTGCTGATTATCTGACATGACTGTTCTCTCCGGTTTAGCTAATGCTGATATCCATTAGTCGAGTAGTGAAACAACAATTCGACATGTTCAATAAAACTATCTGCTGCTTTTAATAACCCATTAACATCACACCGCCTGTCCCCCACTCCCCACAGCGACATTGAAGGTTAAAGGCAACCTTGAACCCGAACAGTAATACTGAAAGAATAAACCAAACAAATTAAACGCGATTTACAGAGCATCCATGAAAAAATATCTTATCTGTCTGTTGGCCTTCAGTTTTCAAACTATCGCGACACAAGACATCAAGCCCGATTTTGACATTATTCAAAAACCGATTCTGTTCGATCAGCAGCGCAAGGATCTCACGCTGGAATATATGCAAGCGCATTACGGCATCGTTCAGGATGAGCCAACCATCAAGCCCACCATGATAACGGTACATTGGACTGTGATACCTACCTTTGAAAAAACCTTCAATGCCTTTAATTCGGCCACCCTACCAGCCGCGCGCAGCAAAATCAGTAGTGCCGGAGCGCTGAATGTTTCCAGCCAGTTTGTCATAGACCGTGATGGCACTATCTACCAGTTAATGCCGGAAACCATTATGGCCCGCCATGTGATTGGTCTGAATTACACGGCCATAGGCATCGAAAATATTGCCGATGGCGATTCTTTACCCATGACCGACGCACAACTGGAAGCCAATACCAAACTCATCAAATATCTGGCCCGCAAATACCCTATTGATTATGTATTCGGTCACAGTGAATACCAGCATTTTAAAGGCACACCGCTGTGGAAAGAAAAAGACGATAATTATCTGACCGAGAAAAACGACCCGGATGCCGAATTTATGGGTAAGTTACGCAGCCGCTTAACCGATTTAAAGTTATCACCGCTCCCCAACTAAAGATAAGCAGGGAATCGAAGTGCCGGTTCCCAATTTAACTACCAAGCAAACCCATCAGCGTTACCGGGATTTATATCTTTAATTAATTTTGTCCCCGATTCAGTCCCATCCGATATCCATAACTCTAAGCCATGAATTCCATCATCAATTCTTATAAGAAAGCGGTTATCATGGAATGCAAGTAACTCTGTATTCGCGTTATAACTTGCGACAGCAAAACTGAAATTAGGGTTGAACGTAAAATTAGTTACAGGCACAGTCCCAAACTCTGTGCCATCTGAAACCCATAAATCATCACCAAATCCATTAGTTCCATAGAAATACATTTTGTCATTAAATATTTCAAATCCATTAGTGCCATTTAAATCATCCAGTAATGTATTTCTATCTGTGCTTAAGCAGTCACTTAATCGCTGTGTAGTTTCTGATGTGCCATTAGACTTCCAAATCCCGGTGTTACATTCTGAAGGACCCTTTGCAATAAAAAATAAAACCCCATCATAATTCACAATAATCCTGGGTGAGGAACTACCTTCACCAGGGTCAATATCTGACACCATATATGTTCCGAGTTCCGAACCATCGGAAGTCCATAGCTCATGGCCAAAATCTTGTGCATTACTGGTGAAATATAATTGATTGTTAACAGCGACTAAGTTTCTGGGTGTTGAGCCAGCACTCAAAAACTGATTAATATCTTTTACCATTAGGGTACCATCAGACGTACCGTCTGATTTCCATAATTCATCACCATAATTATCATCTGAAGCACTAAAAAATAGTACTCCACCAACATTGGTGAAATGGCTAGGGCACGTACGTCCAATACTTGGAAAGAATGTTTTAACTGTTGTTGTGCCAATTTCTGTTCCGTCTGACTTCCAGAGCGCACAACCACCTATATCGGAATAACCGTTAAAATAAAGAAAGTCACCCATAACAAAAATTTCATACCGACGTAAACCCGAAGTTCCGTCAGGCCCTAACTCTTTCACAATAGATGTCCCATCGGCAGTCCCATCTGATTTCCACAGCTCATAACCGCCAACACCATCTGTTCCGTAAAAATAAATATTGTTATTTTTACTTATAATAAAAGCATCTCTGTCAACAAATGTATTTCCAAATAGATTTACGTCTTTAACTAATACAGTACCTTCCGTTGTCCCATCTGACTTCCATAACTCTCGCCCTGTTACACCATCATCCGCACTAAAAAATAAGTAACCATTGCTATATATTAATTGACTAGGTCTAGAGTCACCGTCAGGATTAATATCTTTCACCATTACTGTGCCTGATAAAGAGCCATCTGTTTTCCACAACTCTTTTCCGTGAATACCATCATTAGCAACAAAAAAATGTTCATTTCTAACTATCGTTTTACCGGTAGTTATATCTTCTGGTTCTGGAGTGACTACAGGTGGATTTAGTGGTGGGGACTCTACCGAAGTTCCACTATCAGTCCCTCCTCCACATCCAGCAAGTTGAAAAACCAATAATGCTAAACATACGTTCCTTGTAAACAAAATGACTACTCCAAATAATTGAATAATTGTTATTGAGACAAAATTAAAATAATACGCCCATATTAAATCAATTGTTATATGAGCGTTCAGAAAAATCAGTTATCGCGAGTTAGCACTTCGAGCAATTCAATTTCAAAAATAAGATTGCTATTGGGCGGGATCATATTGCCAATTTGGCGCTCACCATAGGCCAGTTCTGCGGGCACCCAAAGTTTGCGTTTGCCGCCCACCTTCATACCATTCAAACCTGTGAGCCAGCCCTGAATCACCCGTTTATTGCTCAATACTACCTGGAACGGTTGACCCTTGTTGTAGGACGAATCAAATTCGCTGCCATCTTCCAGCCAGCCACGATAATGGGCAGTAATCAATGCGCCACGTCCGGCGATTTCACCTGTACCTTCAATTAAATCATCTATCTTAACTTGTTGTTCCATTTATACTTTCTCAAATAATTAGCTTGTGAATATGTTCACCTATTGTCGAAAACAGTTAAATATCGACCTCACCGGCAGTCGTGAAAGCGTATTGTTAATGGCTTTAGATCGTCAGCATAATGCTTCCATTGCTCCAGTGCCGAGGTGTAAATAGGCTGGCGTACCTGTTCGGAACTGGGGGTTTTGATATTGCGTCTGGTTTGATGAAAGTCGATGCAATTTTGCTCAAAAGGTAAGCCACAAAAATCCAGCATTCGCCGTACTTGCCCTTCCAGATCGTGCACTACCTCCTCATGTTGAACCCGCAGTACAAAACCCGGCAGGACCTTATCCCAATGCTCCATCAGTTTGATATAAGACTGATAATAACGTCCGATATCGTCAAGGTCATAACTGAAGTCCTGTCCTTCACCAAAGAGTTGCTTATAACCGCTAAAACAGCAGGACATAGGGTGACGGCGGGCATCGATAATTTTGGCCTTGGGCAATATCAATTTAATCAAACCAATATGCATAAAGTTATTCGGCATTTTATCAATAAATAACGGTGCGCCTTCCCGATATACCTGGGTATCGTTTATATATTGCTGGCCAAAACGCTTAAAGTAACTCTCTTCCAATTCCCACAAATTACCCGGATAGCGGGCCTGTTCAGCGGCAGTACGTCCACGTAAACGTAACGCTAATCCCAGAATATTATGCAATTCCATAGTGCCGTCCACCATGGAATGGGAAGCCAGTATCTGTTCCAGCAAGGTGGAACCGGCACGGGGTAACCCGACAATAAAAATTGGTGCCGGATCATCTAAGCCCAGATGGCCGCGCTGCTGGAATAATTCAGCCGTACAATGCTTAATTTGCGCGTCAATCTGCATCTCGGTTTTATCCGCAGAATAACCGGATTGTTGGCTTTTTAACTGATTCCCCCGTTGATAGTATTCAAAGGAAAACGGGTAGTCTTTCCGATCCTCCAGCGCTTTACCGACGGCAAAGCATAAATGGATACGATCCTCTAACCCGGTTTGCGGATTGGCTTCTAGCTGCTTCATCTGGGCTAATTCTGCATCACTAAAGCGATAGGTTTTAGTATTGGCCAAACTCCAGTAGGCGTCACCAAAAGCGGGTTTAATCTGATAAGCCTGTTGATAAGTCTGCACCGCCAAATCTACCTGTCCATTGGCTTTATAGGCATGACCCAGTTGAACTTGCAGCCCTGCCCTTTGCGGATCCTGTTTCAATACTTGATTAAACAGTTCAATGCCTGCTTGTATGTTACCCAGCCCAATTTGGACATTACCCATCGCCATTTGGTATGACGGGTTATCCGGCTGACTTGCAAGCAACATCTTGGCCTGATCCAAAGCAGGTTTGAACTTACCCAAACGCAGCAGTAACCCAAGGTATTCACTGCGAGCTCGGTGATGATCAGGTTCAAGTTCAACACAGCTTTCCAGCAAAAATTCGGCATCATCGTATATGCGCAGACGAATACCGATTTGGGCCAGTAGACACATGCCTTCGATGTGGTGTTTATGCTGTTGCAAAAAATGACGGCATAGTTGATCCGCTTTGTGCAGTTTTCCTTCATACATCAGATCTTGTGCACCAAGCAGTGGCGGCGGTAACTGTTGTAAAAACTGGTATTGCTGCAGTGCTTGCTGAGATTGCTCGGTCTGTCCCTGTTGTTGCAGTAGTTGGGCCAATTGTTGCCAGCTGGCGATTAAAGCCGGATTTAACTGAGTGGCCCAGCGAAAGGATGGAATAGCGCGATCAGCCTGTTGCAGCCCCATGTGTATATAACCCATTTCTTGATAGGCACGGGCATGATCGGTATTGTGATCGAGTAACTGCTTGATTGTTTTCAATGCGGCTGGCAGCTGCTGAGCATAGCGCTGGGCGACTCCCAACAGATACAATAGTTGCTGATATTCACTATCCGTTGCTGTTTGTTGCAGCATGTGTTGCGCAGAATCTATGGCTGCGGAAAATTGTGCTTGTTGAATTTGCTGTTGGATCTCGTGTAAACGAGCTTGAAAAACCTCGTTTTGCTGTTCTTTCGTCTTCACTTCATCCTTCAAATCCAGATCTCTCCCATGCGATATTTAGGCGGATTGGCCTTCTATAAAAAAGGCAAGCCAAGAACAGCTTGCCTTTATTTTTAAGGGCTGACAAGCCCATTCATCTGCTGTTTCTAATACATATCGTAAGAAAAACGCATACCGATGGTACGTGGACGACTGCTGACCACTTTAGGGGTAAACTGCTGTGTATCAATATACTGATCCCCACGCTCATCGGTGATGTTGTCTATATACAGTTCCGCTTTCCACTCATCGGTTCTGATGCCAAAGGCAATATTGGCTACCGCATAGCTTTCCTGTACATAACGACCTCCAGCGAATCCATTGCCGTTAGTATCGGTATAATTAACACCAGAATAAACATCCGCTTCCTGTTGTATCTTCAGACCGCTGCCGGTTCCGTAAATCAGGCGGGTGGCATCTTCCATCACATAGGCATCCATACTCATGCCAACCAGGCGATCTCCGGTATAGTTAATCGCGCCGTTGACATAACCTTCCCAGCCATTTTCCAGCATATAGAAATAACTGGCCTGCAGATTTCCGGAGAATTCTGCCGAGAATGGCAGGCGACTGCCTTCAGGTGGCGCAATCCCGCGTAACTCGTTATTAATTTCGGTGAGCTCAGTATCCATCCAGCTCATAGCTCCGCTTAATACCAGATTGTCGGTCGCGTACCACTGGAAATCAGCATCCAGACCGAGAATTTCGGCTTTGCCCACATTATCGGTAAACACCAAGAAACTGATATTGGTCGGGTCAAAACGGGAGGTTTGCAGATCGTCGATCTCGGAGTAATAAGCGGTTGCATTGATACGTAACGTACCCTCCAAAAAGTCACCTTTGGTACCTAATTCATAGTTGGTTAAGGTGTCCGTGGTAGAGTAAACCGGGATACGGAAATCGGCAAAGGCACCTTCAGGTTTAGCGGCTGCACCGCCACCAACGCGGTTGGTCACCGGCGGACGAAAGCCTTCGGAATAGGTGGCAAAGATCAACAGGTCGTCGTTCATCTTCCAGTCTATTGATGCCTTGTAAATCACGTCATCAACGGTCAAGGTTCCGTTATCATCCAACAAGCTGACATCTAACTGGCCGCTGTCGATCGCATCAATATAGCCTTGCGCTGCGTCTTCACCAAAAAAGTCGATCAATGCCTGATTGCTGCCATCACCAAAGGCGCGCAAGCGGCCACTGACATCTACCGTTGAAGTGGAACCTTTATAGGTATCGTCAATCTGATACCAGCGGGCCCCCAATGTCAGGGTCAAAGTATCGGTCAGGTCATATTCACCCTGTCCAAATACGGCAATCTGCTCAATGGTATGGGTTATATCATTAACAAAACCGATCTCTGACGGGAAGGGTCCACCGTCACTATTAATCCCCTCGTTCCCGGGTAGTGTGCGCGCCATATTAGGGAACAGATCGGTATTGGGGATCTTGAAAGAACCAATGGTGGACAAGTCCTGATCATCATAGAACACCCCTGCCGTTAGCCGCCAGCGATTTTCCACCGGAGTGTTAAAGCGCAGTTCATGGGTTACGCGATTAGTATCGGTGTCTTCATGATAAAACTTGGTCGGATCAAGACATTCCTGTTCTTCTGCCGGCAAACCATAATAGCTGCATACGTAATAGGCAGAAAACAAGCCACCATTGGTATATCCGGTATAGTCAATCAACGAATTAATTTCACGATCCAGATAACCACCGGTATAAACGATATCCAACTTGGCCAAACGTCCTTCCAGCGTCCAGGTGGTCAGGCCGAAATCATCGTCATTTCTTTCTGGCTGAAAACGGTTAGTGGAGCTTTCACCCTCAAGATTAGGATCGTAGGAAAACACCCCTTCGGTACTCAAAGACTGCTGAGTATGCTGGACCAGCAAATTCCAGTCCTGACTAATATGGTAAGAGGCACTAAAACGGGCGCCGGAGTATATAGCATCGTTAATATCATCTTCGACCAACGAGTCATTTTTGGGCACCACAATAGGCGTATTAGCCGGATCAGCCAGCACGCCACCCGAAATACGGCTGATGACTACGGCACTGCCGCGGTAACCCCCATTATCAGGATCATTGAGAATATTATCTATCCAGCCCCCCTGCGAATCATTATAAGCCGCAATTCTAAGCGCCAGATCATCGGTGGGTGTAATGTTGAGATAGGCCTCAACCGAGTTGCTCATTTCTCCACCTTTGGTGGCGCTGATACTGGTTTTAAAGCCGGCTGAAAAACCCGAGTGATCAGGCTTATTGGTGATCATTCTGATGGTACCGGCTTGCGAGCTGGCACCAAATAAGGTTCCCTGAGGTCCGGGTAACACCTCTACCCTTTGCATATCGGTGGCATAGACATCCAGGTTTCTACCCTGCATGGATACCGGTTGCTCATCCAGATAAAAAGCGACCGAAGGCTGCAGCGCCTGCACAGTGGATACCGAAATATTGGTTTGCGTCGTCGCAGCGCCACGAATGTAGACTTCATTCTGTCCCGGACCTGTGCCCTGAAATACCACATTGGGCAGGAACTCAACATACTCGTTAAAATTATCCAGTCCCAGCTTGTCTAGCTGTTTACCATTTAAAGCACTGATGGATACGGGTACATCCTGAATGGACTCTGATCGTTTTGTTGCAGTGACCTGGATGGTTTCAATTTTATTTTTTGCGCCATCCGGACTGGCGGGTTCCGCTGCCATAGCGTAATTACCACTAGCCATGGCTAATACAATTGCAGAAGCAATTTTATTTTTACTAAACATAGTTAACACCTGTTGTTTGAAGACCATGATCTCCTGATAAGTTGAACGTTCTCTAATTATTAGTGAACTACCAATTTCTGGAAATGTTTCTTCCGACAACTAAATACACTAACAATAAAAAATACTAATAAAAAGAATATATTACTTGATATTCATTTGTTATTTTAAACTACTTTGCTAAATAAACATTTATTTGTGTACTAATTATTATTGTTTGCTTAGTGTCAGCATTCAAAGTAGTTTATTTATGTTCCTGTAAAACTAACGGATGCCATTACTACTTATGCAACCTACTGTTGTAAAACTTAACCCGGCGGTGTTTTACCCCTCTGCGGTAATTATTCTGTTATTAAGTCTATTTGCCGGATTCTTGCCCAAAACCGCCAAAGATCTGTTTGCGGCGATCCAGGCAGAAATTATCAGCAATGCCAGCTGGTTTTACGTGCTTAGCGTGGCCATTATTCTGGTATCTGTCGTGCTGCTGGGGATTTCCCGTTATGGTGAAATAAAACTGGGGCCGGATCACTCTACGCCTAAATACAGTCTGATTACCTGGTTTTCCATGCTCTTTTCCGCCGGGATGGGAATTGGGCTGATGTTCTTTGGTGTGGCCGAACCTGTGATGCACTTTCTGAGTCCACCCACAGCCGAGCCGGCCAGTCTGGCTGCTGTTCGTCAGGCGATGTTAATGACTTTTTTCCATTGGGGTTTGCACGCCTGGGCTATTTATGCCGTTGTGGCGTTAATGCTGGCGTTTTTCGCCTATCGCCATAATTTGCCGTTAACCTTGCGATCCGCGCTTTATCCGCTAATTGGCGACAAAATATACGGTCCGATTGGCCATATGGTCGATATATTTGCCGTCATCGGGACGGTATTTGGCGTCGCGACATCACTAGGATTTGGTGCTGCACAGGTCAATTCCGGACTACATTATCTGTATAACGTTCCAAACAACATCAATATGCAATTACTGATTGTTGGCATCATCAGTCTGATGGCAGTCGCCTCTGTCGCATCCGGTCTGGATAAAGGCATTCGCAGATTATCCGAATTAAATATGGTTTTGGCGGTGGGCCTGGTGGGACTTATTCTGGCATTGGGGAGCACGATATTTTTGCTAGAAGCATTCGTGCAAAACACCGGTGCGTACCTTTCCAGTCTGGTCAGCAATACCTTCAACCTGTTTGCCTACGACAAAACGGACTGGATTGGCGGTTGGACCATTTTTTATTGGGGATGGTGGCTGGCCTGGGCACCTTTTGTCGGCTTATTTATTGCCAAAATCTCCCGTGGCCGCACCATTCGGGAGTTTATCCTTGGCGTACTGCTGGTGCCGACGACCTTCACATTGTTATGGATGACTATTTTTGGCAATTCAGCCATTGAACTGATTTTTAATCAGGGTATGACCGAGCTGGGACAGGCGGTCGAGCGAGATACCGCCTCGGCACTTTTCCAGTTTCTGGAACATTTCCCGATGGTCAGTTTACTATCCGGTATCGCCATATTAATGGTTGTAGTGTTTTTTGTAACCTCGGCTGACTCGGGTGCATTGGTGGTCGATATGTTGTGTTCCAATGGTCAAACCAATACGCCGGTCTGGCAGCGAATTTTCTGGGCGTCGATTGCCGGAGTCGTTGCCATGGCACTGATGCTGGCAGATGGTCTGGAAGCCCTACAAACCATGACAATAGCCAGCGCGTTACCTTTTACCCTGGTGCTGATGTTGGGTTTGACCGGATTATTCAAGGCCTTACGCATTGATGTATACAAACGCGAGAGCCTTAATGCCACCAGCATTGCTCATGGTATCGCCGCCACCCAGCAGGACTGGCGTCAGCGTTTAAGCCGGATCATCGATTTTCCGGCCCAGGATCCGGTGACAGAATTTATCCAGTCCACAGTCAAACCGGCCCTGACCGATGTCGCGCTAGAGTTGGAAAAAAAAGGCTTAACCGTAGAAGTTAACAGTCCCGACAAGCAAAGTTGTGTGCTGCAGGTAATGCATGGTGACGAGATAGAATTTACTTACGGTGTTTACTGTCGACAGCATGCGCAACCGGCATATATCCATGACGACGTGACAAACAGCAATACCGAACAGACCTATTATCGCGCCGAAGTGTATCTGCGTGAGGGCGGCCAAGATTACTGTTTAATGGGCCGGTCTAAAATTGAAGTGATAAATGACATACTCGAGCAATACCAGAAGCATTTATACTTTTTACATATGCTGCGCTAACCCTTCTCCCCTTGGCTGATGGTCAAGGGGGATAAATCAAATCCTGAATTTGTGCAGTTGCATATAGGTCAGGCAACGCCACAACCATTCCAATGGCCCGAATCTGAAATAGCTCAACCACCAGCGTGAGATTAACGCCTGCGCGAATAGAATACCCAAGGCAATGGCAACCTGCCAGGCTCGCCCCACCTCACCGTACAGCCCTCCGGCATAGCCATAAAAAACACTGGTCAATATAACCGAATGCATAATGTAATTGGTTAACGCCATACGCCCCATGGGTGCCAGCCATAATAAATAGCGACGGGTAGATTGTTTATGTACCAACAAGACCAGCGCGCCCAGATAGCCGGCGGTCAACACCATTTGCCCGAAAAAGAATAATGTCTGGGCCGCGGTGCGTATTTCAAAAGCGTCTTTAGCTGCGGGATGTACATCAATCAGCATGCCAGCCACACTCATTATTAAACCAAAACTTAATCCCACCCAAGTCATTGTGGTGAACAAAACCACATGCCGTTCAATATGATTGATGATGCCACTGGCAACAAACCAGTAGCCCAACATAAACAGGGGAAAGCCCATTATCAGCACAAACATTGGCGTGTATTTCAACATCTCTAGCGCCTTCTGACTGCGATACAAGGTTGCCGCCCAATAGTCCAGCCGGGTAAAGGTTTTGTTTTCCAGTTCCACCTCGCGCCAGTTTTCCAGTTTAGTGTTAAAGCGTTCATCAGCCTCAAACTCGATTAACTCTTCGGCAGTCATATCCTCTTCGTTTTTTTCCTGAAGCGGTGTTTCAGCGTCGCTGACTGGCTGAATTTGCTGACCCGATGCAGTATCATCGTCATCGGTTGTTGATTGTTGAGGCAATACCGGTGAAGGGCCCCCTTCGTTATGCTCCTCAGACGGCTGCGGCTCATTTTGACCTTGATTAACCTGGTCCAATAAGTGTGAGCCCACTACCGGATTGTCCATCGCCGTTTCCTGCTGTTTGGCCTCCTGCAGTTTTTTATCTGATATCGCCACCACGGCCTGACGTTGATACCAGTCTTGTCTTAACTGGTTTAAATCATGAGTTGCGCCAATATATAACCCGGCAAACAGGGCGATAACTGCGGGCAATATCATCATGCCCAGTGCAATGCGCAAGAACCACTTGGTCTGAGCCAAGCGCACCATTTTCGGTCGCCGAATAAGCAACACCCAACCAAGTAACAACAATCCCCCCAGCGCATAATCGTGCAGAATATCGCCTCCCCATAAAAAACACATGTGCAGCATGCCGATAACAAACAACACCAGCATGCGACGCACAAACCAGCCGGTAAAAGGACGTCCGGCATGTTGGGCTCGAATCAGCATGACGGCAAAGCCCATGCCGAACAGCAGCGAGAACAACTTGTAAAACTTGCCCTCGATAAACACCTTGATTAACCAGCCTGCTGTCCAATCCAGTCCCTGATAGCTGGTATCAAATTGGCCGAGACTGGTCAGGGCTATATTAAAAAACTCGATATTCATCAGCAAAATGCCAAACAGGGCAAAACCACGCAAAATGTCCATCACATCCAGACGATTCTCGGCACTAACAGGGGTGAGTGATGGTTCAAAGCAAGTTGTTGGGAGGCTGGCAGTGTAACTTCCCGTTTCTGTTGTGTCGCTATGATTGGGCATAATCGTTGTTCCTTAACTAGAGCCTGTTGATCTTTGCGGTATAAATTTTGTTCTAACTAAACGCTTTTTAATCGCGGCGCTTATTTGCAGGCCTAATGGGTTAAGTCAAAAATAAGCAACAAAGAGTAAAAAGCGTTTAGGACGAACCCTTTGGGCAACGTTTGTGCGGCCTTTCTACGGCTTCAGCACTCATTCATGTAGAGCAACTACACCACAATCGTGCTTCATTGTATAAATGCCGCACAATTCGTTGCAAAAGTATACCGTAAAGCTCAACAGGCTCTAGGGCCTTGTTCCGAGTGGATTGCCTTTTTTGAAAGTCATCGAAAGTATAGGCGGGAAAACCGCCAACAAACTGTAATTGCTTGAATTTTTGTAAGTCTCCGGCTTTAAAGTTATGCTGCTTAACCTGTTTGGTTAATACAGTCTCAAATATGATGAAAGTCCTGTTTATCGGTGGTACCGGCAATATCAGCACGGCGGTGAGTCGAGCCTGTCTGGCACAAGACATTGAGTTATTTATACTTAACCGGGGGCTTCGTCAGGTTGATTTAGTCGGCGCCAAATCCATAGTCGGCGATATTAATTCAGCTCAAACTCAAACCGAATTAGCCCGACATCAATGGGATGTGGTGGTTAACTGGATTGCTTTTGATCAACAAGACATTGAACGGGATATCAAACTGTTCAGCAACAAAACCGGGCAGTATATTTTTATCAGTTCTGCGTCTTGTTACCAAAAACCGGCAAGTTCGCCCTTTATTACCGAATCAACGCCATTACACAATCCGTTTTGGCAGTATTCGCGGGATAAAATCGCCGCCGAAGATGCGCTGCTAAAAGCCTATCGCGAGAATGCCTTTCCCATCTGTATTGTGCGCCCTTCGCTAACTTACGATACGGTAATCCCCTTGCCTTTTGGCGGCTGGACTGAATTTAACGTGATACAACGATTAAAACAGGGCAAACCCATTATTGTGCAAGGTGATGGTACGTCATTATTTACCATCACCCACGCCAGTGATTTTGCCAAAGGCTTTGTCGGTTTATTGGGTCATCCGCAGACTATTGGTCACGCGTTCCATATTACCAGCGATGAAAGCCTGAGCTGGGATCAGATTAATCGGGCTGTAGCAGATGCGGTTGGAGTAACCGCTGATTTATTACATATCCCATCCGACTTTATTGCCCGCATTGACCCGGATTACTCTGGCACTTTATTGGGCGACAAGTCCCATAGCGTGATTTTTGATAACAGTAAAATCAAACAATTTGTCCCGGATTTTTGTGCCACTATTCCTTTCGCCAAAGGCATCCGCAAGACCATTGATTGGTTTAACCAGCAGCCCGACAGGCAGGTGGTCAATCCTCACACCGAAGCCAGAATCGAACGCATTATTCAGGCTTATCAAAAGGGTTGTTGAGTTGACCGGCGTAAAATCAGGAAAGGATAACGATGTTTAGTATCTGGTCACTGACGCTGGTAGCGATCGGTTTTCTGGTCATGCTGTTCGCCGTGGGCTTTTGGGGCGACAGATTTCACCCCACCACCCGGCAACGTCCGATCATTTACAGTTTGGCGCTGGGTGTACATTGCACGTCTTGGGCGTTTTACGGTACAACGACCCAGTCCGCCACCTATGGCTGGGCCTTTACACCCACCTATATGGGCAGTATTGCGGTATTTGTGTTTGGTTACCCGGTGTTGCAAAAAATCATCCGTTTATGCCAGCAACACAATATCAGTTCAGTAGCCGACTTTATTAGCCACCAGTACGGCAAGTCGCACTTTATCGCCGCTTTTGTCACCTTGATCTGTTTTATTGGCGTGTTGCCCTACACCGCGCTGCAACTCGATGCGGTAACCGCCAGCGTCAATGTACTGACCATGAACGAAACCCAATGGCCAGGCGGCGTCAGTTTATATGTCGCGGTGCTGATGGCGATCTTTGCGATTTTATTTGGTACCCGTAGCTTAAGCCTGACCGAGAAACACCCGGGCTTGATGCTGGCGATTGCGTTTGAGTCCATCGTTAAACTGTTAGCCTTTGTGATTATCGGCTTATTTGTCTGTTATTTTTTGTTTGACGGCATACTGGACTTGCTCGGTCAGGCACAACTGCATCCAGAGTCCAAACAGGTATTATCCAATTCTTCTGCCCCCTGGGTATATTTAAGCCACATGCTATTAGGCTTTTGTTCGATGTTCTGTTTACCACGCCAGTTCCATATTAACTATGTGGAAAACAACGGCGAACAGGAGTTGCGCACTGCGCGCTGGTTATTCCCGCTTTACCTGCTGGCCATTAACCTGTTTGTGCTACCTGTGGCACTGGGCGGCAAAATCCTGCTGGCCGACGCCAGTCCGGACAGTTACGTGATGGCGTTGCCGATGTTGTCGGACAATCCCTGGATTGCGATGGCTGCTTTTATCGGGGGGCTATCGGCGTCATCCAGTATGGTTATTGTGGCGACGCTGGCAATGGGCATCATGATGGCCAACAACCTGATTACCCCCTTGTGGCTGAAATGGCGCTTTCGCGCCGATCAGCAACAGGTGTTAACCAAACAGAGTCTGTTAAATATTCGCCGCACAACTGTTTTGCTGGTTGTCGGTTTGGCGTACCTGTACTACCAGTACCTGAGCCGAACGGCTCCTTTGGTCAATAGCGGTATTATTGCCATGTCGTTACTCGCGCAGCTTGTGCCCAGTTTATTGTTAGGTATGTACTGGCAACGCAGTCGCAAAATGGCAGCCACAACAGGTATTTTGACAGGCTGTGCCTGCTGGTGTGTCTATCTGCTGTGGCCAAGTGTGACATCTACCTACTATTTCGAAGAGCTCCCTACCGATTTGGCGCTCAGTCAGGGCGTTTATCTGAGTCTGGCGGTCAACATGCTCAGTTATATTGTGGTTGGCCTGCTGCCAATTAAACGCAGCCAAAACGACATTTCAACTGCAGGTGAAGAACAGCGGCCGGTGTTTTCTGCGATTAAAATATCGGCACTGTTAGCCATTACGCAAAAAGTCTTTTCGCCCCAACAACAGCAGCAACTGCAAGATAAAATCAGCCAAGACGATTTAAGCAGCTTTGCCAGTGGTCAGCTAATTAGCAAAATAGAAGTGGATTTGGCCGCGCATGTTGGCACCGCCAGCGCGCGTATACTGCTTTCCGCCATTACCGAACAACAGCAAGTGCCGCTGGAACAACTGGTTGGGCTGGTAGAAGAAGCCAGCCAAAGTTACCAGTTTAATCACGAGCTGCTGCAATCTTCGGTGGAACATATTGATCAGGGTATCAGTGTGGTGGACAGGAACCTCAAATTACTGGCCTGGAATCAGCGTTATATCCAACTTTTCAATTATCCGGATGGCTTTATTCGCGCCGGTCTGCCGATTCAGGAGCTGTTACGTTACAACGCCGAACGCGGACTGTTTGGCAGCAAAAAAAATGTTGCGCAGGAAGTCGAAAAGCGGATTGAATACCTGCAACAGGGCAGCAGTTACAAATATTTACGTAGCCAACCTGACGGGCGGGTAATAGAGCTGCAGGGTAATCCCATGCCGGGTGGCGGATTTGTAACCACCTACAGTGACATGACCGACTATGTCAAAACCCAGCAACAATTGCAGGAAGCCAAAGACCACCTTGAAATCCGCGTTACCGAGCGCACCGATCAGCTACAACGGGTAAATCAGGCACTTGAGTTGGCGAAACTGGAAGCAGAGAAAGCCAATGAAAGTAAAACCAAGTTTTTGGCTGCCGCTGGCCATGATTTGATGCAACCTTTTAATGCCGCCACTCTTTTTGGCAGCATGATTGAACAACAAAGTGGTGATGCCCAAATCAAAACCATGGCCAGTAGTCTGCTACAATCGCTTAACAACGCCGAAGAACTGCTTAGTATGCTGCTGGACATGACCAAGCTGGAATCTGGCATCCTGACCAGCAACGTGCAGGATTTTGCCCTGGATGACATTCTGCAGCCACTGGTGGACGAGTTCAGTTTACAGGCACAACAGAAAGGTCTGGCGTTAATTTATGTTCGTAGCCACATTTATGTCCAGTCGGACAAGAAACTGTTACGACGAGTACTGCAAAACTTGCTCTCCAACGCTATTCGCTATACCCGACAAGGTAAAGTACTGGTCGGGTTGAGACGTTCGAACAAGCAGATTTATGTGCAGATATGCGACACAGGATTAGGTATTGCCAAGCACCAGCAACAGGAAATATTTAACGAATTCCACCAACTCGACCAGCATAACCGCCAGGGGCTGGGGCTAGGACTAACCATAGTTGAACGTATTTGCACCCTGTTACACCATCCGGTAAAAGTTCGTTCCGAACTCGGTCGCGGCACCTGTTTTTCGGTGTCGATACCCAGAGGCAAACCTATGGTTCGAACCGCAGTACTTGCGGCGCCGGAAGTAACAGAAAAAACCGCTTTTTTACGCAACAAACGGGTATTGATAATTGATAACGAAACACAGATCCTAAACGCTATGCAGCAGTTGTTTAATCAGTGGGGGGCAAAAGTCGATACCGCGACGAATCTGCAACAGGCGCGGGAGTTGACGACCGATATACCTGAGCTGATGCTGGTGGATTATCACCTTGATCATAATGAAATCGGCATTAACGTCGCATTGGAACTGCATAAACATTGGCAAAAAACCGTGCCCACTATCGTTAACTCGGCCGATTATTCCGACACGATCCGCGAACAGGCCATCGAAGCCGGATTTGCTTTTTTACATAAACCGGTGAAATCCGGTGCACTAAAACGTTTGATTAAAAAGTTACTGGAATAAAATTCGTTATGGAGCACATCTATAGGCAAATGTGGCAGGAAGCCCAGCCAAATATCCACAACAATAATCTGGCGCTTGACCACCTAATTGATTCCGTTACGGATCGACGTTATGGCCTAACACTAGTGATCAGACCCAGTGACGCTATCAAACAGCAATGCCAATTATTACTGGAAAAATTAAAACACATCGAGCCGCAGCAGTATTATTATCCGGCAGAGGATATGCATATCACCCTGCTGTCGATTATTTCCTGCTACGAGGGATTCAGACTGGATCAAATCAATACTGCAGACTACATCGAGGTAATAAACCGCAGCATCAAAACCTTATCTCCGTTCAAACTGCAATTTAAAGGCGTTACTGCATCCAGTGCAGGTGTGTTATTGCAAGGTTTTAGCCCACAAACCACGTTAAATGATTGCCGGGCAACATTACGTCAAAACTTCAAAAAATCGACGTTACAACAATCCATCGATACTCGCTACGAGTTGCAAACGGCTCATTCGACTGTGGTACGTTTTCGCCGACCATTAAATAACCCAAATCGTTTTATACAAGTTTTAGAACAATATAAAAATATTGAGTTTGGTCAATGTGAAATCAAACATATCGAACTGGTTGGTACAGACTGGTATCACAGAATGAATCAGGTTAAATTGATAAAGACGTTCGGCTTAAATCATTTACTGCAAGGAATCGAAAATGAATATCAACGGTAGTTGCCATTGCGGCAATATCAAATATCAGGCACAAGGGGAATTCGGTGATTTGCTTTCCTGCAATTGCTCAATCTGCAGCAAGCGAGGAAGCCTGTTATGGTTTGTTCCCCGCGAGCAATTGAGTGTCTCAACACCACTAGAAGAACTGTCAAATTACACTTTTAACACGCATAAAATAAAGCATTACTTTTGCCCCAAATGTGGCTGCGCCCCCTTTGGAATTGGCAGAGACGGCAAAGGCAACGAGATGGCGGCCATCAATGCCCGCTGTGCGGATGATTTGGATTTAGCCGGTTTTAAAATCAATCATTTTGACGGCAAAAGTATCTAACTAAGCTTAATTCGACAACAATAAAAATGCTTCCTTTGCAAAACAAGTCCTAGGAAGCGTCTTTATATCTCACCCATTTAGCGCCAATCTGGCGCAATTTTTCAAATCCCATCAGGCAAATCAACACCGCCAGAATTGCCAATGCGGTTCCCCCCAACCCTAACAGTTGTCGTTCGGAAAATAGCGTCCAGATAAATTGTCCTACACATAAGATTGCCACTACCAGCAAGGTCGGTTTTCGGCCGATGCGAGCGACAATAAACACCCCAAGAGGTGCACCTAACGCCACAACAGGTGCAGCGGCCAGCCAGTTTTCATACACTCCCGCTTGCCAACTGTTGGTCAAGGTTTTCACCACAACGCCAACGACCGAGGTGAATGCCATAATCACAACCGAAGTTGGGATAGCAATCTTCAGATCGGCCCGACATAACAGTACCAGTGCCGTATAGATCACCATATCAATACCGACGCCCGTCACCGACACCAATACAATAGCCGCAAATACCCCCAATCCAAGGCCAAGCTTGAAATCCCAGGTTTCATCAAAGTCAGTCATACCACTGTGGCTGGCAATTTCGTCAATACGATACAAATGCAACAAACCAAAGCTTGCCCAGATCACCGCAAACACCAGTTTGATATAAAGTTCGGAAAAATACGGCGCCACCCACAACAGACCAACAGGCGTGCCAATAACAGCACCCAGCATGGCACCATTTAACATCGCGTTGGCGATGGGTTGGCGTCTGGCAAAAATAAAAATAGAGGCACTGACCATGCCGATACTTTGCACCGCAAAACTGAAATCACGGCCTAGACTGGCCGGTAACTCGAATAACAAGACCAGTACGGGAAAGCCAACGGTACCGCCCCCCATAGGAGTAGAACCGGCGGCATAACTGCCGATAGCCATGGCTGCAGCCATGGGCCAATGTTGGATCGCAACCGGCCATAATCCGTTAAATATCATTAAATATAGCCAGACGAGATAAAATCCCGTCAACCACAATAACCAAACCCACAAATACTGCTTTGGGCGTGCCTGCAATCCCATACCCACTCCTTTTCAAAAACCGCAGGATGGTAACACACAAGGGTAAGATTTGATTAGCGGGCTTTGCTGTTTATCTATTCGCCCATAATTTGTCGAAACACCACGCCTGCCTGGGTACGATTAATCACCTCAAGCTTGCGCAATACTGCAGATACATGTTGTTTAATCGTGGTTTCCTGCACATTGAGTTCATAGGCAATTTGTTTATTTAACAGACCATCCGCTAACAGTTTTAACACTTTGAACTGATGCGGAGTCAGTTGTTCCAGTTTGCGCGCGAAACACTTGTCTTGCTCGTTACTACTATTTTCTATTTGCAGGCGAAGTTCCTCGGGCAACCATTGCTCCCCATCCAGCACTTGCTGTACCGCGTCGGCGATCAATTCCAGTGGCGCCGATTTGGGAATATAACCACTGGCACCAAAATCGATAGCACGTCGAATAATGTCGGGATCTTCCTCGGCCGAAACCATAATCACCAGCACACCGGGAAAATTATTTCTAATCGTACTCAAGCCGGTGAGTCCCTGATTACCGGGCATATTCAAATCCAGAAAAACCAGCTCCACGCTATCGTTATTTTCCAGTTGCTCCAACGTGCCGGATAAATTGGCGGCTTGCAGAATATCACCACCCAGCACAGACATAATGGCCTGTTGCATGGCAGCACGGAACAGCGGGTGATCATCAGCAATAATAGCGCGGGCAGACATAACTTCACGGGTTGTCAAAGGCATGTTGATACTATCCGGTATGCGCTGGCAATGTTCAAGACTGGTTAACATAAAATTTACCTCCCCCCAGCCAGCGACAAAAAAGGCGGCCAAAGCCGCCTAAATCTGCAATCTAAAACTTGTAGCCCACCGTTAGACTCACAGTCCGAGGATCGCCGTAGTAACCAATCAAGGTAGTATCACCGCCTGTGCCGGGCCCCGGGTTTTCAGTGGAATATGGCGGAGTAGTGACATCGACAAAAGGATAGTTACCCACCAGATATTCCTCGTCCGTCAGGTTTTTACCATAGAGTCCAACCGTCCACTGGCCATCATCGCTGTACCAGTTGACGCCCAAGTTCACCAGACCATAGCCGTCTTGAGTCAGTAAGTTGCCCTTTTCCACCAGCGAATATTCGCTGCGATAGTAGTAGTTACCGTTAACCACAAAGTCACCCATTGATGAATTGATGGTGTAGTTAAAACCAAGATTAGCCGTTGTTTTAGGCGTGTTGGTAATACTGAACTGATCGGTAATATCAATGGGTGTTCCATCCGGCGTCACCGATTTAACCTGTTTAAATTTGGAATCGATATAACCCAAAGTGGCATACCATTCAAACGAATCAGTCGCCAACACGGTCAGTTCCACTTCCGCTCCGGTCGCTTCGGATTTACCCACGTTACCCAAACGCTGGTTGTTGATAGTCAAGTCATCCGGATCAGGAATAAGGGTGACATACTGACGATCCTTATGGTCGAGCATAAACAAGGTGGCGTTAAAGCGCACAGTATCGTTCCAGTCACTCTTCAAGCCGATTTCAAACGAATCCACGATTTCAGGATCGGCAGCCGGTTCGGCAGTGGTAGCACGCGGATTAAATGCGCCAGATTTAAAGCCTTGGGCGTAACTGGCATACAACATCATATCCGGGCTGTATTGATATTCCATCCCCAGTTTAGGAGTAAAACGCGACCAGTCGGCGTTGTCATCCAGCACCACATTCTGGCTGGCCGCCACCAGTGTTTCATCACGCACAAAACCGGGTACCCAACCCGACTCTGGATACATAGTGCCAAAATACACGGCGTTAAAAACTTCGGCGTCTTTTTCTTCTTTGGTATAACGGGCGCCGGCTGTCAGAGATAATTTTTCGGTTAAATCAAATGAGCCTTGCATATAAACTGCAGTACTTTTGCTGTTACTGCAACCGCCGACTTCACTGGTATAGCCCGGTAATCCCAGACTTATTCCAAGCTCATCCAGAATGGCATCATACTGGCCACAGGAATCCCCCTTGTAATAATACAAACCGGACACCAGCTTCACGCCATCGGTTTGGTAATTAAGCTGAAATTCCTGAGTAAATTGCTCATCGTCATAAATAGCCGGCACATCAAATATGCGTAGCGAGGTGTTATCAAAATCGATATTAGTTGGCGAATAGCCTTCACGGCTTGAGGTAATCGATTTAAACAGGAAATTATCATTAATATCCCAGTTCACCGTCAGACTCAGTCCCTCATTCTCAACTTTATTCCAGGTCGGTAAGCTGGTGTAGGAATCATAGACACTATCCGGCACCGGTGCGTCGGTCAACATACTGGGCAGTAACCGGAAGCCCCCTTTTGAATTGGATTTGTCTTCGGTGTTGTCATAGTTAAGACGCATAAAGACATCGTCTGACGGGCGGAATTCCAGTGTTAGACGATAGGCTTGCAAGTCCTTGTTATAGTTTTCACGATCCTGTCCATCCAGTGCCGAGGTTAAAAACTCGCCAAAACCGTCGCGATTCAAATTGGCGTAGGCAAAACCCAGATACAATTTGTCTTCCATCAGCGGAAACTGTCCGCTCAGTTTAATATCTTTCTGCCCATAACTTCCTACAGTACCTTTGACCGCCAATTCGGTATCCCCGGACATGGCTTTAGTCACATATTTAATTGCGCCACCTATGGTATTTTTACCATACAGGGTGCCCTGTGGTCCGCGCAGCACTTCGATACGCTCCACATTCAATATATCCAGTACCGCTCCCTGTGGACGAGCCATATATACATCATCCACGTAAATGCCTACTCCGGGCTCATAGCCCCATAATGGATCTTCCTGACCTACGCCGCGAATAAAAGCGGTTAATGTCGAGTTGGTACCACGACTTTTTTGCAAGGTAGTATTGGGCGACATCTGCTGAATTTCGGTTACTGTGCTAATCCCTTTTTCAGCCAGTTCAACTTCGCCAATTGAGGTCACTGCAACCGGCACTTCCTGAATGCTTTCTACGGTTTTACGCGCTGTGACTTCAATGCGTTCCAGTCCCTTTTTTTCCGTAGATTGTTCTTGCGCCAGCAATATCGGGCTGGTTAATGCTGTGCTAACAGCCAGTGCGCAGACTGTTTTAGTAAAATTGGGCTTAGTCATGATCTTTCCTCGATACCTGTATTTGTTGTATTTATTGGCACTTGTTTTGTACGGTCGGCAAGTACATTAACTTATTATTAACAAAAGGTATGCTGTACCATAGTACTATGGTTTTTAACCCGGGATTTGACGCATTATCTGTTCACTGGCGTCAGCCGGGTACGTCCACGCATTTGTTTAGCTTCGGTCAAAGCAGTATCAACAAAGTCAGGTTCTTGTAATGAATCAACTGGTTGATATAAATAATGTTAACGCGAAGGACAACACATTATGTTGAGTTTACTGGGGCTGGTCGGGGGATTAATCCTGCTGATTTGGTTAACCATTCGTGGCATGAATCTGTTTATTGCTGCGCCGTTGTGCTCCCTGATTGTTGCTCTAACCAGCAATATCCCTGTTTTTATCGGCGAAACCAATTTCGTCACTACCTATATGGCCGGTTTTTCCGGTTTTATTGCTTCGTGGTTCTTTATGTTTTTGCTGGGCTCCCTGTTTGGCAAATTTATGGAAGACACCGGAGCGGCAGATTCTATTTCTCGCTGGATCGTCAATAAACTGGGCATGAAGCACGCCGTCGCTGCCGTAGTATTGGCCTGTGCCTTGTTAACTTACGGCGGTGTGAGTGTTTTTGTGGTGGCTTTTTCGGTTTACCCCATGGCACTGAGCTTGTTTAAGGATGCCAATTTACCCCGACGTTTTATTCCCGCGGCGTTAGCCTTTGGTTCCGTCACTTTTACCATGACCTCGGCAGGCTCGCCGGAAATCCAGAACTGGATCCCGATCAAGTACTTGGGTACGTCACCCTTTGCCGGATGGGAAGTCAGCCTGATTGTGGCTATTTTTATGGCCAGCTTCGGGTTTTGGTGGCTAAAACGGATGATCAATAAAGCGATTGCCAGGGGTGAAAAATTTGAGCATCGCGAAGAAGATCCCGCTATTCCTGACCGCGACTATCCTCATCCGTTAACCGGCCTATTGCCTTTGGTCGTCGTATTGCTGTTGTCATTTTTATTGCATGATGATTTGCAACAACTGGCACTGATTGTGGCTTTAGGAGGCGGTGTTGTAACCTTGATGGTGATTAACTTTAAACATTTTCACAATCTGAACAATGCTATTTCGGTAGGCACTACCGGCGCTTTGGTCGCGATTGGCAATACCGCTGCAGTAGTGGGTTTTGGCACTATTGCCAAATCGACAGTAGCCTTCCAGCAAGCGGTGGAAGTGATGACCCAGTTACCGGGTAATGAATTGCTCGGCGCCGCAGTCGCCGTCAGTGTGATTGCAGGTTTGACTGGTTCAGCCTCCGGCGGCCAGGCCATTGCCTTGCCCTTGATTGCGCCCCATTATCTGGATCAGGGTGTTAATCCGGAAGAACTGCACCGGATTGTGTCCATTTCATCCGGGGCACTGGATTCGCTGCCTCATAACGGTTATGTCGTCACCACCATTCGCGCCATTTGCAATGAGACTCATCAACAAGCCTATTGGGCTGTGGGAGCATTAACCGTGGTCATCCCGCTAATTGGATTGGGTATGGCAGTACTGTTGTTTAACTGGTTTTAGGATTTAATTATGCGACATTTTTGTATCTGGTTAGGCAAGTTTGTCCTGCTCGCACTTTGCTTGATTCAACTCTGTTGGGCACAAGATACCTTACTGGTTAACAAGCAGCAGTTCACACTGGATGATTTCGTGACCTTTGGCGGCAAAACCATCAAACAGGTCAAAGTGGGTTGGGAAAGTTATGGAAAACTGAATGAAGATAAATCCAATGTCATTCTGATCACACATTTTTTTAGCGGCAACTCCCACGCGGCGGGTAAATATAGTCAGGATGATGCCAAACCCGGTTATTGGGACAGTATCATTGGCCCGGATAAAGCTATCGATACCAATCATTATTTTGTGATTAGTGTCGATAGTCTGGTTAACCTGGGCGTACATGATCCGCATGTAATTACCACAGGCCCCGCCAGCATTAACCCGGAAACCGGCAAACCCTACGGTTTAACCTTTCCGGTAGTCACCATTCGCGATTTTGTTAATGTACAAAAGGCAGTACTGGAAAGTTTAGGTATTAGCAAACTGCATGCGGTGATGGGCGCCTCAATGGGCTCGATGCAAGCGCTAGAATGGGCGACGGCTTACCCGGATTGGGTAGCACGAATGATCTCGGTGATTGGTGTTGGACAAGCCGATGCCTGGACGACATTAACTCTGGAACAATGGGCAATGCCCATTCGCTTAGACAAACACTGGAACCACGGTGATTACTATCAGCGGCAAATACCTGTCGACGGACTGACGGCCTCGTTAATGATGATTACCCAACAGGCTATGCACCCCGATTATATTAACGCCGCGAATCCGCAACATTGGCCGCTGGAAGCCGCACCACTGAATGACATTAACCAGTCTCACCAGGTGGTAAACTGGTTAAAAAACGCCGCTCAGGCCCGTGCCAATATCATGGACGCCAACCATCTGTTATATCTGGTGCGCGCCAACCAGCTTTTTATTGCCGGACATCACGACAAACTCGAAGAGGCGATGAAACGAGTCAAGGCAAAAAGCCTGTTACTACCTTCTCACAATGATTTATTGCTGATGCCCTATATGGCCAAACAGGTACATCAGGCATTGTTGGCAGCAGGAAAATCATCTCAATATGCAGAAATTAACGGTCCCATGGGGCATCTTAATGGTGTCGTGGGTATCGCTCAACACAGTTCAACTATCGCAGCCTTTTTAGCTGCCAAGGATTCATTATGAAAACACTCATTAGCTGTTTATCTCTATTATTGACAGCGTCGGCATTCGCCACACCGCTTCCCGCACTGAAGCTGGATGTTGAGCAAATTACCCTGTCTGGCTTATCCAGCGGCGGCTATATGGCCGGTCAATATCATATTGCCCACGCCGAACATGTCAGCGGTGTCGGCATTATTGCCGCAGGCCCCTACTTTTGCGCCCAGGGCAGTATTTTTACCGCCCTGTCCCAATGTGTGAACAAAGTCGAACAACCCATATCATTACAGAAAATCGAGCAACAACTCAATGACTGGCGAACTAACAACCTGATTGCGCCTGCTGACGCCTTAAATAATGACCGCATCTGGATCTTTCACGGCACATTAGATAGCAAAGTAATTAGTAACGTCAGCGACAAACTGGTTGAGCAATATCAAAACTGGGTGGGTAGAGATAACGTCAGATACATCAATGATAAAGCATTTTCACATCTGTTCCCGACATTGGATAAAGGCACTGATTGCAAAGAATCAACGGCTCCGTTTGTCGGCCAATGTGACTATAACGCCGCCAGCATGATGCTGGATTATATTAGTCCGGTAGAAAAAAATGTTAGTCCTGATGGCAAGCTAATCGAATTTAACCAGCAACAACTGGGCGGGGAAGCCGCAGCCAGTCTGGCTGAAACCGGCTATATTTACGTGCCGGATAACTGTCAGCAAGGACAACAGTGTCAGTTGCATGTCAGTTTTCATGGTTGCAACCAGAATGCCGAGGCGGTTGGCACCGACTATGTGACGTTAACCGGGATCAATCAGTGGGCCAATCAGCACAATACCGTCATACTTTACCCACAAACCAAAAAAAGTACCTTAATGCCGCTTAATCCCCAGGCTTGCTGGGATTGGTGGGGATACACCGACGAAAATTATGCCACTCGCAAAGGACAACAAATACAGGCGGTTAATAACATGGTTAACGCGTTGGCCGGAGATAAAGTATGAAATCATTGGTCATTCTAATTACCGGTGGTGCCAGCGGTATCGGCTTTGGTATAGCAGAACATTTGGGCCAAGCAGGACACCATATTGTTATCGCTGACATTAACCTGCAAGCCGCGCAAGAGGCCGTTCAGACACTACAACAACACAAAGTAACCGCAACCGCTATCGCGCTGGATGTGGCCGATGCTGTACAGATTGCCGCGTTGCCACAACATTTGGGCGAACTACAAATAGATGTACTGATCAACAATGCCGGTATTCAGCATGTGAGCAAGCTGGAGGATTTTCCGGCCGAAAAATGGCAGCAATTAATTAACATTATGCTGGTTGGGCCAGCCTTGTTAACCCAGGCCTTTTTACCAGGCATGAAGCAGCGTAATTTTGGCCGGATTATCAATGTTGGCTCAATTCACTCTTTGGTCGCGTCCCCGTTTAAGTCCGCTTATGTCGCGGCTAAACATGGGTTGCTGGGCTTTACTAAAGTGATGGCGCTGGAAACCGGCGAACATAATATTACTATTAATACCCTTTGTCCTTCCTATGTCAAAACACCATTGGTTGAACAGCAAATTGCCGCTCAGGCCAAAGAAAACAATCTGAGTGAAGAGGAAGTGATCAACAAGATTATGCTCGAACCTATGCCCAAAAAAGCCTTTATCAGTATCGAGGAACTGGCTCAGTCTGCCGAATTCCTGTTGAGTAACGGCGCCAAAAACATTACCGGTCAGACACTGGTTCTGGACGGGGGATGGGTCGCCCGCTAACTGGTCCGGCAAATATTCAGTCAACCGGGACTTTCAACCCGCATCAGTTCCCGCTAAGATATTCCTAGAGCCTGTTGATCTTTGCGGTATACTTTTGCAACGAATTGTGCGGCATTTATACAATGAAGCACGATTGTGGTGTAGTTGCTCTACATGAATGAGTGCTGAAGCCGTAGAAATGCCGCACAAAAGTTGCCCAAAGGGTTCGTCCTAAACGCTTTTTACTCTTTGTTGCTTATTTTTGACTTAATCCATTAGGCCTGCAAATAAGCGCCGCGATTAAAAAACGTTTAGTTAGAACAAAATTTATACCGCAAAGATCAACAGGCTCTAGTTATAAAACAGAACTAAGCGATCCTGCTATTATCGGCAGGATCGTATATTATCTGGATCGATATTCATCTGTGAATATCACAACCCGCAATCGGATTGAATGCGGTTGAAAAATAAATAAGGAAATTTACTATGTTAGCAACCATCAGAGTCCCCCAGCCCGGCTTACGCAGTCTGGTCTCCTTTGTCAGCTTATCAATTATCGTCGCCCTGCTCTTTATCCTCACCGGTAGCTATGGCAGCTTTATCGATATTCTTATGTCGTCGGTTGTCTCAGGTGCTGCCGGTTGGTTGGTCTGGTTTTTAGTCCGCTTCATCCGGCTTGCGCATAACAAAAGGTTAAGATTACAACACATGCTTTCCGGGGGCGTTTTTACCTTGCTACTGCTTAGCAATACTCACCATCCGGCTATTGAAAGTGTTTTTTACAGAGTGGCGGAAAACTGGCAAGTTTCTGTTGCGATGATTCAAAACCCCATGTCCTTTCTATCTGGTACGTTACTGGGACTGGCGTTGTATTTGTTTAACAGTGAAATAAAAACTGAAAGAGCATAAATAAACTCAGCTTCGGATAAACAAAGCCGTTCAGCGCCACTATCGGCCTGTCAAGCCGGATAGTGGCATAATAGTCTACCAGTTTAGATCGTCGGGAATTTCGTAATCTGCGTACCAGTCCTGCTCTTCTTCGGTCAAATTGCTGCTTTGTTCCAGGGTATCGGCCCGGTAAACCACTAATGATTCATCACGCTGGGCGATTTTATCTGCCACCGGCATGGGTACCAGTTCATATCCGCCCTGAAACTTAACAATCGCCAGACGTCCCTGACTGATATGCTTCTGGGTCTTCTCGTCAACATACAACTGTTTGACTTTAGTCCCGTCAGTGAAATTACAGGCAATATCGCCCCGTCCTTTGGGTTGCTTGTTCACTTCTATCAATTGCTTGATCTGCGCCAATATAGCCTTTTGTTCAGCTTTCTCCTTGGCTTGCTGGTTTAACTGCTGATCGCGACGGCGCTTTTGTTCCATTTGTTGCGCCGCTAATGCCTTAGCCTCGTCAGTCATCTCGACTTTATGGTGTTGCTTGGCTTTCTTCTGCTTATGTTTTTCTTTACTGATCTGGTTGGCCTTTTTCTTGTCGGCCAACCCTGCTTTAAGTAATTGTTCTTGTAACGATGCCATAGGTAGCCTTACTTCTTTTTACCTTTACGTTTGTCATCGGCTTTCCACTTGCCGCCTTCATACCAGGCTGACCAACCTGTCGCTTTGGCGTTTTCATCTTCAGACATCACGTATTGTTGCTTGGTTTTACGGCTAAAACGAACTAGCGTCTTATTACCGTCAGGATCCTGCTGAGGTGCATCGGCCAAATAATAAAACTTGCTCGACAACCTGTCTCTGAAACGGGCCAGCTCCTCAACCAGAGGTGCTCGAGTTTCGCGGGATTTAGGGAAGTTATGCGCCGCCAGGAAAATTCCCGAAGCACCATCCCGCAGCACAAAATGGGCATCGGATTTAGTGCAGGGTAACTCTGGCAAATCGACCGGATCTTCTTTTGGAGGCGCAACATCACCGTTTTTCAGTAACTTACGGGTGTTTTTACATTCATCGTTAGTACAACCAAAATACTTGCCAAAACGGCCATTTTTAAGCTCCATATTCGAGCCACAGCGGTCACATTCAATCAACGGACCATCATAGCCCTTGATTTTAAAGGTTCCCTGCTCGATTTCGGTACCACTGCAGGTTGGTGTATTACCGCAAACATGCAGTTTGCGATTTTCGTCAATAAGATAGCTGTCCATTGCCGTTTCACAAATACCGCAACGATGTTTGGCCCGCAATATCTCGGTTTCCAGCTCTTCTTCATCATCGACTTTCACCGCTTCATCGCCGGGCACCAGATTCATCGTCTGAGTGCAACGCTCTTTGGGCGGCAAGTTGTAACCTGAGCACCCCAGAAAAACGCCGGTGCTGGCAGTACGCAACATCATATCGCGTCCACATTTAGGGCATTTTATCTCGGTTGGTACCGCCAGATTCGGCTGCATACCACCTTCTTCAGACGGTTTCTCGGCCTGAACCAGACGGCCATAGAAATCTTTATAGAATTCATCCAGAACCTTTTTCCACTGCAGTTTACCCTCGGCAATTTCATCCAGATGCAATTCCATGTTGGCGGTAAAGTCAAAACTGAGCAAATTGCTGAAATTTTCAATCAGCCGATCATTAACGATCTCACCCATTTTTTCCGCATAGAAACGGCGGTTTTCAATCCGCACATAGCCTCTGTCCTGAATAGTGGAAATGATATTGGCGTAAGTTGAAGGACGGCCAATGCCACGTTTTTCCAATTCTTTAACCAACGAGGCCTCGTTGAAGCGCGCCACGGGCTTGGTAAAATGCTGTTTAGGATCAAGCTGTTGAAGATTGAGAATATCGCCTTCTTTGGCATCGGGTAGCAGCAGATCTTCTTCGCCTTTTTTACGTACCTGGGTCTGAACTTTGGTCCAACCGTCAAAACGCAGTACCCGCCCTTTGGCGGTTAACTCAAAATCGGCAGCCTGCACGCGTATTGTGCTGGCATCATATTGCGCAGGTGTCATCTGGCAGGCCACAAACTGGCGCCAAATCAATTCATATAAACGCTGCGCGTCGCGCTCCATTTCGGTCAGAGAGTCGGATTTCACCACCACATTGGATGGTCGTATCGCTTCGTGAGCTTCCTGAGCGTTGTCTTTACTGCCGTATTTAATCGGGTTTGAAGGTAAGTAAGCATCACCGAAGTTTTTAGTAATGTATTCGCGGCAGGCGTCCACGGCCTCGGTGCTTAGATTGGTTGAATCGGTTCGCATATAAGTAATATGCCCCGCTTCATACAAGCGCTGCGCCATCATCATGGTTTTCTTCACCCCGAAACCTAAACGGGTGCTGGCTGCCTGTTGTAAGGTTGAGGTGATAAAAGGGGCCGAGGGCTTACTTTGGGTCGGCTTGGATTCACGACTAATGACCTGGTAAGAGGCAGCATTAAGCACATCAACCGCTTTTTGAGTATCTGCTTTATTAGTTGGTTTAAAAGCTTGGCCGTTTTGCTTGGCCACCAACATACGTAACGCCTGATCCTTCTGGGTATTCAGATCGGCATGTACGTCCCAGAATTCCTCTGGTACAAAGGCTTTTATTTCGCGCTCACGCTCCACCACCAGACGCACGGCAACAGACTGAACCCGACCTGCGGATAATCCACGAGCGACTTTTTTCCACAGCAGAGGTGACACCATAAAGCCGACTACCCGATCGAGAAAACGGCGTGCCTGCTGTGCATCAACCCGATCCTGATTGAGTTCACCGGGATGGGAAAAGGCTTCCTGAATGGCTTTTTTGGTGATTTCGTTAAACACGACTCGCTGGAAAGTTTTATCTTTGCTACCAATAATCTCGCGCAAGTGCCAGGCAATCGCCTCCCCTTCTCTATCCAAATCCGTAGCGAGATAGATGGTGTCGGCATCTTTGGCCAGTTTTTTCAGCTCATTAACGACTTTTTCCTTACCATTGAGGATATCGTAATGGGCCTGCCAGTTGTTTTCCGGATCAATTCCCATCCGGTCGACCAGCTTAAGATACTCGTAATGACGCAAGTATTCTTGCTGTTTCTGCTCGGGAAGCAATTTGAGTTCTTTGGCGGGCTTTTTGGCGGCCACCTTACCCAATGAACGAGTGGGAAGATCACGCACATGCCCAACACTGGATTTAACAATAAAATCCTTGCCGAGATATTTATTAATGGTTTTGGCCTTGGCCGGGGACTCGACTATTACCAGAGACTTTCCCATAAGAATTAGCTAATTCCTTGAATTTATTAAATTTACGATGAACACCTTGGCAATATGCCTATATATAAAGGTACCTGACGGGTTCGAAACTTTTTTAGGTATATCGATAAATAAGCCGGAAAACAAGCAAATATTTTAGATGAAAATAAATCGTTTAAAATTTCAACAAGGATAAAATATCATGCAAATTTAACTTATAAACGTATAATGCCATCCTCAATGACCTGGCCCGCATCCCTTAATATACGCGGCATTCGGCAAATAAAAGGAATAAATATGCAGCATTTTGAAGTTAACTTTGATGGTTTAGTTGGACCGACGCATAATTATGCAGGATTGTCTTTTGGCAATGTTGCTTCATTAAGCAATGCCAACGCCAGCAGTAACCCGAAACAAGCTGCCAAACAGGGACTGCAAAAAGCCAAAGCGTTAGCCGACATGGGCATGAAACAAGGCGTGTTAGCCCCTCAGGAACGTCCTGATGTGCTCACATTGCGTCGTTTAGGTTTTTCGGGTAGCGATGCTCAGGTTTTGCAAAAAGCAGCGAAACAGGCACCACAGGTCTTTCTGGCGTGCTGCTCGGCCTCCAGTATGTGGACAGCTAATGCCGCCACGGTTTCCCCGAGTGCGGACACCGCCGACGGCAAAGTCCATTTTACCCCGGCCAATTTGACCAACAAATTCCATCGTTCGCTTGAACCGCAGGTAACTGGCCGGATCTTGCAGGCAACCTTCCAGCACGAAAAGTATTTTAATCATCATGTGCATTTGCCTGACAACGAATTTTTTGGTGATGAAGGGGCAGCCAACCACACCCGTCTCTGCAGTAACTATGGTCATGCCGGAGTGGAAATCTTTGTCTATGGGCGCCACGCCTTTGACGTGACGCAACCTGCGCCTAAAAAATACCCGGCCCGTCAGACGCTGGAAGCCTGTCAGGCCATTGCCCGTTTACACGGTTTGTCCGATGAAGGCGTGGTGTATATTCAGCAGAACCCCGATGTGATTGATCAGGGCGTTTTTCACAATGATGTGATTTCGGTCGGCAACCAAAATGTATTGTTCTATCACGAACAGGCATTTCGCAATACCGAACAGGCCTTTGCAGAAATTCAGCAAAAATTTGGCGATCAACCGGTTCATTTTATTAAGGTCGATACTCATGACGTGCCAGTACTGGACGCGGTAAAAACCTATTTATTTAATACCCAGATTATTACGTTGCCTAATGGCGAAATGGCGATAATCGCGCCGACTGAGTGCCAGGAAAACGCAGCTGTCTCGGCTTATCTTGACAAGCTTGTGACCCTCAATACCCCGATTAAACAAGTTCACTATTTTGATGTTAAGCAAAGTATGCGCAATGGCGGTGGCCCGGCTTGTTTGCGTTTGCGCGTAGCGCTAAATGACCAGGAACTGGACGCGGTAAACCCCAATACCTTATTAGACGATAACCAGTTTGAGCGCTTGAATGCCTGGATAGACAAGCATTATCGCGATCAATTGCTGGTATCAGATTTACATGATCCGCAACTGTTGATCGAGTCACGTACCGCGTTGGACGAGTTAACTCAAATTCTTAAACTGGGTTCTGTTTATCCTTTCCAGCAGGATTAATCCTGAACATAAAAAGCCCGCTCAATTGAACGGGCTTCTTCTTATGCAGCGATAATGCTTATTGACGATTAGAGCAGGTGCGATTATTTCCCGTATCAATTTGAGAGCCAGGGTTCATTGGATCATCAACTAAATCCAAACCTGTCCCAAATGGATTGGATGGAGGTGGTGATACTTCGTCAGTCAAATCAGACGCCGCAACCCCCAGCGTATAAAACTGGCTAACCTTAGATTCGGTACCTGCAGATTGACCTCCCGAGACTGTCAGTTTTATCACCACCCAAGGACCATAGTTTTTAGGGTATCGAATTTCGATTATCGCCTGCCCATTTTCATCAGTCATTACATTGTCAGTGACAGCAACGACATTACCAGGGGTTAGTTCGCCATCCCCGTTAGTATCTTCTCCCGCATCCAAATTTCCATCAGCGTCAATATCTTCATTAGTGCAGCCGATGGTATAAACCGATGCCCAATTTCTAAAATCATCTTCACTTGGAGACTTAACCCAGTATCCTTTGTAGTAAGCCTTCATTGGGTCAGAAGGATCATTAGGGTTGGTTAACTGAGTATATTTCACCGGTGTACCCGATACTGTCAATTCAGCATTTTCGACCGGATTAGAGTTGGCGTCTGTCACAAAGGCAACAAAAGTTTTTAAATAAGTCGCTTCGTTTACAACTTGAATTTCACGACCGGTACCAAGTGAAATATCAAATGCTCTATCACCCACAGTTAAACTCACACTGCCGGTAATATTTGTATCTTCCGCTAACGTAGCGCTAATAGTAATGCCGTCTTCTCCACTAACATTTTTAGAACTGTAGACCACCGAGGCGAGACCATTTGAATCAGTAACTGCACTGCCAGCAGATAACGAGCCACCAGTAGCATCTGTTGTGGTATTAAATTTAATCTCTTTGCCTTTAACCAGATTACCCAAAGAATCCCTGATCACTGCCGTAATAGTACTTTTTTGCTCCGGCCCGATAGAATCGGGTGTTGCATCAACCTTAATTGAACTTACAGTCGTAGCAATATATTCAAAGCTAATTTGACTATTGACCTGGTCACCATTGGAGTGAGTTCCTTTGGCCGATACTTTTACCGGACCAGAAGATGCCGACTCAAGACTGACAGTTAACTCACCATTGGCATTAGTGACACCGCTGCTTGGCGTTACTGTTCCACGCGTGGTATTGAAGCTCACCGGTTGACCAACCACTGGAATGTTATCTGTAAGCCACTTTACTGTAACGTTAGTTGGCGAATTAAGCGCTACATCTCCTGCAGGGGCAGTGATAAAACTAAAATTGTCCTGTTGCACTGTAACGGGAATTGAACCAGAAATAGAATCACCTAATGCTGACGCAGTGATGGTATCCAAACCTGAGTTAACCGCTTGATATTCAATAGTAACCTGTCCTGTTTCATCGGTTATCGCACTTTGAGCTGAGAACAAATTATTGTTAGAAGAAGAAAAGGTTAAAGCTTCACCGGCAATCCCGTTGCCATCAGAGTCGGCCAGTATAAAAGTATATTCTGCAGTATCTTGCAAAATAACTGAACTAGGTCCATTAATTTTGACCTCAGTACCAACCACCTTAATTACTATTTGTTGGGATAACGCACCTGCAGAAGCAATAACTGTAATATCACGATTTTGAGGATTACCACCTGTAGTCAATATCACTCTAGACGTGCCATCAGCACCTGTTGGCGTTGGTGGTGTTAATGCACCAGAGTCTGCGCTAAAAGAAACATCGACTCCTTCCAACAGGATGTTGGCGTCATCTTTAACTAATGCAATTACCTCAACCTGGTCAGATCCGGTAGACGGCAATAAAGTGTTACTTGAATACAGATTTAATGAGGCTGGTTCTAAAGAAGATTGACTGCCATCGCCAGCAGAAACAATCCCTTCTGAGTTACTGGAATATGTATCCAAGCTAGCAGTTATGTTCACAGCACCATTATTTTCTCCAACTTTAACCTCAATTGTGGCAATACCGTCAGAACCGACCACCGCACGTCCATTGCCATTCGGAGCGGCAAAAGAAGCTTTACCATCCTCATCAAAAGTGAAGGTCACTGTTTTCCCTTCCGTAGATGAGCCGTCTGAGCGGGTCACTTTCGCGTTTGCCAGTAATGGACTAGAAGCGCTTAATTCACGACTGGATTCTCCAGTGTTTTTATCAACAATACTTAAACTGATACTGTAGGTGACATCTGTAGAGCCACCACCGCCGTTATTGTCATCCCTGCTCAGTGAGCCACCTCCGCTACCACATGCGGTTAATAATGCGATAAGGGGTATCAGTATCAGGTTTTTAAACGCTACCTTCATTTTTACTTCCTGCCTTGTAATTTAACGAGTACGTTATACAACTTGTCGTAATGACCGGATTTATTGTTCAGCTTCTTAAACAAAATTGTTAGGCTACGCCCTACAACAACTATAAATAGGAACATTGATGAGTTCTTCATCCAAAAAATATAGCCTAACGACCAAGATATTTATCGGCATGGTTGCCGGAATACTGGTCGGGTCATTACTAAAATTGTTATTTGATGATAGCGGAGATTATTCGGTTAGTGTATTCGGTGCCAGCATATCTGCGTATGAAGTTTTAATCGAAGGTATATTTACCGTTATTGGTCAGATATTTATCGCCAGTTTGAAAATGCTGGTGGTGCCTTTGATCTTCGTCTCACTGGTGTGTGGAACCTGCAAATTAAGTGACCCTTCCAAACTTGGCCGATTAGGCGGAAAAGCCCTCAGTCTGTACGTTGGCACTACTGCCATTGCCATTAGCCTGGCGATGTTTTTCGCTTTGTTAGTAGACCCGGGTGACGGCATTACGCTGGATACAACAGCCAGCTTTGAAGGCAATGAACCTCCGGGACTGGCGCAAATTATTATTAATATGTTCCCCTCCAATCCCATTCAGTCAATGGCAGAAGGCAATATGCTGCAAATTATCGTGTTTGCCGTGCTGTTCGGTATTGCCATGGCGATGAGTGGCAAAGCCGGTGATCGTCTCGGTGCGTTTTTTGAAGATGTAAATAGTGTCATTATGCGTCTGGTAATGATTCTAATGAGCCTGGCCCCATACGGTGTGTTTGCCTTGATGGCAAAACTGGCCGCCACCATTGATTTTGCTGTTTTTGCCAGTCTTTTAAAGTACTTCTTTTTGGTCGCCTTTGTCCTGTTTTTCCATGGTTTGGTCAGCTACCCGATTATTCTCAAATTACTCAGCGGACTCAATCCGCTTATATTTATGCGAAAAATGCGCGACGCCTGTATTTTCGGTTTCAGCACCTCTAGTAGTAATGCCACCTTACCTGTCACACTAGAAACCGTGACCCAGAAAATGGGCGTTAAAAATTCAGTCGCTTCTTTTACTATTCCGTTAGGTGCAACCATTAATATGGATGGCACCGCCATTATGCAGGGTGTTGCGACAGTATTTATTGCCCAGGTGTATGGCGTGGATTTAAGTGTGACGGATTTTCTGATGGTTATTCTAACCGCTACATTAGCCTCGGTGGGCACTGCCGGCGTGCCGGGAGTCGGGCTGATTACTCTGGCCATGGTCCTGCAACAAGTTAATCTGCCGGTTGAAGGTATAGGTTTGATAATCGGTGTAGACAGGTTGTTGGATATGACCCGTACTATGGTCAACGTGACCGGTGATTCGATGGTGGCCTGTATTATCGGTAAAAGTGAAGGTGAAATGGATATTGAGGTATTTAATGATCCAGATGCCGGGAGTAAATCAGAAAATATCGATTACGAACATTTTGAAAACAACAGCTAGTGCTCGATAAATACCAAAAAGGGATTCAAATGAATCCCTTTTTATTACACTTAAAGCAACTTATTTTCTGTTCAGGTTACTTACCGATTAACTGTGACTTTTGCCACCATTTCATTAAACGGGTTTCGACCGATTTAAGCGCCGCCAAAGAGAACTTCTCGGCGATGTTTTTACGGATAGTATATTTAACCGAATAGATTTCTTTATCTTCGTTAGCCTTAAGCAAAAAGTCATCCGAGGTCTGGATTTCATCCACCAAGCCCAGTTCCAGAGCCTTGCTGCCATACCAGTATTCACCGGTCGCCACGGTATCAATCGCCAATTCAGGACGGTTTGACTGCACAAAACCTTTAAACATCTGATGTACTTCTTCCAGCTCATCACGGAATTTTTCGCGGCCCTGCTCGGTATTTTCACCAAACACGGTTAAAGTGCGTTTAAATTCACCGGCGGTATGCTGTTCAAAATCCACATAATTCTTTTTGAGCAACTTGTTGAAATTCGGTAGCTGGGCAATCACTCCGATTGAACCAATAATGGCAAATCGGGCAGCTAACACTTTATCGGCCACACAGGCCATCATATACCCACCGCTGGCAGCGACTTTATCAACGGCAATCGTTAGCTTAATGCCTTTGTCTTTAATACGCTGTAATTGTGAAGCGGCCAACCCATAGCCGTGAACTACACCACCACCACTTTCCAAGCGGATCAGCACTTCATCCTTGTCTGTGGCAATGGTCAGAATGGCCGTAATTTCCTCCCGCAGACAATCGACTTCATGAGCGTCAACAGATCCATCAAAATCAATGACATACAAATTGCCTTTGTCGCTATCCGTATCCTTTTGTTTGTCTTTTTTGTCTTTCTTGGCGGCTTTTTTCTGTTCCTTTTCCAACTTTTTAAGTTGATCTTTGTCCAGAATAAAGCTGTGCAACATATCTTTTACGTCTGACAACTTGTCAGACAGCGAGGTGATTTCAAGCTCACCTTTTTTATGTTTCTGTTTACTGGCCAGGCCGACAATACCGCCTACCGCCAATAACAAGGCAATGACAAAAGTCGCGACTTTTGCCAAAAATAATCCGTATTCGTATAAAAATTCCAAATTACATTACTCCAACAACAAATCATTCAACAGGATCTCTTGACCCTATATTGGGGATAATAACCGTTATTTCTAGGGGATGTTTATTTTAAACAAAAAAAAGCCAAGCATGACGCCTGGCTTTTTAGCGTTAATTTAATTTACTGGGCAACAACGCCACTATCTTCAACCACAATAGTTGAACCCATGGTGGCCATAAAGGCCGCCGTTTGCTTTTGCATTTCGGTGGTAGCAGCGACACTCGGCCCCGGATCCAGAATCGAACTATGGGTTCCTTCCAGAAATCTTACCAATCCTCCACCTTGAGTTGTCGAACTGACCGGTGCTAATCCCATTAATGCAGCTAAAGGTTCTGTACCGGCCAGAGGCAAACTGGTCGTATTAGGTATCACCTGATCTGGCAGGAAGGTACCTCCTTGATCGTCAGGATTTCCCCCCACCACTTCAATCATATGTATTGGAGTACCGTTAGCCGCAACCATTCCGACATAGTTATTCGGGTCACCGGCATCAATAACGGTTTGCGCAGCAAAGGAGAACTGGGCAAAGGTGCCATCCACTTCAGCTTTTTGTTCCGCTGTCAGTTGTGAATAAAACACCGGGAAAAATCCTGCTAATACTTCGCCAGTCGCTTCCGGAATTTGGTTAGCCTGCATATATTGAGTAAGTGCAGCCACAAAATCCGGGGAAGACGCTGCCATCAAACTGCCTTTAATCAGGTTAGCAAATGCCGGGGACTCAAGCAGAAATCCGCCAAGACCACCACCCGGATTAGCCAGGGTCGCAGCTTTTAACGCATACATAGTATCAAATGCAGCCAAATCACCACCCAGACTGCTATTGGCCAGCGCAACAGCGCCTGTTCCGGCAATGGCCCCCAACGAGTGACCGACAAAAGACACATTACTGCCATCCAGTAAATGGTTAGCAGGATTCGTCATATCCACATTGGCATTAAGTCCCAGACGTAAACCAAGAATATCGGCAATACTTTGACGTAAATTATCCCGCGCGGTTAACAAACTAGACAGGTTCAAGTAATCTGTTGGTGCTCCGCCATAGCCGCCAGAGGCATTTACCACCTGGCCGTCAATGGTCATACCGCGACTGCCATGTAAAGGGTGATCAATAGCGACTGTGGCAAATCCAGCCGCAGATAAAGCCCCCGTTATTGCCAGCATATCTTCTTTTTTAGAGGTAATACCGTGTTGCAAAATAATCACTGGCCAACCGGCAGCAGGTTTGGTCATTCCGACGATCATCTCGTTAGGTACCGTCACTTGTACGTCCAATGTTTGCATCGAGTTAGTGGCAGGAATTGGGCTGTACTTGGTCAGATTACGTGGATCGTTAATACCAATAGCAGCCAGATTAAGATCCATTAACTGCCCTTCGGAAGCTACCTGACATAGATCGTTGTTACTGCCAACCGCGCCATTAGCAACTAAGTTACCCACCACTTCAGCACCCAGGGATTGTAATACTGAACCACCGGTACAAGCACCTCTCCACCAATCACCAAGAGGATTAGTGGTACTCAAATAATAAGGTAGAGTGATACTACCCTGCTTAAGATTCGAGGCACAGAAACCCACCATTTGTGCTGCTGTACCTGCGACCACCGGATTGCTTGACTGGGTTCCTGCCGCGACTGAGGCACAATCATTCAGGCCCAATTGAGCTAAGCCTGCTACTTGTTCAGCGCTAATCACGCCAGTAGCTTTAAAGGCAGTAAATACATCAGGCACCGCCGCGTCGTCAATAGTGACTGCGGGTAGATAAGCGGCTGCAGCTTGTTGAGATGCCGCTACATCGCCACCGGTTTGTGCCATTGCCGCAGCAAACGCCTGTGCAAATGGGCCAACTTGCAATTGTTTAACCGTACTTAATACTGTACCGGCAGACTGAGTTGAAAAATAGGCCGCATAGGAGACTTCATCACGATCCAGGCCTTCACCTTTTAGCAAAGTCACAAAGAAATCCAGAATACTCTGCAATTGTTTCTGATCGGCAGAGCCCAGTGGATGAGTTTCAGGATCCTGTGTCGCCAGCTCCCATGTTGTAGAGCCTTTTACCGAACGTCCTTCAGAATCTTTAAGTTGGTCTGTCACGACCAACATATAACCTTGTCCCGGTTTCAACGGTTTTAACGGTACAACAGTGATCACACCGGCAGCAGATTTCTGAGTAGCAAAATCAACCCCGAATTGCAATTCAGGGCCGAGCAAACAAGGGAGTCCCGGTGCCTGTACTTCTGCCGCAATGGCCTGACAGATAGGCGCATCACTTTCCAGTACCTGTTCGGCTTCATATAAACGTACAGAGCCGGATGCGGACGCTGATGCCGCATCAATTTCAACCCCTGCAGGTACGTCAACATTGATCACAAACGGATGATGGGTAGACCAACCATCCAGCGCGCCTAACGCATATTGTGGGTCTGCGGGATCAACCACATCATCACCTAGAATATTCAGGGTAAAATCAAATAAATTCCCGTCCGGGATCATCAACAAGTCGTTGGGGATATTGACATTGCTGGCTGCTGGATCGAAGACTACCCGGGCATAAGGTTTAGCCGGAGTGGTTGCAGCGTTATCCTGTGCTTCTTTGAGAGTTTCTCCGCCACAGCCAGTCAAACCCAGAACGGTTGCAATCGCTGAACTAATTAACAATTTTTTCATTACGACTCCTAAAAATTCTTTTTTTTATTATTTGTCATACTTGTAGAGTACAGACAGTTGTCACACTTCTTACCGCTTCTGTTACCGGCAGAGCCAACATGTACGACCAGTTAGAGATAGACCAATATTATTGGCTTTATCAAGATATTGCAAAGGTTTGTTAATAATTTGTAATAGTAATTTTATCCCTGATGCCAGCATATGCATGTACAGCTTATTCCCGTCATCCTCAAGACAATATCCACCCTTTTTTCAATCAAAAAATCCCCATCCACCTTTCCAGTAATGCTAGAATTGCGCGCAATTTAAAATGCTGATGAATAAAGATAGATGAACTATTCGATAAAACCCGAAGCCCTGAGCAACAAAACAATTCTCATCACTGGCAGTGGTGATGGAATTGGTAAACAACTGGCGCTGGATTGTGCCAAACAAGGTGCAACGGTTATTTTACTCGGGCGTACCGTTGCCAAACTGGAAGCAGTTTATGATCAAATTATCAGCAACAATGGGCCAGAGCCCGCTATTGTGCCACTTGATTTACAAGGTGCGACAGGCAAACACTATCTGGATATGGCCAATACCATTGAAGACCAGTTTGGTGCACTTGATGGGTTAGTGCTCAATGCAGGTATATTGGGTACGTTGCGTCCGTTTGCACAGATACCTGAAGATGAGTGGCAGGAAGTGATGCAAATCAACCTGCACAGTCAGTTTTTAATGCTAAAAGCTTTGTTACCGGTTTTAAACAAAGCTCAATCTGCTTCGGTGGTATTCACTTCTTCTGGTGTCGGAAAAAAAGGCCGTGCCTATTGGGGATGTTACTCTGTTTCCAAATTTGCCAGCGAAGGCATGATGCAAATATTGGCCGATGAATACGCCAACAGCACTATCCGCTTTAATTCTATTAATCCTGGGCCAACCCAAAGCAAATTGCGCACTAGGGCTTACCCTGCCGAGGACAGCAATTCTATTAAAGCTCCCGCAGATATCATGACTCCTTATCTATATTTACTGGCCGATGAAAGCATCGGTGTGAATGGTCAATATATCGAAGCGCAGAAATAAATTCGAGCTTCAAGCTTCGGGCTAAAATAATTAACCCACCACTACCGCTTTTTCTTTCTCTGTGAATTCTGCGTCTCTTTGGTGAATAATTTTTTCTTTACACCTTTGCGATCTCGGCGAGAGTATTGGTTATATCTTTTAGCTCGTCGCCCGAAGCTCGCCACTCGTCGCTATTTTATTACTGCCCCTCCCGGGTTCTGGCCTTGGGTTTTGGTCCTTTTCGGGGTTTATTACGAGCCGAAGTGGCTTTCGGTTTAGCGGTATCTACCGTTTTCTGCTGAGCTTTGTCTGAAGCGGAAGCACGTTTCTGAGTCACCTTGTGTTTTTTAACCGAGCGGCGCATCCGGCTTATACGCACATGATCCAGCTTACTTTGCCGCTCATCCAGCATTGTTTCAGTCTCGGCATCAAGTTGAACGGACTTGCGCAAATAGTTTAACTGCTCCAGATCCAGCTCCAGCCAGGCGCCTTGTGGCAAACGCTTTTCCAGCTCAAGATCGCCATAGCGGACTCGAATCAAACGACTTACCTGTAAACCTTGTGATTCCCATAAACGTCTGACTTCGCGATTACGCCCCTCTGTTAACGTGACGTTAAACCACTGGTTAAGACTTTCATCATCCGTAGGTCTGGGTCGGATGGTCAGGAATTTGGCTTCTCCATCTTCAAGCTTGACGCCTTTTTTCAGTTTAGCCAACATACTTGGTTCAACGTTACCAAACACCCGTACTGCATATTCGCGCTCCACTTCATGTTTGGGATGCATCAAACGATTGGCCAATTCACCGTCATTAGTAAACAACAGTAAACCGCTGGTGTTGATATCCAGACGTCCTACCGCTATCCAGCGCCCCGTCTTGATACGCGGAATGCGATCAAATACCGTCGGGCGGCCTTCAGGATCGTGGCGAGTACACATTTCGCCTTCCGGCTTGTTATACATGATCACCCGACAAATCTGCTGCTGGTTGTTTTTATCCAGCAAATGTCCATCTACCCTGATTTGCTCAGTTCCTTCTACTCTATCTCCCAGAGTAGCAACTTGTCCGTCCACGGAGACTCGCCCCTGCTCGATCCATTTTTCCATTTCTCTTCTGGAACCGACGCCAGCATTCGCCAACACTTTCTGTAATTTTTCACTCATAATTTAATGTACTTGTTGTTCGTCAGGCTCTGGCGAGATAACCAATTCTGTTTGCATTTCAGATTCCACCTGGTATTCAAAAGCTTCAATATCAGGCAATTCCGATAAGCCGGAAAGGGAAAAATAATCCAGAAATTCCTTGGTGGTCGCGTATAACGCGGGTCTGCCGGGCACCTCTTTATGCCCGACTACTTTAATCCATCCTCGTTCACTGAGGGTTTTCATTATATGGCTGCTCACCGATACGCCGCGCACATCTTCAATATCGCCACGGGTAACGGGCTGCCGATAGGCAATCAGTGCCAGCGTTTCCAGTAAGGCTCTGGAATAGCGAGGAGCCTGTTCTTGCCACATTTTCGCCAGCCAGGGGCTTAAACTGTCCAGTGACTGAAAACGGTAACCGGACGCCACCTTAACCAGCTGGATGCCGCGTACCTGATAATCCAGTTGCAGCGCATCCATAATCGCCACTAATCTCTTTTTAGTGACATCCAGACCATCCAGCACCGTCTCCAGTAAACGTTCTGCGCTGACAGGCTGATCTGCAACAAATATCGCTGCCTCGACGAGTTGCTTAAGCTGTTGATCGTTTATCTTCGCCATCTAACTTGCCATTTTAACGTGAATATCAGTAAAAGGCTCGGCCTGCACCAGCTCAATTAACGATTCTTTGACCAGCTCTAAAATAGCCAGAAAAGTAACCACCACGCCGGCTTTGCCTTCATCTGCTGTAAAAAACTGTTGAAAACTGCAATATTGACTGTGACTGATTTGATCCAGAATGGCTGACATGCGCTCTCGAGTGGATAATGCTTCCGGGGCAATATGGTGATGTTCAAAAGCACTGGCACGGCGCATTGCAACTTGCATGGCAAAGACCAAATCCTGCAGGGCTATTTCAGGCAAGATCCGGGCAGGTTGGCAACTCTCGTGAGTCTGGGCATTAGCTACATATAAATCCCGTTCTTCACGGGGTAACAAGTCCAGCTGTTCAGCTGCCTGTTTGACAGCTTCATACTCGCGCAGACGGCGAATCAACTCCGCTCGGGGGTCGCTTTCGTCTTCGTCATCTTCGTTATGTCGGGGTAACAATAGACGCGATTTTATTTCAGCCAATATCGCCGCCATCAGCAGGTATTCACCAGCTAATTCCAGCTTGATATCCTTCATCAATTCGACATATTCCATATACTGGCGGGTTATCTGGTAGACAGGTAAATCGACAATCTCGAATTTCTGTTTGCGGATCAAATACAGCAACAAATCTAGCGGGCCCTCAAAGGCTTCCAGAATCACTTCCAGTGCGTCCGGTGGAATATACAAGTCTTCCGGTTTTTCCAGTAGCGCTTCACCGTTAATAAAAGCCAGCGGTAAAGGTTGCTGGATTTGAATAGTGCTATCTGCTTCAGCCATAACTAACGCCAATTCCAGCCCAATAACGGCAACATCAAACTAACCAAAGACGCTGGCATCACCAGAACCATGACGTATGACTTCCGCATAACCTTCGGACATATCGACCACTGTAGTCAGCTGCTCACCTAAAAAGCCGCCATGGATAATCAAGTCCACCTGTTTTTCCAATTTATCCCGTATTTCATCGGGGTCCGACTCGGCAAAGCTGTTACCCGGCAAGATTAATGAGGTAGACATCAAAGGTTCACCAAACTCCTCCAGCAAAGCCAAGGCAATATGGTTATCCGGCACCCTGATACCAATGGTTTTACGTTTGGGATTTTGCAATCGGTTTGGCACTTCCTTGGTGGCTTTTAATACAAAAGTATAAGGCCCAGGCGTGTTATTTTTGATTTGTCTGAAGGCCTGATTATCCACTTTGGCATAAATAGACAACTCCGACATATCCTTACACATCAGGGTAAATTTATGTTCTTTCTCGATTTGGCGAATACGGCATAATCGCTCCAGCGCATTTTTGTCATCCATCTGACAGCCGATGGCATAACCGGAATCGGTTGGATAAACCACCACGCCACCCTTGCGAATAAGTTCGCAAGCCTGGCGCAATAAACGCTGTTGAGGATTATCCGGATGTATATAAAAAAACTGACTCACACTTGTTCCTGATTAGACAATGGTTGAAATGTCCAGTCCTGCCATATTGGCACAACATCTTGTGGAAGCGAAAGATTTTTGCCCAGCTCGGTCCAGCGATTGGGAAAATGAAAATCCGAACCAGCCGAGGCCTGTAGATCATATTCAAGGCTATAATCACGCATCTGCTTTTTGGCTTGTGGCGAAAGGTGGCTATGGATCACTTCCATTCCATCACCGCCGGATTGTTTAAACTCAACTATCAAACGCCGCAGCCATTTGGCTGATAAGTCATAGTGGCCGGGATGGGCCAGCACTGCTTTTCCGCCCGCGTCATGGATCCAGTCTATGGCTTGTTCAATACTAATCCAGACGGGTTTAACGTGAGCACGCTGGCCTTTACCCAGATATTTCTTGAAGGTTTTTTCCATTGTATCCACCACTCCGCGTTGCACTAACACTCGGGCGAAGTGTGCGCGGGTGACCTGCCCGACGCCAGCCAACTGACGGGCTTGTTCAAAACAGTCGTCAATACCGGCTTTAGCCAACTTTTCACCGATTTTTTGTGCCCGCTGCAGACGGTTTTGCCCTTGCTCGGCCAAACGTTGTAAAAATATCTCATCCTGATAGTCCACATTCAAGCCCAGTACATGAATATCAAAACCATGCCAACCAGTGGACAGTTCGACGCCCGGCACAATAGCCATTGGCCGTTTTTGCTGTTGCTGATAAGCCACCGCCTCTGCAATACCCTCTACTGTATCGTGATCGGTAATGGCCAGAGCGTCGACTTGCATATTATGCGCACGATCGATCAATTCCGGGATGGTTAAACGACCGTCGGAATAATGGCTGTGGCAATGTAAATCAATCTTCATTGGGATAATGTAAAAGCCTTATCATTAAAATAAAATTATAACTTATAGCAAAACAAGTCCCCTGAAACAGGTTAATTTGTTGTCTCGCTATTGACATTGAATGCGATTTGAATTCTTCTATAGGGCATCGAAGTTACAACGCATTATACCTGATTCGGCACAACGAAAATGAACTTAAACACAAACTTTTGTCAGTTAATTATCTGGTGGTGGCACTCCCTGTCCTAGCGGGTAGTATGCTTTTGTGTTTAAAAAGGTATCAAGGCTCGCATAATGCGGGCCTTTTTTGTTTCAGTTTGCAATTAAAGTTCAGTTTTAACGACTAATAAAATAACGAGATGTGCAATGAGTTTATCCCAATTAAGCCAACAACCCGGCAAGGTAGAGAGTCTGATACGCTCGGTTCCCTACGTCGCCGAACCACTGAGCTTGTACCGTCAGCTCTGCTCGAAGCGGCAGCATAATCTGTTGCTGGAATCGGCAGAAATCAACAGCAAAGACGATCTGCAAAGTTTGATTTTAGTCGACGCTGCCGTCAGGTTGGAATGCAATGGTAATCAGGTAACCTGTAGCGCTTTAACCGATAATGGCACCGCAGTACTTAGCTTGCTGCAGCAACATTGCAGTAATGCCACAGCCGAATTGACCGACAAACAACTGGTATTGTCATTCAACGCTGTCGAGGCCGACCTGGATGAAGATTCGCGCCTCAAAGCACAGTCGGTTTTTGATACCCTGCGACATATTATCCAGCAAATAAAGCCGCTACGCGATCATCCTGATGCGTTATTTTTAGGCGGGGCTTTTGCTTACGATATGCTGGCCACCTTTGAAAAATTACCCGACGTCCCGGATAGTTTAAACAGCTGCCCCGATTTTGTTTTCTATCTGGCTGAGACGCTAATCCTAATTGACCACCAACAGCAAACCACTGACGTCATTGGCAGCGTATTTAGCGGATCTGAGGTGGCCAATCAATATTTTATTGTCAGCCAGCGGCTGGAGCATATTCAGCAACAAATTAGCCAAGTCCACGAGATTGACGACAAACCAGAACAAACCGTAACGCTCGACCAGCTGCAAATAGACAAAAGCGACGCACAATACAAACAGGATGTCGGCCTGTTAAAACAACACATTCTATGCGGCGATATTTTTCAGGTGGTGCCATCACGTATTTTCAGCCTGCCCTGCCCTAATCCCTATCTCACTTACCAGCAGCTCAAACTGCAAAATCCCAGCCCCTATATGTTTTATTTGCAAGATGGAGACTTTTGTTTGTTTGGTGCCTCGCCTGAATCGGCGCTGAAATATCATCGCGAGTCCAATCAGGTTGAAATATATCCTATTGCAGGTACCCGGCCGCGGGGGTTTAACAGCAAAGGCGAGATCGATCCGGATCTGGATAGCCGTATTGAACTGGACTTGCGCCAGGACGAAAAAGAAAAAGCCGAGCATATTATGCTGGTAGATCTTGCCCGTAATGATTTGGCCCGAGTGTGTGAACCGGGCAGCCGTTATGTCAGTGACCTACTCCAGGTGGACCGCTATTCGCAAGTGATGCATCTGGTATCACGAGTTGTAGGACAACTACGCCACGATCTGGATGCGCTGCATGCCTATCAGGCCTGTATGAATATGGGCACGCTGGTCGGCGCGCCCAAAGTCAGTGCTGCCGGACTGATTCGTCAAGTCGAGAAACAACGGCGTGGCAGTTACGGCGGTGCTGTCGGTTACCTCAATGGCCAGGGTGATATGGATACCTGTATCGTGATCCGTTCCGCCTTTGTCAAAAACGGCATGGCACATATTCAGGCGGGAGCCGGCGTGGTATATGATTCCGATCCGCAATCCGAAGCTAATGAAACGCGCAGTAAGGCTCAGGCGGTAATCCGCGCTATTGTGGCCGCACATGATGCACCATCCAGCCATATTGGAGGCTCCAACAATGTCTAGTCAAACTGCGCCTACCTTATTTTTACTGGATAACTTTGATTCCTTCAGTTACAACCTGGTGGATGAAATGCGCAAGCTGGGTTACGCCATGCAGGTTTATCGCAATAATGTCAGCGCCGACAAAATTGTTGAAAAAATGCAGCAAGTTGGCAATCGGGCGATATTAATTTTGTCCCCGGGTCCCGGCACACCTTCCGCTGCGGGCTGTATGCCCGAATTATTAAAGCAGGTTCAGGGGCTTTTTCCGGTTTTGGGCATCTGCCTGGGTCATCAGGCTATTGTCGAACATTATGGTGGCTCAGTCGGAAAGTCATCCGAAGTGATCCACGGCAAATCCTCGCTGATTCAGCATTGCGGTGACAAAATGTTTGCCGGATTGCAGCACCCCTTGCCGGTCGCCCGCTACCATTCGTTGATGGCCACTAGATTACCTGACAATTTACAAACCTTGGCCAGCTTTGCCGATATCCCCATGGCAGTGTATCAACCACAGGACAAAATGCTCGGATTCCAGTTTCATCCGGAGTCAATTCTGACCAGTCAGGGCAGTCTGTTGCTGACCCAAAGTATTCAATTTCTTGCCAAGGACGCATGATATGCACAATTTATTTGAACAACTCTATCAAGGTAATCCGCTGTCACAGCAACAAAGCCAGACATTTTTCAGCCAGGTGGTTCAAGGGGAAATCGACGAAATCCTGTTATCTGCCATGCTAACCGCGCTGAAGTTCCAGGGTGAAACGCCGGCAGAACTGGCGGGAGCGGCAGCCGCACTAATCGACAATGCCACGGCGTTTAAGCGCCCTGATTATGACTTTGCCGATATTGTCGGTACCGGAGGCGACGGTCACAACACCATTAATATCTCTTCGGCCTCTGCCATTGTTGCTGCAGCCTGTGGGGTTAAAGTGGCTAAACATGGCAACCGCAGTGTATCCAGTCAATCAGGCTCTGCCGACTTGTTTACCGCCTTTGGCCTTAACTTGATGATGGAACCGCAAACCGCCAAACGATGTCTGGACGAAGCTAACTTGTGCTTTCTGTTTGCCCCTCGCTACCATGCAGGCATCAAACACGCGATGAATGTCAGACAAACGCTGAAAAGTCGCACCATCTTCAATCTACTGGGGCCGTTGGTGAATCCGGCACGGCCCAGTCACATTATGATTGGTGTCTACCACGCCGATTTATTGATGCCCTTTGCGCAAACACTCAAACTGCTGGGCTATCAAAATGCGCTATTGGTGCATGGCAGTGGGCTGGATGAAGTTGCGCTGCACGGTCCGACCGAAATTGTCACCTTGCAAGATGGTGACATGAATGCCGAAACCATTTATCCGCTTGAATTTGGTTTACAGGAATATCCATTGGAAGCGATTAAAGGCGGCGATCCTGAGCATAATAGGCAGTTGATTCAAGCCATCCTGGAGGGTCAAGGCCAACCAGCTCATAACGCTGCGGTGGCAGCAAATGTGGCAATGCTGCTTAAGTTGACCGGTAAAGTAGATAATCTGAAACAAGGTACGGATATGGCACTTGCAACCATCAAATCAGGTAAAGCGATACAAACCATCAATCTAGCAGCGGAGATCAGCCGTGGCTAATGTATTGGAAAAAATCTGTGCCAATAAAGCCGAAGAGCTGGTCAAACTGAAACAGCAGTTACCGTTGGACAGTTTTATCAAAACCTTAACTCCGTCTGACCGAAGTATGTTTGCTGCCCTTAGCCAGCCTAATGCCGGTTTTATTCTGGAATGTAAAAAGGCATCTCCCTCTAAAGGCCTAATCAGGGAAAACTTCGATCTGGATGAAATTATTGCCGCCTATTCGCCTTATGCGGCAGCCATTTCAGTATTAACCGATAAAAAATATTTCTCCGGCAGTTTTGATTATTTGCGCTACGTGCGCGAACGGGTTTCCCAACCGGTACTGAATAAAGATTTTTTTATCGATCCCTATCAGGTGCACTTAGCTCGCTACCACAACGCTGATGCGATTTTACTGATGTTATCGGTACTGGATGACACCACTTACACCGAAATGGCGAACCTGGCAGAACGTTATCGACTGGATGTACTGACAGAAGTCAGCAATGAGCAAGAGGCCCATCGAGCCTGCCGTCTGGGCGCCAAAATCATCGGTATCAATAATCGCGATTTACGTGATTTAAGCACTAATTTAAATACCACCTTCCGTTTGGCACCATTACTGCCTAAAGACGCGATTTTAATCAGCGAGTCTGGTATTTATACCCATAGTGATGTGCGCAAACTGGCTCCGGTGGTCAATGGCTTTTTGGTTGGCAGTAGTTTGATGGCCGAACAGAATGTCGCCAAAGCAGTACAAAAACTGCTGTACGGCAAGGTGAAAATTTGCGGTATTACCAATAAAGAAGATGGCATTAAAGTACAACAATCTCCTGCCAGCTATGCCGGTCTGATCTTTGCTGAAAAATCACCACGTTGTATCAGTTTATCGCAAGCCAAACAGATTACCGATAATGCCCCACAGGATTATGTCGGCGTGTTTGTTAACCAGCCTGTCGAATTTTTACTGGAAGCTGTGACTAGATTAAATCTATCCGCTGTTCAACTGCATGGCGGCGAAGATCAGGATTATATTGATCAGCTAAGGCAGCAGTTGCCGATTGATGTTGAAATATGGCAGGCCAAAGGTGTCACCACGCGATTACCTGAATTGGATAATACCAACGTTGACTACTTTTTGCTGGATTGCCAAATAGGCCAGCAGACCGGCGGCACCGGACAAAGTTTCAACTGGCAGTTACTGTCGCAGTTGGCAGATAAATCCAGCCTGATACTGGCCGGTGGATTAAGCCCGCAAAATATCAGGTCAGCCGCAATCATTGGAGCTGCCATTCTGGATGTTAACTCCGGTGTAGAGAGTCAACCTGGGCAAAAAGACGTAACCCGAATTAGCGAATTATTTAGCGAATTAAGAACATATTGAGGACAGCATGAGCAATAAACTCGATCCCAAATTTGGCCAGTACGGCGGGATGTACGTACCGGAACTACTCATCCCCGCCCTGGATCAACTTGAACAGGCATTTATCGACGCCCAGCAGGATCCCGAATTCCAGCAAGAATTTATCAGCCTGCTAAAAGATTATGCAGGTCGACCGACACCACTGACCAAAGTCAGGAATATCGTCAGTAACCCTAAGGTCAGTCTGTATTTAAAACGCGAAGATCTGTTACACGGTGGTGCGCATAAAACCAATCAGGTTTTAGGACAGGCCTTGCTTACCAAACGCATGGGCAAAACCCACGTGATTGCTGAAACCGGAGCCGGGCAACACGGCACCGCCACAGCACTGGCCTGTGCGCTGTTAGGTTTGAAAGCGCGCATTTACATGGGCGCCAAGGATGTGGAACGCCAAGCCCCAAATGTGTTCCGGATGCGTTTGATGGGCGCTGAAGTGATCCCTGTGGATGCCGGTTCCGGCACCTTGAAAGACGCCGTCAACGAAGCTTTGCGGGACTGGTCAGGCAGCTATGAAAACGCCCATTATTTGCTAGGCACCGCAGCCGGACCTCATCCTTTCCCCACAATAGTGCGCGAATTTCATCGCATGATTGGCGAGGAAGTGCGTGAACAAATCATCCAAAAAGAGGGACGCTTACCCGATTCTATTGTCGCTTGCGTGGGTGGTGGTTCCAACGCCATCGGTATATTTGCCGATTTTATTGACTCACCGGAAGTGGCATTAATTGGTGTTGAGCCTGCCGGAAAAGGCATCGACACCAATCAGCATGGCGCCGCTATTGCCACCGGCAGTTCCGGCATATTACACGGCGCGCACAGTTACATTATGCAAGATCGAGATGGTCAGATAGAAGAATCCTATTCGGTGTCGGCCGGACTGGATTATCCGGCAGTGGGGCCACAGCATGCCCATTTACACGATATAGGTCGAGCCCAGTATACTTCGGTAACCGATGATGAAGCGCTGGAAGCGTTTCAGTTATTGGCCCGCAAGGAAGGGATTATTCCCGCTTTAGAATCCTCCCATGCTTTGGCTCATGCCCTAAAAATGGCCGAGCAAGCGGATAAAGAGACCATTATCGTAGTAAACCTATCCGGCCGGGGTGACAAGGATATTGATCATGTACAAAAGATCCTGAAGGGAGAACATCAAAGTGGAGAATAATACCTTGGACAGATATGCCGATTTATTCAACCAGCTTAAAACCAAAAATGAAGGCGCTTTTGTGCCCTTCGTGATGTTAGGCGATCCGGATATCGATACCAGCTTCGAGATCATCTGTACCTTGGTCGACAATGGAGCCGACGCATTAGAACTGGGCTTTCCCTATTCTGATCCTATCGCCGATGGCCCCACCATCCAGCTGGCCAGTATTCGAGCGCTGGGACAACATATTCGTCCCGATGACTGTTTTGACATTATCCAGCGGGTTCGACAGCGCTATCCACATATTGCCATTGGACTATTACTGTACAGCAATCTGGTGTTTAAACGCGGCATTAACGCTTTTTACCAAACCGCGGCACAACATGGCGTAGATTCAATTCTGTTAGCCGATGTACCACTGCGTGAGGGAGAGCCTTTCCGACTCGCTGCCCGTGAGCACGGCATAAAACAGATATTAATTGCTCCGCCCAATGCCAGTGAAGATGCCTTAGCCGACATTGCTCGCAATACTCAAGGTTATACATATTTGTTGGGGCGCGCCGGTGTAACTGGCACCGAATCGACAGCGACCACACCGGTCACCGAACTGGTCAATAAACTCAATCAACACCATGCCGCTCCAGCCATAATAGGTTTTGGTATATCCAAACCCGAGCATGTAAAAGCCGCCATTGCGGCAGGCGCTGCGGGGGCGATTGCGGGTTCAGCCACGGTTAACATTATCAATGATAATTTGTCCGACAAGAGCGCCTTACACAGCAAATTGGCTGATTTTGTCCGGCAAATGAAAGCTGCAACAAGGTGAAACAAAGTTATCGGAACGGATAGCTAACCAGTCGGTCAAACTGTGTTAGTATCCGAACCGAACTGCTTTATAACTAGAGGATCCAGATGCAGGCTTTAGTCGAGTTTTTACCGCTGCTGATATTTTTCGTGTTTTATAAGACACATGATATTTTCTGGGCAACCGGTGCCCTGATGATCGCTTTTACACTGCAACTCGTAGTGACCTATATTTTAAAAAAACAAATCACCAAACAGCAATGGATCTTCTTTGCCATAGTGATGATATTTGGTGGTTTTACCCTGTTCCTGCGCGATGAAACTTTCATTATGTGGAAACCTACAGTGGTTTATCTGATATTTGCCGCAGTGTTATTTGGTAGTCAAATCATTAAGCGCCCTGCGTTAAAACAAATGATGGAATCGGCTATTCAGCTGCCGGATAATATCTGGAACCGGGTTAATCTGGCCTGGGGCATCTTTTTCCTGCTAGCGGCCATCGTTAATCTTTTGGTAGCCTATGAATACACGCAAGAACAATGGGTGAATTTCAAGGTATTCTGGATGACCGCCGCCAGTCTGGTATTTACCGTGCTGACCATTGCCTACCTGTACCGCTATCTGCCCACAGACCAGCACTCGAACGAACAAGAGAAAAAATAATAATGTGGTATATGATTTACGCCGAAGACCGAGCTAATTCTTTGCAGGCGCGTTTGAAAGCGCGCCCGGATCATCTGGAAAGATTACAACAACTTAAACAGCAAGGTCGATTGCTGATTGCTGGCCCCACTCCAGCCATTGACAGCGGCGATCCGGGCGAAGCCGGTTTTAGCGGTTCATTGGTGGTGGCTGAATTTTCAAGCCTGATTGAAGCACAGCAATGGGCGGATAACGACCCTTATATTGACGCGGGTGTCTATGCCAAGGTCACGGTTAAACCCTATAAAAAGGTACTACCTTAATTTCTGATGATTAGAGTTAACGACTTTATTGTCCTGGCAGACGATGAAATAGATATGACGGCCATCCGCGCTCAGGGTGCGGGAGGACAAAATGTTAATAAAGTCGCCTCGGCGATTCATCTCCGTTTTGATATCAATGCTTCTTCCTTACCGGATTTTTACAAACAAAAATTACTGGCGATGAAAGATTCACGCGTGACTCAAGACGGTATTCTGGTAATTAAAGCGCAGGCCCATCGCACTCAGGACATGAATCGTCAGGACGCCCAGCAACGGCTGGTCGAGATTATTTTACAGGCCGGTAAAACCCAAAAAGCACGCCGTCCAACCAAACCCAGTAAAGCCTCACAGACCAAACGAATGGACAGCAAAACCAAATCCGGCCAAAAGAAACAACTGCGCAAAAAAGTCGATTTTTAGGGCACAAATTCTAGCAAGCGCCTGTCCATATCAGCCATCACTTTGGCTTTAAAACTTTTCTCTGCCAGTTTTTCCAGTTGTAACTTGTATTTAGCAATATCCACCAGTTCCAGATTAGCTGATATGGTTTTAAACAAGCGTGGTAACTTGTCTCCTGGACTTTGAATGTGATGCAGTCCACCGCTGTAAACAAACAGGATCTTGCCTTTATGCAAGCGCTCCAGTATTTCCGCCACACCACCACGCACGTTCATTGGTTTACCATGTTTATCCAGACCATTGGGGCGTTTCATTCGCCCTTCCGGCAAAATAGCGGTAATAACGTCATGACTGACATGGGACAAAAAGTGCTGCCACGATTCATCTTTTTTGCGCGTAATAGGGATTGCCTCGGGTAACAATGCCTTAAGCATTTTGCCGGCCAAAGGACGCTTCATGGTTATGTCGGCCCCCGGCACCACCACTTTGTGCGCAATATCCCAGACCAGACGCCAACTGGCAAAGCGGATAAAAAGAGGCTCAAATAAACTGGTGTGATTAAGGAAAACGATAAGTTTCACTTTACTAAAGGACTCTTCCCGCTCATCACTCAGCCAGGTTCTGCTACCACGATAAAATAAATGCGACAGGATCTTGACCTTTGCCATTAATAAAAAACTGAGAAATTTGTACATAACACCTATGACATTAGTGCCGATATGAAGGGCAATATTTTACTCGATAAAACATGACCAAGTCACCTTCACCAAAATTTTTATCAATTTACTTTAGTTTTATTGCAGCTTGCCGATAGCCAATCTGAGAGTAATAAGAGGTGTAATCAATGGCAACAACGATCCCGTTCAAGACTGGAAAAATAGCAGCGATGCTATTGTTAGCTGTAGTTACGTTACTCACCCAGTCTGGCTGTATGCAAGGCCAGACTTATGCCTCAACGCCTGAAGGCGATGCTCCCTCAGCATCAGTACCGGACAATACCCTAAAAATTGTTAACGGGGTCTTTTATACCTCCCTGACCCGCAGCAATTGGTATTACAAGGGCGCCCGTGCGTTTAACGGCACCATCAATGCGTATATCGAAGCTCCCGGTGAGTTAGAAATGAATAAGGCCAATTTGCAAGAATATATGCAGGTATCTATTTGCCCTGGCGTGGACAAACAGATGCTTTGGCAGCAATTGCACAACATAACCTTGAATGTTCATCTCTATACCGAAGGCAATCGTCGTGGTATCCGCACCGAATGTCGGAATCCCCTCGTATAACCGGATTTCATTTAATCAAAAAAGGGCGTAAGCCCTTTTTTTATATCCCCAGTAAATACAATAAGCCAACTTGCTGATCTATTTTAAAATCAAATTCACGCAGAAAGTTCATTCCCAATAAGCCATCGGAACTTTCAAATCCGCTCATCGGCAAAACCACCAGAGTAATGTTGTTAACCACATGCTCACCAATGGCGAGTTGGGCAAACTGATACATAGGTGCAGTTTCCTCACCGGAGGCAGTATGTACCGAAAAACGACCAATAAAACGGGCCTGGTAGTGACCTTGGTTACGTATAAAATGCCGCTGCGAGATAGCGGTCATTGAAGCACCCGTATCAATTAATAAATTGATTTTATTGCGATTTAACACTGCGGGCACCACAAATTGGTCTCCAAACTGTTGCAATTTTATCGGCCGTTGACGATTGAAACGTTCTGTTGACAGCTCAATTTCATCAAGCGGCTCAGCTTGCTGTATCAGTCGTGCGTAATGCTGCCGGATCTGCATTGCATCTGGATCATCATATGCTAGTGATGCCAAGGTACTTTCCATCAGGTTACCTTGGGATAACGCCGAATAGGCTTCGGCTAATGCCAATATGTACTCGCGTTTAGTTGGCTCGATTTGCCATAACGGCTCGACAAAGGCAGCCAGAATATCCCAGGAATAAACTTTCCTGAGTTGACTAATGGTGTCGAATGCCAGCGAATAAATAGTTGATTGTATTTGCTGATATTGAATATCGGACAACGGGTATTCCAATAGCTGATAGTAATGTTCCAGTGCCCGGCTCAGCAATTCGGTTTTAACCATACAGTCGGCTTCCAGCATCAGAAAATCAATATCTTGCGGATAATATTGCAGATAAAGCTGCAAAAACGCTTTTACCTGCTGATATTTGCCTTGCTCCAACCATTGTCTGACTTGCGCCAACCACTGCTGTTTTTGCTGGTTACCAGTTTGTCGCAATACTTGCTCCAATAACTGGGAGTCAAGTTGTCCGGTATGTTGCATTTTGGTAATTAACGAGGGAGATTTGCTGATAGTTAACGGGTTATTGTTCGGTCCGGGTAACTCGTCCTGAATAGCATCAGATGTGACCTCAAGCCGATGACCCAATTGAGAGTAGAGCCACAGGTTGATAGCCAAAGACAGCAACAATAAAACAGACAAAATACTATTCCACCATTTCACTTTTGCTGCGACTCCTTGTATGGTCTGATCATATAGGCTTGACTGTAGCGCCGTTAACTTATCTTATATTAAGAAAATATGTCCCGATACAGCTAATGAGACTGCGCCATGAACTCAATACAAATTGAACAGTATTTACTGTCCAAACCGGCAACCTCACTTGATTATCCGTTTGGTAAAGATGTAAAAGTATTCAAGGTGAAAACCAAAATGTTCGCCACTTTGGCGAAAGGCAAAGGAAATAAGGATCATTATTGGTTAAATCTCAAATGCGATCCTGATGAAGCGGTTATTTTGCGTGATATATTTAATAGCATCATTCCCGGTTATCATATGAACAAACAACAGTGGAATACGGTAATACTGGATAACTCCGTACCGCAAGGAGAAATCGAACGAATGATGGATAATTCCTATGCGTTGGTCGTCGCTGGTATGCCCAAGAAGCAACGGTTGTCTATCGAGATACTCCATTAAAACTGAACCCTAATAACCCGGCAGGTGCACAACAATGAAGAAGCCACTATTATTCGCATTTTCCATACTCATACTGGCCGGATGCCAAACACCTCAACAACCTTCCTCGTCATTCCAGACATCGCTAAACGAAAACGCCTCACCAGAACAGCGAGCCTGGTCATTTTTACGTGAAGTGGAAAAATCACGACCTAAGGAAGTCAATGCTTACAGGGTGTGTCATATTAATGCCGATAATAGCGTTTCCGATCTTTTTTATGAGCAGGGCAAATCCTTTATGGACGCCGACATACCGTCCTGGAAAGATGGCGAAACCATCAGCAGTGTTGCCAATCCCGGCGAAATTCAGATGAAATTGCGCAAACTGGGTGCCATGTGGGCGGTACAACTGGTATTCCAACCGGACAACAAGCATCGCTGTGTGTTCAAGGATAATGACGATAAATGCAATCCAAGCTGGTGTAACCTGGGCATGAGCTCAGGCAAAATCAAACCGGCAGAAACCGAACAATACCTGTCTGAAATCGCCGCCCAGGCCAAACTGCTAGGCATGAAGGTCGTGCATGAATAACCTCAATCTGACCGGTTTGCATACGTATTCAACATCCGATCCCTGGGCGATCTGTTAACTTGTGGTAAAAAGTTAGTATAAGCTTTTAAATTCAAATAGTTATATGCTTATAAAACGCCAATAAACATTAATGTAAGCGCAACCATTTGAATCATAAAATAACAAGCGAGAGGGTCGATGCGCCGAACTAAACCGGAATTGAGTTTTTGGCAAATTTGGAACCTGTGTTTCGGCTATTTTGGTATTCAGTTTGGGTTTTCTTTGCAAAATGCCAATATCAGCCGCATCTTTGAAACACTGGGTGCCGAGTACGGTAATATGGCAATTCTATTTGTTGCCGCCCCCATTACCGGCTTAATCGTCCAGCCTGTAATAGGTTATCTTAGCGATCATACCTGGAACCGTTTTGGTCGTCGCAGCCCCTACTTTCTGGGCGGCGCTATTGCCGCCAGCCTGGCGTTATTTATTATGCCTAACTCACCATTATTATGGATTGCGGCGGGAATGTTGTGGATTATGGATGCATCAATCAATATCTGCATGGAGCCGACACGAGCCTTTGTGGGCGATATGTTACCCAAGCAACAACGCCCGTTAGGTTATGCGATGCAAACCTTGTTTATCGGCGTCGCTTCAGTTATTGCATCAGCCCTGCCCTGGTTATTAACCAACTGTTTTGCCGTCAGCAACAGTGCCGAAGCTGGCGTTATTCCGGACTCAGTAAAATATGCTTTTTATTTTGGGGGGACCGTCATGCTGGTTGCGGTATTGTGGACCTTTGTGACAACTGGTGAATATTCGCCTGAACAACTGGAGAATTTCGCTGAAGCTGACGAATCTGAACCTTCCGCAGAAAACACTGGCCCGCCACGACAGCCTCATCAATATTACCGGAGTGGTAGTCTGTGGAGTTTGTTCGGTGTCACGCTGGTAATTATCATCAGCCTCAACATTGATAACCTTGACAAAGGACTATTCATCCTTGGTGGTGGCGTGTTGGCCTTTGGAATATGCCAGTTATGTTGCGGCTACTGGCTAAGTCACTTTCCTGCAGGCAATGGTTTTACCATGATAATGCAGGATCTGTTTTCCATGCCGCAAACCATGCAGCAACTAGCCTTTGTACAGTTTTTTTCCTGGTTCCCGTTTTTCGCCATGTGGACTTATATGACCGCTGCGGTGACCGGTCATCATTTTGGCAGCCATGATCCCACTGACGCATTGTATAACCAGGGGGCTAACTGGGCGGGAATATTAAATTCAACCTATAACGCAGCTACCATTGTGGCGGCAATTCTCATACCCGCTATGGTACGTCAAACTAATTTGCGCGTGACACATATGTTTAACCTGATATTGGGTGGTAGCGGATTTGTTTCCTTTATGTTTATCCAGGATCCTGACTGGTTGATGGTATCAATGATAGGCGTCGGGTTTGCCTGGGCGTCAATTTTGGGCATGCCTTATGTATTGCTGTCTAACGCCATTCCATTTAATAAAATGGGTGTGTATATGGGCATTTCCAACTTTTTTATTGTATTACCACAAATACTGGCAGCCAGTATTTTGGGATTACTGGTCAATCGTGTTTTTGACAATCAGCCTATTTACGCTCTGGTCACAGGAGGTGTTAGCATGTTTATTGCTGCTGCCCTGACCTTAAAAATAAAAGAAGTATAACTTATTTGGCTATCAGGCTAATGGCTAACCCACCGCCAGCAGCAAGCTGGAATGTGCGTTTTTCTTTTGCGCTGATATCCGTTTCCTCTATTTGATAATGGGTCGGATTTTGTAGATAGTGGCTATTATCAGCGTCGCGATAAATACGTGCCTGATAGAGCTTATCCGGATCGAGAAAACCGAAATCCACTTCCAGTTGCCGGGCATTTTCATTGGTGATGGCACCCACAAACCAGTTTTCACTATCACGTTGTTGGCGGGCAATTGACACATATTGACCGATTTTTCCTGCCAGTACTTTAGTGGTTTCCCAGTCTACCGGCACATCTTCAATAAAACGCAAGGCGTCCAGATGCTTTTGATAGTTTTGTGGCAAATCCGCAGCCATTTGCAACGGCGAATACAACACCACATATAAGGCTAATTGCTTCACCAGTGTGGTATTGACCCGGTTATTGGGCCGGGTTGGCAACTCCACATCAAAAATGCCCGGAGTAAAATCCATCGGACCGGCCAACATACGGGTAAAAGGTAAAATGGTGGTGTGATTAGGCGGATTACCGCCATCTTCTGACCAGGCATTGTATTCCTGACCACGCGCCACTTCTCTGGACATAAGATTAGGATAGGTACGCCGCTCACCGGTATCTTTGATGGTCTCATGAGCATCAAGCATTACGTGATGTCTGGCGGCCATTTGTACCGCCCGCTCGGCATGACGCACAAAATATTGGCCCTGATGATACTCGCCACTCGTCAACACTTCTCCGGTTTCAACGTAACCACTTTTAACGGCTTTCATGTTGTACTTGTCGAGCAATTGATAAGCCGCTTGCAATTGATTTTCATAGTTAACCACATCTGCCCCTGTTTCATGATGCCCAACGATATAGACACCTTTTTCAGCTGCATAGCGATTCACCTCAGCCAGATCATAATCAGGATAGGGCTGGGTAAAACTGAAAGCCCCGCCACCATGATTCCACCACTCACCGTCCCAGCCCTGGTTCCATCCTTCAACCAGCACGGCATCAAAATGATGTTGGGCGGCAAAGTCGATATATTTTTTGGTATTTTCAGTGGTAGCGCCATGTTTGTCACCCTGTTTCCAACTGCCCAATTCCAAATGCAATTCCCACCAGATCCCCACATATTTACCGGGTTTTACCCACGACACATCACCCAGTTTATTCGGCTCATTTAAATTCAGGGTAATGTAGTTGGTCATCAAACCGGTTTCATCGTCAGCCACAGATATAGTGCGCCAGGGCGTTTTAAATGGGGCGCTGACCTTCACTTTCACATCAGTTTGAGGGGACCAGGGCACCAATGCTGCAGACAGTACACCGTCATTATTTTGCAGATTCATCGTCGAATAATCGTGCAATGCTGCCTCATGAATGCTCAAGGCATAGCTGTCCGCAGAGATAAAAGTCACCGGTGTATGGATGAGTTTAATATCCTTAACCGGGCTGTTGCGGTACAGGTACTCATACTGGTTACCCGCCTGTGCCGGTGTCCACCAACTGGATAATTCCTTGTCCACATTGAACTCGGTCAGCTCCCGGGTAATTTCGAATTGTTGCAAACCGTCCTGCGCGGGAAACTCATAGCGAAATCCCAGTCCTTGATCAAATAATCTGAACACCAGGTTGAGTTTACGTTGCTGGCCATCTTGCTGTTGCAGCGACAAACGTAATTGATGATAGTTATCTTTAATATAATGCTCTTCTCCCCAGGGTTGCTCCCAAGTGTCGTTATGCTCTGACTGCTGGCTATCAACGACGATAAAATCACCATCCAATGCTGGTAAATCTTTTAAATTAAATCCCAGCCTGGACGTTGCAACCACCTCTTTGCCTCGATAAAAATACTGATATACCGGTTGATGCCGACTGTTTATGGACACCCGAAGTTGTCCTGTTCCTGAGGGGGAATTAACAGTAAAAAACATATTATCCTCACCTGGTTTTGCCTGATGTTGGCACGCTATCAGCGATAGCAATAACGCCAGCAACACAATGGGTTTCAACATAAATATCTTCCTGCTAGAAAAAAGCTTAAATTCGGCTAGACTCATGCACTTTCACAGTGCTGTTTAATAAAATCTCCATGAGTCGGTAGCTGACTGACAAAGCGTTGCAACGATTCAACATAATGACGTAAATGCTCATCCAGCTTTGGCGTATCCAGTTCATCTACCAATACCGAATGACGTGCGGGGCGAACTCCCATACCTTCACAAACAGAACGCCAGCTAACAGGAGAAAACAACGGATCCAGCATTTCCGGCAAACTGCCTGATGCCTTAAAATAGTTCAGGGTATGCAGCAAGGAATCCGGTAATGCCATCTGTCGACAGTATTGCCAGAACGCGGTGTCCTGACGTTCAGTCAAACAATAATGCAGTACAATAAAGTCACGTATTTCCTCGTAATCCATGCACATGCGACGGTTAAATTCGCTGCGTAATGATGAATGACAATCCATTCCGGGCAGATTACGCATAAAATGGATCATGCCACGCACCACAAGATGGATAGCGGTAGACTCCAATGGTTCAATAAACCCGGCCGCCAACCCCAATGACAGGCAGTTGCCGGTCCAAGTTTTGGCACGAACACCGGTTTTAAAATGAAGGACTCTGGGCTCGGTAAGCGGCGCTCCCTGCAAATGTTGCAGCAACCTTTGGTGTGCCTGCTCATCACTACAAAATTGACTGGAATAAACATAACCGTTGCCCACCCGGCTTTGTAATGGAATACGCCAAATCCAGCCGGCATCGCTAGCTGTGGCTCTGGTATTGGGGATAATTTGTCCTGTACTGGCCGTTTGGGCAACGACCGCCCTGTCGCAAGGTAAATAAGCTGACCAGTCGAGATAGTCGACTTCCAGACTTTGACCAATTAATAACGCATTAAAACCGCTACAATCGATAAAAAACTCGCCACTTATCTGCCGGGCGTTGTGTAAGGTTACACTTTGTATATGGCCATCCTGCTGTTGCACCTGCGTTATCTTGCCTTCAATTCTTTTAACACCGGCTTGTTCGGCATATTCACGCAGATAATTCGCTACCAATGACGCGTCCAGATGCAATGCGTAGCGTGCTTCGGTTAAGGGTGTTTGGCCTTGGTGCTGCGGTAGAAAAAATTTGTGTTGTTTGGCCATCTCACTGTTAACCGAGAAATCCTGTAATGCACCGATATGAGGCTGAGCATGTTTTTTCACCCACAGCTGATAAAAGGAGTATTCGTCCATCCCGGCGGTTATCGCTCCAAAGGGATGAAAATAGGATTCGCCCTTTACTCGCCAGTCCACAAACTCAATTCCCAGTTTAAAGCTGGCCTGAGTCTTCCTGATAAAATCCACTTCATCAATATCCAGTTGACGCAACAATTCCAGAAACGGAGGAATGGTAGACTCGCCCACCCCAATGGTACCAATTTGTTCAGACTCTATAAGTTCAATGCTCACCGGTTGATGACGGAACTGATTGGCCAGAATAGAAGCGGCGATCCAACCTGTTGTTCCGCCGCCGACAATCACATACCGGGTAATAGTTTGCATTTACAATATCCTCTTATGTCCTGCAGTGCTGGCGAATGAAATCATGGTGTGGAATGGTTTTATCCAAAGATTTGCTAATATTGCCTTTCATCTTGTCCATCACGTTTAACAGCGTTGACTGATCGACCAAACTATCAGTACGTTGGTCATAGCTTTGCGGGTAGCAGTCAAAACCAAACAAAATGGCCAACCAGCTAGGCTGATGGAATATTTCCCAACGGTAGTTGACCAGATAACCACTGGCTTGATAAAGATCCAGCTTGTGTTGTAACTCCTGCGGTAATGCCATGTCCCGGCAATATCGCCAAAACGCTTGTTGCGCCGGTCTGTTGTTCAATTTGTAGTGCAGAATGATAAAGTCACGAACCCGGCAATATTCCTGTTCGGTGGTGTGGTTAAATTCGTCTTTCACCGACTGGTGTATATTGAACGAGGTCAATGACGCTACCAAACGCTCGATACCCGTCTGGATTAAGGCAATGCTGGTGCTTTCCAGCGGCTCCAGAAAACCGGCTGATAAACCGATTGCCACACAGTTTTTATGCCAGGCTTTGTTGCGGCGGCCCGGCACAAATTCCAGGCGCCGGGGATCTTTAACGATACTGCTTCCGGCTTGCTGCAATAACGTATCCAGCGCGCTTTCCTCGGTCATATATTGGCTGGAATACACATGCCCTTGACCCATTCTGTGCTGTAGCGGGATATTCCATCTCCAGCCCGCATCCTCGGCTGTCACTTTGGTATAAGGTGACAAAGGTTGTTGTGATTGACTTTGCAACACCCAGGCACTGTCACATAATAACCATTGCTGCCAATTCTGATAACCGGTATGTAATGCCTGCTCGATCAACAGCCCGTTAAAGCCTGAACAGTCAACAAATAAATCGGCGTAGACAATCTGGCCATTGCACAATAGCACATTGTCAATATCCCCATCATCCCTGAGCCGAACCTTGTCAACCAGTCCGTCAATGTGCTCAACACCATTGGCCAGTGCCTTTCGTTTCATTAATCCGGCAAATAATCCGGCATCAATATGCAATGCCCAGTCGAAAACCGATAATTCAGTGCGGGGATGTTCGGCAGGTAAGGCAAAGCGATCTGATTTTGCCATCTGGGTAGCAAGTGAATATTCCCAGAAATTGTCAGTATCACCTGCTCGCTGGCGTTTTAACCAATAATGATGAAATTCGACGCCTGCCATGGATTGACCAAAAACGCCAAAGGGATGAAAGAAGCACTCACCATCCCGGTTCCAGCCGTTAAATTCGATCCCCAGTTTACAGGTGGCTTCGGCAGTACTGATGACTTCCTGATCACTTATCCCCAACCCCTGATAAAAATGACGAATAGTAGGAATGGTCGCCTCTCCGACCCCGACGGCAGGAATATCACTTGACTCGATCAAACAGATATCCGCCTGTTTGCCATAGTGTTTACTCAAACTGGCGGCCGTCATCCAGCCAGCCGTTCCGCCACCTACAATCAGAATTTTGAATTTGCGCTGCTGTTGCAAATGATTCTCTCCATTAGAGCGGCGATAGACATCTATCGCCGCTTGTTATCTACCCCAGGTTAAAACTTGGCTCTGACCCCCAGGTTATAACGTGCTTCGTTATCGTAGATAAATCCTTGTTGCTCAACGCCATCGGCCAGGCGGTAGACTTGTTCATAGTCTTCACCGGTAATGTTGGAACCTTGCAGATACACCGTAACGTTTTCCATCACATCGTAACTGAAGTTGATATCAACATAGGTACTGGATGGTGTATAGGTAGCAAAGCCATATTCCCCCATAAAATCGCGATCAAATCGTTCACTACGGCCATTGACCGCAACCCGCGCTTGAATGGGTCCCTGTTGATACCAGGCGACAAAGTTATAGGTATGCTCGGAATTATTCGCAAACGGATACTTGTCTCCCCTTACGTCTGACGCATTGCCCGGACGTTCACTGGGGGAATAGGTATAGTTGGCATCAATCCCGAAATTGCCCAACACACTGTCCTCGCCAAACAGGTCACTAAAGGCCAGTTTGGTCCCCAGTTCAATGCCTTTCACCTCACCACCGTTACCTTCAACCGGCCCGGTACCGGTAATAGTGTAGGTTTTGCCATTATATTCAACTGTCAGATCACTCTGTTGGGTTTCAACAAAAGTATCAATTTTGACCAAAAAGGCGCCGATCGCCGCCATACTGGCTTCACCAAAATAATACTCTGCAGATAGATCATAGTTGTCAGTTAACCAGGGTTCCAAATCAATACTACCGGCAGAATTCCAGCCACTGGGAACTCGCTGGGTTGCATCGTCAGGATCCGGACCGGTAAAAATAGTCAAACTACTACCGTACTGATTGAGATCCAGGTCTTGCTTGTTACGTGACAACGACATACGGAATACCCAGTCATCAGTCGGCATATAACTCATATTAAATGTCGGCAAGAAATAAGAACGGGACTTTTCCTGAAGTTGCCGGCCGGTATAATAGACCGAACCTCCGTTAGTACGGGTTATAGGGGTAGTCTCATAGATATTGGCTTTAATATCCGTTTTGACATACCGGAAACCCAAGCTACCCACTAATACATCAGTTTCAAAATTCGCTTTAAAGTAAGCCGTTGCTTCATCCAGATCGATGTCATAGCTGGTTCCGGGGTTAATGATTTTCTTGATATCACCAAAAACAGCACGGTTGTAGTCCTCGGCATTATCCAGTGAATGTGGGTCAGTTGCCCAGAATCCGGGAATACCGGATACATAGTCACCTAAATCTTCAACAAAGATGGCTTTCTCGCCTTCGTTACTGTCCAGCCCTTGCGGCGGCAAAATAAAATATGGAATAAATGAAGTTGGATCGTCTTCAGCGCCTGCTAATCGTTCTCCTGCAGAACATTCCGAACCACTGGCGCCACCGTCAAACTTCTGATCGATTGAACGCCACTGGGCGTAACAACCGGTTATATTACTAGCGGTGGGAAAATCAGGGCTGGTGATGCGATTATCCGAATCCACATAAAACTGTGCCCAATAATCATAATCTTCCTTGCTGACAGTGCGGGTGCTCTTGCGCACACCAAACTCTATATCCTTAACCATTGAATCATCAAAGGTATATTTGGCAAACCCGCTACTGGCACGCATCGAGGACTCGGTATCATTATTGAGTTCCATCTGCAGGCCTTCCTTGATCCAGCTGTCTTTATTAGCCATATATTGGGCCAGCCCGACATTGCCCAAGCCACCGGCAATCGGTGTGTCAAATCCACCCCACTCGGTCTTAAAACCGTTGTACTGCATGGTTAAATTAGGATCTTCTGCATATCCCAACGGGTTGGGTAACACATAGCGTCCACCGTCAACACCCACTTCATCAAGACGATCAGGATCAAGTGTCAGGCCATAATCAGCAATAGTTTGGGCCGGATAAAAATGACCGTACAATTGCTGTACTGTATCGCCTCGGAAGTTATTAATCCCGCCCTGTACCGTGGCCAATGTCGAATTGTTATTTGCCTTGGCTGCCACAAAACGCAAGCCACCTGTCAAAGGCGACCCGTTATCAAAATCCAGTTGGAAGTTAAAGTTTTTTGAACCTGTACGGAATTTCTGGTTTTTGGTATTGGAATAAATCCACAATGGCTCTACATCATATTGGCTACCGACCACCCATTGACGCCCATCTTCACCGGTAATAGTTTGTGCCGCACCGGTTGGTACTGCGATATTGGCACCGCTCCAACCGTTAGGATCACTGTAACGAGGCGCCCATAAAGATTGTTGATAAGCACTGGTACTGCCCTGCCCTTGCCAACGATTGGAAATATTTAAGCCGACCGAGCGTTTGTATTCTGTCGCATCGGTGTAAAAACCTTCTACCAGTACTTTGAGTCCATTGCCCAGGTCGGCTTGTAGCGACGCGTTGATACCATTGCGCTCACGTTCATCCGCCGCATTAAAAAACTCGAAACCATGACCATGCGTCACCGTCCACTGACCATTAAATTCAGAACCGGGCCCCATTTCAAATCCACCCGGATCACCACTGGCTCTGCCGGCATAATCGTTAGCCAGATTACGCACACCAGTAACAGCTGACACCATCACGCCGATATTGTCATTGCGCCAGCTAATTAACCCGTTAACGGTATGATCATTCTCCTTACTGATTTCTCCACGCGACAATTCAGCACCAACGGCACTGTTAAATCCTTCACTAAAATCAAACGGCCGAAAAGTTTCAATATCAATAGTACCGGTAATTCCCGACTGGGCGTTACTCACTTCCGTACTTTTGTATACTGTAGCTGCGCGCAATAACTGGGCAGGTACGTCGGTAAAATCAGGTTGGGCTGAGTATAAATTACCGGCGGCCAGAAACTGTTCGCCGTTAAGCAATACCGACACCTGTTGCATGCCGCGGATGCTCAGACTGCTGCCTTCTCCCGCACTGCGCTGGATTTGTACCCCGGTAATACGTTGTAACGAGTCGGTTAACGTCGCGTCCGGTAATTTACCGATATCTTCCGCGGCGATAGCGTCGACAATGGAATGGGCTAGCCGTTTTGTTTCGCGGGCAGTAAATTGTGCTCCTTTAACGCCTACAACCTTTATCACTTCGGTTGTATCGTCTTCGTCATCATTTTGTGCCGCGAAGGTGTTTTGTGTGGTAAAAGAAAATAAAATTGATGCAATTGTAGTTGCCAGAATTGTTTTGTTAAATCCTCGCTGAGTGTCCATTTTTCAACCCCATATTAATTAGTTTAATTATTGGATAACCAGGTAACTTGCCGCTAATTGTTACGAGGTTGTTAATCAATATAAACACGATTTTCCTTTTGTCTACAGTCGCTTAGCAATGAAATGCGTTTCAAAAAAAAGAAATGGGTTTCATCAAAAATGAAATGCGTTTCATCTAAAATAAAAATAATTCAGCAGCAATATTTTTATCCGGAATAAACAAGATGAGGGACAAATTTGATAATTGAAAAAGGTTGAATAAATGAAATTAGATGATTTTTGGCATGCTGCTAATTTGCGATTAATAAAATAGCCGTTATTTCTGACAAACCGGACCGGTACTTTCCCTGATGACCAATTGATGAGACAAGATTTTATTACAATCCTGCATTTTTTCGCCGTTAAGTTGAGGTAACAATAATTCCATACAGGATTTACCAATTTCTTTTAGTGGTTGAGCAACAGTGCTAAGCGCAGGATGCAGGAAAGGGGCATAGGATATACCGTCAAATCCCAGCACTGAAACTTGCTCGGGAACCTTAACTTTTAGTTTATGCAATGCGCTTAAACAACCAATGGCCATTTCATCACTAAACGCAAATATTGCTGTTGGCCTGGGAACCAGCGACATAAGATACTGGGTGGCTTCCGCCGCCATCTGCAAATCATAATTACCGGTACTGATTAAGGCGGGCTCCTGCTTGATATTGGCCTCCTGCAAGGATGACCGGTACCCCGCCAATCGGCTTTCTGTGCTCGGCGTTAATGAATGCCCTGCGACAACCCCGATACGTTTATGTCCTAACGACAATAAATAATCGGTTGCCTCTTTGGCGGCCGCCAGGTTATCAATATTTACTTTGGGAACACCGGGCATATCAGTCGATTCACAAGCGTGTACAATCGGCGGTAATTGATCGGCAACGGGTATCGCCGGATCGACTTCAAACGGAAAACGGCTGCAAAACAGAATAATGCCGTCCACTTCGCGGCTGCGTGCCATATCCGCAAAGCTTTTCTCGCGGCTTTGTAATGACTGGGTGTCCCCGAGCAGCAGTGAATAACCATGCTCTATGGCGATATCTTCAATACTGCGAATAATCACGCTGTTGTAAGCTCTAATTACCTCAGGAATGATTGCCATTAATTTAAAGGTTTTAGTATTGCGCAAATTCACCGCAAGGTTATTCGGCACATAACCTGTTTGTTTTATCACTGCACTGACTTTGTCACGTTTTTTCTGCGAAACCAGATGTGGATGACGTAATACGCGGGAAACAGTAGCAGGACATACATCAGCTAACTTGGCAATTTCTTTAATGCTTAGCATTTCGGTACTGTCTCCTGGTATTTTTTGCAACGAATAAGCGACATTATTGTTATGCGATTAAATTTTTAATGCAAGCAAGCTCGTTAACCCGACGGTTGCTATCTGCCACACGGCGTTAATGGTCAATTCAGCGATGATTCATTTACCAAAACCTACTCTTAGTTACACCAAAACAAGGAGAATAATCATGCGATCATTATTATTTATAAGCTTGCTGTTAATGCCAGCACTGGCGTTAGCTACCTCCCATACGCATTACGCTTACGCCAAAGTCGAACAAGTCAGCGCTGTTTATGATGTGGTTAGCGTTCCCCAATATGAACAGCCACAAGTAGTCTGCCGGGAACAACTTGTTCAGCGTGATTCCGCGACGCCGACAGTATTGGGTGCGATTATTGGAGGCACCTTAGGCAACGTAATCGGACATAATAAAACCAATAAACGCATTGGTACTGTGGCGGGAGCCATTCTTGGCGGGTCGATCGGGCATGATATAGCTCAAACCCAGCCTGCTCAACAACTCAGACAAGTGTGTTCGAGATCGGTTGTTACCATCAACCAGCGCCAGCTTCGCGGTTACAACGTGACTTACCGTTATCACGGGCAACGTTATACTACTTTTATGAGCCGCCATCCTGGCAATAAAATTAAACTTAAAATTCATACAACACCGGCTTTTATGTCAAGCTCATAACAGAGTAAACTAGCTTGACTGTTTACTCTTGATAAACAGTCAAGCTAGCAGCGCCACAATATATTGAGAGGAATTATGTTTACCCTTTGGTTAACAAAATACAGATTGAGAATACTGGTCAGTCTGCTGGTTTTACCGGTTATGACCACGATGGCCCAACAACAAGAAAAAAAAGACGAGCAGATAGATCGCGCCCAAGCCATCGAAAAAGTCAAGAAAGATACCCAGGGCCGGGTTCTAAAAGTCAACCAGAACAGAGACAAGTATAAGGTCAAAGTATTACAAAAATCAGGCCGGGTTGTTTCTGTAGATGTGGATAAAAAATCCGGAAAAATCACCAAACCGAAAAGTTCAAAAGATCGGGATAATCGTTAATGCGAATTTTGCTAGTTGAAGATGACAGCCGTTTACTAATGCAACTCGACGCGATGCTGCGCCAGAATGGCTACAGTGTCGATTTGGCCGATAACGGCGAGCACGGATTATTTTTAATTCAGGAATACCCCTACGATCTGGCTATTGTCGATATCGGCTTACCTAAAATAGACGGTCTGGAACTCATTCAGCGTGCTCGCAAGAACCATGTTTCATGCCCTATTCTGATTTTGACTGCCCGTGATCGCTGGCAAGAAAAGGTCGAAGGCCTGGATTCCGGTGCCGACGACTACCTGACCAAGCCTTTTCACAATGAAGAATTGCTGGCCAGGGTCAAGGCCCTTATCCGCCGTTCAGCCGGACAATCCAGCCCGTTAATCGAGAAAGGCCCGCTGGTGCTGGATACTCGCGCTGAAGAAGTACGTGTTAACGACATCAGCATCGATTTAACCGCCTACGAATACAAAGTGCTGGAGTATCTGGCACTGAATCCGGACAAGATTGTGTCGAAAACCGAGTTGACTGAACATATCTACGATCAGGATTTCGATTTGGACAGCAATGTTATCGAAGTATTTGTCGGGCGTCTTCGTCGCAAACTGGATCCGGACAACCAGTTCAATCCGATTGAAACATTGCGTGGCCGCGGATACCGGATTAATCGCCAGTTGTGAGTAAACTGTCACTGACCCGGCGTAGCTTTATCGCGGCCTTGCTGGTGGTGCTGATTTTTATTCCTCTCACCGCGCTAACGCTGGAGAAAGCCTTCGTTAACAGTCTCACCCAGTCGATGTATGCCCAGCTAAATATCCAGAACCTGGGCCTAATATCCGAATTTGAACTTGAAAACGGCGAGATCCAGATGCCGTTGCAATTATTTAACGAACAATTCAACGTGCCGGGTTCAGGCACATATGCGTTTATCGCCATGCATTTGATCCCTGCGTGGCAATCCTCCTCGGCGGTTGAATGGCACACACCACCGGCACTGGCCCGTCCCAATGTGGGTCAGGAACTGCGAAGCACTTTGATTATTGACCAAAAAGAATATTTCCAGTTCAGCTATACCGCCCAATTTGAAGACAATGGCATGTTGTTTCCGGTAACTTTTCATGTTTTGCAGGACAAACAAATATTCAATCAGGAGGTTAACCAGTTTCGTCACACTTTATGGTACTGGTTAGGGTTGATCGCGTTATTACTGGTAGTGTTGATTTTATTCAGTTTATCGGCGGCATTGCGCCCTATCAGCAGTCTTATCAAGCAAATACAACAGATTGAGAAAGGCCAGGCAGAACGGATCGAAAGCGATTATCCGGCCGAACTGGAAAAGCTCAAAGCCAGTATTAATCACCTGATAGATGTGGAACAAAAACAGCGCGAACGCTATCAACACAGTTTGAGTGATTTGGCGCATAGTCTGAAAACCCCCTTGGCAGTGCTAAACAATATGGATATGTTACCCGCCGATGCCAAAATTCCGCTGGGGCAAATCAGAAACCAGATTGAGCGTCAACTCAAGCGTGCAGTGGGGGGCAAAGGCAGCGGCTGGAAGAAAGCCATAGCGCTCGATCCCGTTGTTGAACAGCTTATCGGCGCAATGCAAAAAGTTTATCGCGACAAGGCCCTGAATATTGAACTAGTCTCGCCGCACAAGCCAACCTTTGCCGGTAACAAAACCGATATTATGGAATTGCTCGGCAATATTCTGGACAACGCCTGTAAAGCCGCACGCCAAAATGTTCTGGTCAGATTGCAGGTAGCTCCCCGCTTACTGCAGATCAGCGTTGAAGATGATGGCCCGGGCATTCCCGCCGAACAACGCGAGGCCATGATGGGTAGAGGTTCGCGACTGGATACCTATGGTGAAGGTCAGGGCATCGGTATGGCGATTGTAGCCGACCTGTTGTTTGCTTATGAGGGCCAGATCGATATTGGTTGCTCAGAGCTGGGCGGAGCCAAAATTACTCTGCAGTTTCAGCGTTAGCTGGCTTATCCACACCAATATTTTCTGAGCCCAGCAAAATGGCAAGCCAGCGGCTGTCTTCATTACTCTCAAGCGCTATTTTAACAATCATGGTCAGTGGCACCGACAATAGCATGCCCACTGCACCCAACAACCAGCCCCAAAAAATTAACGACAGAAACACGACCAAAGTGGACAGCCCTAAACCTCGTCCCATAAAACGTGGCTCGACAACGTTGCCCATCACCATGTTAATCATAAAATAACCTAAAGCGACCAACCCGGCCGTGGTCGGGCCAATTTGCACCAGGGCCAATAGCACCGCAGGTAACGCCGCAATAATAGAACCGATATTAGGAATATAATTGAGCAAAAAGGCAAATACTGCCCACAACATGTAATGATCTACCCCCAACAGATAAGTTAGCAGCCCTGCCAGCACACCTGTGACCAAGCTTACCCCGGTTTTAATCGCCAGATAATTTTTAACCGAAGCCAAAAAACGATCGATATGCTGAATCTTCATACTTGGATCATCCATCGCAATATGCACCTTGTGCGGAAAACTGTCCGCTTCAAACAGCATAAACACCACTGTTAGCAGGATCAGCATAAAGTTAGCCATCACCCCGCCCAATCCGGATAACAGGTTGCTCGCCAGCCCCATTGCCATGCCAGGATCAAAATGAGACAGCAGTTGCTTTTTATCAATGCGGATATCCAGTACTTGCAACTGGCTGGTCAACCATACCAGTTTGTCACCCAATTGCGTCTGATATTGCGGTAGCTTTTCAGAGAAATCATTCATCGACTGGCCGACTAAACCAGCCAGAAACATTCCCATCACCACGATCAGGGCAATCACTAGTAAAATTGCCAACCAGCGTGGCACTTTGTACTTAGCGGCAAATTCAACCAACGGATAGCAGGAAATTGCGATAAAAATAGACAGTAAAAATGGCACTAATACCGTGCTGGCAGCTTTTACTCCGGCCAAAATTATCACGATAGAAGCCAGTATCAATAATAACCGCACAGACTTGCTCATTGTATTTTCCTGTTGATGATAAAATTCTGAATTCATTGCTGGTTGCCAAACTAGCAGATTTGTATAATGTTGAAAAACAATAAGATCAACAAGGATTCCCCTTCAATGAATATGGATCTGGCAACAATCCGCATTAAAAACCTGCGTTTACGTACCTTTATCGGTATCAAGGATGATGAAATCCAGAATAAACAGGATGTTATTGTTAACGTCAAAATTCAGTACCAGGCTGAGCAGGCAGCCCAATCTGAAGATATTCAGGATGCCCTTAATTATCGCACTATCACCAAACGCATTATCGAACTGGTTGAAAACAACCGATTTTCATTACTGGAAAAGCTAACAGCCGAAGTACTGGAAATCGCCTCCGAGCATAAGTGGGTTAGCTATGCAGAAGTCGAAATAGATAAACCTCACGCACTGAGATTTGCCGACTCCGTTTCGCTGTGCCTATCCTGCTCCAAAAACATCCGATAACCGGACCAGAACGACAATGCATTACTAAACGCTATATAGAATATTCATAATATACTCAAATGAAATATAGATAACCACTTGCACTCACCTGCGATAATCTTTTAGCATCGCCCGCCAACTATCGGGTCGATGCGAGCATAAATGACACTGCGGGCTTTTATTAACGAACTCAAACTTCTGTTGGGGATCCCCCACAACACCACCAGCCATAATGAAAAAGCCATTTCGGCCATCGGCGGATTTATGGGTATTGTAGGTGTGTTTTGGGTAACCCAGTCAGTTGTGCAAAGCGGGATGCTCAGTATTGATGGCGGTTTTCTGGTTATAGCCTCAATGGGAGCCAGCGCCGTTCTGCTATTTGCCGTACCTCACGGCGCGTTATCCCAACCCTGGGCTGTTATCGGCGGGCATCTGATCTCGGCTTTTATTGGCGTTACTTGCCTTAAACTCGCTGGCAACAGTAGCTGGGTAGCAGGCATCGCAGTAGGCATTTCCATCGGTGCAATGTATTACTTGCGCTGTATCCATCCACCTGGAGGTGCTACCGCTTTAACTGCCATTATTGGTGGCCCCGAAATTATCCAGTTGGGTTATCAATTTTTGCTGATCCCGATATTAATAAATATCGCGATTATTTTATCCGTTACTGTCAGTTTTAACTGGGCATTCAGATGGCGGCGTTATCCCGCCCATTTAGCCCATAAGCTTAAAAGCCCGCTCCCACCCAAACCCGGTGTTCGGCAATTCGAATTGACCCAGGAAGATTTTGCCGCAGCCATGCAGGAACTGGATTCTTATGTTGATATTACCCCTGAAGGATTGACCGAATTACTCGAACTGGCCAAACAACATGCCGAAAAAAATGTCACTCATCCCGCCGAAATTATTGCCGGTCATATATACAGCAACGGAAAACTGGGAAGTCTATGGAGTATTCGCCAAGTGGTGGATGCGGCTCCGCGTTACACTTTACCTCACAAAGATAAAGTCATTTTCAAAGTGCTGGCCGGAGATGGCGGTTACCAAACCGGTATATGTTTACGCAGTGAATTCCATCAATGGGCTCGCTTTGAAGTTATTAAACAGAATAATCAATGGGTTAAAGTAGAAAACAACGGATAATCCGTCTTAACGACAGATTAAAGTCATCTAGGTCATATTATAAGCTAACACTAAGTTGCGGTTTTGGTTGAGCTAGCAAGGCACTGGTTGATTTGACACTCTGTGGTCTGGCAAAAGCGTAGCCCTGAAAGTTATTGCAACCGAGGGTAATAAGCTGAGAGACTTCCTGTTTTTGCTCAACACCTTCAGCCAGAACCTCAATATTGAACACTTGGCACATAGCAACAATGGCCTCAACTACCTTTATTTTCTTGTTATCGAGATGAATATTGCTAATAAACTGACGGTCAATTTTCACCCTGTCAACCGGATAGGTAGTCAATTTGGATAAACCGGAATAGCCTACCCCAAAATCATCCAGAGTAATGCAAAAACCCCATTCAGATAGATACCGGGTAGTATTAACTGCTTCATCAACATTACTGGTCAAGGCTGATTCTGTTAATTCAAGCTCGATATACTGCGGTTTGATTTTATGCTCCACGACTGCACCAATTAAATGCTTGTGGAAATCGCCGCCTTCCAGATCAATACCGGAAATGTTAATCGCCACAGGTACCACATCTAAGCCTTCGTCCTGCCACGTCCTGATTTGACGACACACATTGTCGATTAACCAATGAGTGAGTTTAGTGATCACACCAGAGTCTTCGGCAATAGGCACGAAAACAGCAGGCGAGACTGCACCTATTACCTTAGAACTCCACCTTAACAAGGCTTCAAGCCCGACTAGCCGGCCATCACGATCGACCTTAGGCTGGTAAACTACGTATAATTCATTTTGATGAATAGCCTCGACAAGCAGCAGGTTAATTTCTTCTTTCTCGATAAATTTGCGCTGGCTGTTACCTTCATAAACGTTGATCACCGCATTCCCTGAAATCACCGCGTACAAGGCATTATTGATCAATCGCTCCACGCTATATTTTTCGGCGTGGAAGAAAACAATCCCCATCCGTATTTCAATCGGTAACGTACAATTATCCAATGGCATGCTGGTAGGCAACCTGGCCCAGATGCTATTTAATAAACCCAGTCCTTGCTCTTTATTTATGTCGGGCATCGCAACAACAATCGATGCCGGATCTATGCTGGCAAGCAAATATTGACAACTTACCGTTTCTCGCCATTGATTGACCACAAATTTAATCAGCTGTGGCAAATAGGCCGAACCGTACTTTTGTTCAATAAAGTGTGAATTAGCCAGTTTGATAACCACTATCACCATAGGTTGTCGATTAAAATCCGGTAATTCCGTCACCTTTTTTTCAAACCACATACGGTTAGGTAAACCACTTAGTTCATCAAAATTTTTATAACGATTTTCCACATAGGTATGGGCCTTCATCGCTTTTTCCAGCAATATTTTGGCACTAATATCCTGGATGGTATAAATGACATTGCCCTGAGTATGGATAGGATGACGGGTAATTTTGAACACTTTCAACTTAGAGCCAATCTGGCGATTTATTAGTGTTTCCTGATCCTCGCCTGTCACTTCCGCAAATAAGTCATTCAGCATCAATGGCTGACTTCTATGTCTAAAATCACATTGCAATAACGTATCGGCGGCGTCATTCATTTCACTGATTATGCCGCTATCATCAACTACAAATTTGGCGACTTCCGAATCGACAAACAGCGAGCGGTAAAGGTCATTTTTACGATTCAGGATGTCATTTTTTTCCATTATCTGCATATTAACCCGTTTGGCCGCAATGCTGGCGCGGGCAATAGCAAGAGGAATAGAAATGTTGAACAGCAGAAAAACCAAGCTTTGTATGTAGAAATCGGCTGCGGATAAATCGCCGGGTAAACCAAGGTATTGTCCAAGGTGCACATCATTCAGCAAACAAACCAAAGGAACAATATTGAATAGCATACATACTATTCCCGCTCTGGCACCTAGCAATGCAAAAGCCAGCAGAGTAGTGGTATACATATAAATAAACCCGAATTTCGACAGCTCCGGATCTTTTATAAACAAGTTAATGCATATACCGCTGGCAAAGATTGTCAAAATTAGGCCACAAGCCGCCACCTTGTAATAACGTTTACTTAGCCAAAGTAGACTGGTTGCCATCAAATAGAATGACAGGGTTAAGAGCAGGACATGGTATAAATTCAGTTGCAGAGCCTTGACTGAACTGTGAATGACAATAACCAGGCACAGGACAAGACTCGAAATCAAAATGATGCGCAAGGCACTGACTCGCCAGCTATCTACCCCAGCTATCGCGGCCTGATTATCATCAAGCATGAGATAAGCGTACAATCTTTCCTGCAAAAGAGTCAGCATATTAAGGTTACTTTATGTTTATAAGAATGGTAATCCTTTGAATAATCTATAGGTTTTAGCTACCGGTAGCAAAGCTTAATGCCCTTTTAAAGTTGTATCAATTTGTAATCAGAAAGCATTTATGAGACACACACAGTCAAAATCGCCTGCAACAACCCGGCAGGCGTTTCAATCTATGCCTAACAAAAATAACTGTAAGAACGTCGACTAATAACAGGAATTAGGTGAGCTGTGCGGGTTTACCTCACCATCAACTTCTTCGGGATCGACGTCATTGACCAGCAGCACTTCCCGGACAGTTTCGATATGCTCAAGAATATGCTGATAATTATCACCATATTCATATTTAGTCACTTCAATCGCCTTGGGCATATAACTGAACGCCACTTTTAACGCCCAAAGTGCCTCATCACTTAATTTTTCACTCATATATTTTTCTCCCCGGGATGCTTGCTGACGGCACAGGCTACTACACCATATTACGCAGTAACTGACTGGTATTAAGTGATAATAAACGCCAGCAACTGATTGCACCTAATATCCCCACCACTAACGCGCCTACCAGGGGTGCCAGTATCCAGAATTGCCAATGCAGCGTAAATTCCATGTCAAAAATCTGGCTTTGTAATAAATATAAAGTGAGTTCGTTGGCCAGCGCCGCCATCGCCCCGGCAACCACACCAATAATCACAAACTCGAAGATCACACTAAAACGGATCAAACTGCCTTTGGCACCCAAGGTTCTTAAAATCGCCAATTCCTGCAAGCGTTCATCCATGCTGGCCTGTACCTGCGCTATCAACACCAGTGAGCCGGCACATAGTACCAGTACCAGGATAAACTCCACCGCCAGAGACACCTGATCAACGATGTCGCGCAACTGGTTGATTCTGGCATCCACGTCAAACAGGCTAACGCTGGAAAACGGTGCCATTAATCGGGTTAAGTCTGACTTGCGCTCGTCGCCCAAATGAAAACTGGTAATATAAGTGGCGGCAAAATCACGCATCGCCTCAGGTTGAAAAATAAAATAAAAGTTTGGCTTCATACTCTGCCAGTTCACTTCGCGTAGACTGGTGACCTTGGCTTCCAATATCTGGCCACCAATATTGAACGTCAGCATATCTCCAAGCTGAATATCCAGCCGCTCGGCAATTTTTTCTTCGACTGAGACTTCTTTGACATCATCTGTTTGCTGACCAAACCATTGACCAGCCACAATTTTATTACCCTCCTGAACCTGTTCAATCCAGGTTAGCGCAGCTTCCCGTCCCAAACCGGCTCGTCCTTCGTTCTGGCCCTCATCATCTTCCTTGGATACTGCCGTTCTGACTGATTCACCGTCAATTACCGACAAACGGCCGCGGATCATCGGATACAAGTCACCGGTTTTCACCTTCAGGTCGGCAAAATGTTGTTTTACTTCCGGTAACTGCTGCTGGGTAATATTGGCCATAAAGTAATTAGGCGTACCTTCCGGTAGCTGATCGCGCCACTGGCTGACCATATCGTTGCGCATCACCAGTACCACCAACAGTAACAACAAGGTAATCGAGAAACTGATTAGTTGAACGGAGTTATCCATTGCCCGACGACGAATCCGGGCCCAGGCCAATTGCCAGGCACCTATGCTACCCTGTCCCAACTTCCTACCCAAGCGAATTAAGCCCATGGTCACAAACAACAATAACAACACCAGCAATATGCCGCATCCAAACAGGATCAGACTAATTTTGATATCACCACTGTAGGCCCACATCAGCAATAAAATAGCGGTTCCGGCAGCAACAAACTGGATAAAACGGGCGCTGATATTCGCCCCCATATCGCGACGCAGCACCCGTAATGGCGGTACCGAAAACAGTTTTAACAATGGATAAAGAGAAAATAATACGGCGCAAACAAAGCCGGTAAACACAGCGACCAGCACCGGTCGCCAATACCAGGAATCCAAGTTGACCGGCACCTGTTCGGCAATCGCCAAAATCACACCTTGTTGAATCAGATAGCCAAACAGCACACCTAAAATAATACCGGTTAAGGTGATTAAAAAAATCTGCAACAAATAGATTTTTTGCACCAATGCCCGACTGGCACCCAGGGTTTTCATAATGGCGACAGGATCAAAATGGCGCTGACTGTAACGTTGCGCAGCAACGGCAATCGAAACCGAGGCCAACACAATAGCTAACAAACTGGCTAACAGAAAATAACGCTCTGCGCGGCGTACCGAGCGGCCGATAGCCGAATCATCATCTGCCACCGAATACCAGCGTTGTAATTCACGGTTTAATTGTGGTTCCAGCCAGTCATAATAATCATTCAGGGCACTTTCATCGCCAGTAAAAAAATAACGATAACCGACTCGGCTGCCTGGACCGGCAATATGGGTCGACTCAAGATCAACCAGACGCATCAATACCAGATGATCATTGCCAAATACACTAAAACCCCGATCCGGGATGTCCGCCACCACCTTGCTGATCGTCAGCAACGCATCACCGATTTCCAGCTTGTCACCTATTTTCACCCCTAAAACCTGGAATAAACGGGAATCAATCCAGATTTCGCCGCTGGCCGGCAGTTGATCTGTTTCCTGCGCCAGCTCAAAAGGCTGGTTGCTGAATTTAACCTTGCCTTTAAGCGGATAATTTTGATTTACCGCCCGCACATCGGCCAGCACCATTTTATCGTTGGCAAACACCATCGAGCGCATAGCGCGTTGCTGGGCATGTTTGAGGCCATCACTTTCCGCCTTGGTTATCCATTCAGCATCGACCGGTTTGGACGAACTCAGCCCTCTGTCAGCCGCCATAAACTGGGCACTTTTCTCGGTTAAGGCAGACTGTAATCTGGCGCTGAACATCGACAATGACAATACCGCAGCCACGGATAAAATAATGGCTACAAGGATAATGGTCAGTTCTCCCCGTCTTGCTTCGTGGCGAAATAAACGCCATGCCAAACTAACCCACACGACTTTGTTCCTCAACGGATTCAGCAGTAGATGCATCAGATTCAGATAGCTCGCCACCATGCATATGTAACTGACGCTCGCAACGCGCCGCCAATTCGGCATCGTGGGTGACTAAAATCAGTGTCGTATCGGATTCCTGATTAAGCCGGAATAACAGATTTTCAATTTTCTCACCGTTTGTTGCATCCAGATTGCCGGTAGGTTCATCAGCAAACAAAATTTTAGGACGGGTAATAAAAGCCCGGGCAATAGCAACCCGCTGCTGTTCACCGCCACTGAGCTGATTGGGATAATGATTGGCTCGATGATCCAGTCCTACCAGTTTAAGTATTTCATCGGCACGTTGCTTGGCATCGGCCAGGCCGCTAATTTGGGCTGGTAGCAACACATTTTCCAACGCAGTCAGGCTTTGTACCAACATAAAACTCTGAAAGATAAAACCGACCTTTTCGCCTCGTAAACGGGCCCTTTGCTCTTCGTCCATCGAATGCAGGGCTAAGCCATCCAGATAAATTTCACCACTGCTGACAGTATCCAGTCCGGCTAGCAAACCTAGCAAAGTGGACTTGCCTGAACCCGAGGCACCGACAATGGCGACGGATTCACCCGACTTGACAATCACGTCAATTGGTTGAAGGATTTGCAAACTTCCTTCCGAGGTTGTTACTGTTTTGGTTAAAGCTCTAGTTTCTATCATCTAACTGAGGATCCTGTTAATGCGTCGCAAAGTGCTGTTTTTGCTGTTACCGCTGTTTTTTTTCTCTGCCCAGCTGCTGGCAGCACAATATAAATTACTTGTTCTAGGCGATAGCCTAAGTGCAGCCTATGGGTTGAAGCAAGAGCAAGGTTGGGTAACTTTGTTACAAAATGCATGGAAACAACAGAATATCGATGTGGTTAATGGTGCCATCAGCGGTGATACCACCGATGGTGGACTAGGCAGATTACCCCGTTTACTGCAACAAACACAGCCCACTCATTTACTTATCGAACTGGGTGGCAATGACGGATTGCAGGGTTATCCGGTAAACAATATGAAAAAAAATCTGGCCGCAATGATTGAGCTGGCACAAAAACAGGGGGTTGATGTGTTTCTGCAGCAAATGCGCATTCCAACCAACTACGGTGCCCGTTATACAAGCATGTTTGAACAAAGTTATGTTGACCTTGCCGAACAATATCAAGTTCCACTTATCCCATTTTTACTGGAAAATATCGCTCTTAATCCTGAGTTGATGCAAAGAGACAGTATTCATCCCAAAGCCGAAGCCCAACCCAAAATCAGTGAGTTTATGCGCGAGCAACTAGAGCCGTATATATTAACCGAATGAACAGATATCACAGGAAATTAAATGATCCCTTATCTATACTGGATCAATCGCAACCCAGCAGGGGAAAATGATGGAAATTAGTTCATCGACAAACTCGTCTATTCCGGCGGCTCAGTCACAACAGACGCCGCCTCCACAACAACAAGCGCAGCAAGAGCAACAAACCGCAGAACTGGAGGCAGCCCGCACAGCACCAGACCCGGAGCAGCGCAGTGGCACAATAATCAACACTCAGGCATAACAACATTCATATTGGAACTGTGCCCTTTTAGCTCGATATTGTCTGTTTGCCGGTATAAGGTTGCATTGTGACTTTAATTAATAAGGACGTTATCAGTATGATTGTGAACCCGCTATTTCAGCTAGTAGTATAGGTGCCATTTTCTGTATGAAGAACAAAATCTGGCGATGGTTCACCTCGCATTTAACTTATTTGCTTATTGCCATTATTGTTGTTGTTCCCACCCTGTTGGGTGGTCGCTATATCTATCAACTCAATAACCAGAATTATATTCAACAGCAGCATAACCATGTAATAGACGAGATAAGTGTCACTCGCGCCAAAATGGAAGGGATAATCAATGCCAATCTACAGGTCATACAAGGGCTGATTGCGGTTATCCAAAACCAACCTGATATTAATCAGGCAGAATTTTCAGACCTGGCCAAACATATCTTTAAAAGCGAGCATCAACTCAGAAATATTGGTGCCGCGCCTGATATGGTAATTTCCATGGTTTATCCGTTTGAACAGAATAAAGCTGCAATAGGGCTTAATTTTATGACGCATCCTGTTCAACGCGCTACCGCATTACAGGCTAAAGAATCGGGAAAGCCGATATTGGCCGGTCCGGTCGATCTGGTTCAAGGCGGACGCGGTTTTATTAGTCGCATTCCGGTCTATATCGAAGATCCTGAGTCAGGTGAAAGCTCTTTTTGGGGGCTGGTATCGGCTGTAATAGATGCGGAAGAATATTTTCAGGCATCAGGCGTAATCGAGCTAGCGTCACAATTCAAGATTGCCGTCCGGGGACGTCATGGACTGGGCGCTCAAGGTGAAGTCTTTTTTGGCGACGAAGCTGTCTTTGCCCAGCAACCGGTAACCATGGACATTAACCTGTCCACTGGCACCTGGCAAATAGCCGCTGTTCCTAAACAAGGATGGAGTACACAGGCACCCAATACTTTTTTTACCATTGCAGTTATTAGCTGTGTTGCGCTGATTATCCTCGTTCTGCTTATGTATATTGTTCATGTATCCAGAGCTCACAAAGAAAATGAAAGTCGATTACAAGGCTTGTTCGAACTCTCTCCCCTAGGTATTTCACTTAATGATCTTGAAACAGGCACCTTTGTTGATGCCAATAAAGCGCTACTAAACTTTACCGGCTATCAAAAGGAAGAGTTTCTCAATCTGGATTATTGGCAAATGACGCCAAAGAAATATGCCGAGCAAGAGAAATTACAATTAGAAAGCTTGTTCAACAGCGGGCAATACGGCCCTTATGAGAAAGAACTGATCCATAAAGATGGACAACTGATTCCCGTTTTACTCAGTGGAATGATGATAAAAGACGCAAGCGGCAGAAAGCTGATTTGGAGTATTATTAAAGATATCACGGCCAGGAAAGCGACAGATCGCAAACTTAAGGAGCAACAAGAACAACTGGAATTGGTGATCGAAAACACTGCAGTAGGTATTTGGGACTGGGATCTGAATACCGGTAAAACAAGCTTTAACTCGCGATGGGCAGAAATAGTAGGTTATCGTCTGGAAGAATTACAGCCAGCCGATATCTCTACGTGGGAAAATTTACTTCATCCTGATGATCTGCAAGAGTCCAATATTCAACTACAACAGCATATCGAAGGTAAAGACCCGCATTATCTGTGTGAAGCCCGTATGCGGCACAAAGACGGACATTGGGTCTGGATCCTGGACAGCGGCAAAATTATTGAATGGAATAGAGATGGCAGCCCGGCACGAATGGTCGGTACCCACCTGGATATTTCAGAACAGAAAAAAGCCCAGCTGACTGACGAGAAATCCCTTAGATTAAATCTGGCCTTGTCGGACATTATTACTAACCCGCAAGTCATAAATAACGATTGGACAGCAGCTTATCGTGTTGTGATCAAACGCGTAGCCCGTGAACTGGATGTAGAGCGATGCAGCCTATGGTTGTTTAACCCCGAGCGGGACAAAATCAATTGCGTCAGTCTGTACATAAACTCGTTAAATGAGTTTAGCCAAGGAGGACAGCTCAACCGTCAGGATTATCCAGCCTATTTTAACCGCCTCAGTCAACAATCCATTGTGGTAGCGGATAGCGTTAAAGAAGATCCTGCAACATCCGAATTTATCCATAACAACTCCAAATCGGCCGATATACAAGCCATGCTAGATGCGGTTATTCCTGGTGCAGACGGTATGAGTGGCGTGTTATGTATTGAAAATACTTTATCAATACGGCGATGGGATCGGGCAGACAAGAGCTTTGCCAGTACACTCGCCACTTTACTAGGCAGCTTATACGCCACTCACAAACTGAACGAGGCCAAACAGGAACTTAGTATAGCACTTGAACAGGCACGCGAGGCAGCCAAAGCCAAGAGTGACTTTTTAGCCATGATGAGTCACGAAATCCGTACCCCTATGAACGGTATTATCGGTATGCTGGATCTATTACAAAGAGAGGATCTGGAGAAAGATCAGTTTCGTAAAGTCAATGTCGCATCGGAAAGTGCCAAATCTCTGATGATATTACTTAACGATATACTGGATTTTTCTAAAATTGATGCCGGAAAACTGGAGCTATCAATCGTTGAGTTCAATTTATTTAGCTGGCTTGATGACACAGTGCGATCGATGGCCTATCTGGCTGAACAAAAAAACTTGGCATTGATTGTCGATACCACCCAAATAAGGCTTCTCAACGTGCTGGGAGATGCCGTTCGGCTGCGACAAATACTGGTCAATCTGCTCAGTAATGCGATCAAATTTACTGACCAGGGTCATATTAAGATTGTTTGCTCAACAATTGCACAACAGCAGCATATTGCACTGCAAATCAGTGTTATTGATACAGGTGTGGGTATATCACAAGATAAACAGTCACAGTTATTCGAGTCATTTATTCAAGCTGATACCTCTTCAACCAGAGCCTATAGCGGAACTGGCCTGGGGTTAGCCATCTGCAAAAAATTGTGCAATTTGATGCAAGGCGATATTCATCTGAGCAGCCAATTTGGCAGTGGAAGTAACTTTGAATTTAATGTCCAGTTAAACCGGCCTGCGTCTGAACAGCCGTTACCCGATTCGTTACCGCAATCGGAAAAACCGTTAAAATGCCTGGTATTGGTTTCGCATCAAGAACGACGAAACAACCTGCTTCAACAACTTAGTTACTGGGATATTGACGTCGATACCATCGATAATATTAATCTGATTGAAAGCAAATACACGCAGAACCAGGATGTTAAATTAATCATATTAGTTGATATGAAAGACTGCAATGGAACAGATTTGGAGACATTGGCATCTGAGTGTCAACAACATAAATTGGGTTTGTTAACCATTGATTCACTGGCTAATGCTTCAACTGTTCTTACAGGTAGCATAAATCTGAAATGGCCAATCACACTCAATAAACTGCATCAAAATTTGTGTCGTCTGCTCGATGAACCTTCGGCCGTACCCCTGCAGAATCTGAAAAAATATAAAAATCCGCCAAGTAGTAAAACAATGACACAACACCGGGTTTTACTGGTGGAAGATAACAAAGTAAATCAGGAAGTCGCTGTTGCGCTGCTCACGGAACTTGGCGCACAAGTGGCATTGGCGGAAAATGGACAGCAGGCATTGAGCTTGTTCAATGAAAATGATCAATCCTTTGATTTAATATTAATGGATTGTCATATGCCGGTTCTGGATGGATACCAGACATCATTACGGTTAAGGCAAGGTAAAGCCGGTGAGGCAGGAAAAACAGTGCCAATTATAGCGCTTACAGCCAATGCCATGTCCGGCGACGAACAGTTATGCATCGATGCGGGTATGAACGATTACCTCAACAAACCCATTAGTCTGGATAAGCTGGCTGAAAAATTGGACCAATGGTTAGGTATGGATACCTCCAATACCACACTCAAGGAATCTGAGATACAACCATTGAATAACTCTGACGAAAGTGACTGGAATTCAGCCAAAGCGCTAAAAAGCCTGATGAACAAGCAAGATCTGCTGCTCAGATTGACCAAAAAATTTGCCAGTCAATTGCCAGAAAATGCGCAACAAATGGCAGATGCGATAGAATCCGGTGATACCGTTCAGCTAAAATTAGTCGCCCATAGCCTCAAAGGTATCTGTGCCCAACTTGGCGCGGAAAAAATGCAACATATTTGTGCTGATATTGAACTAGCCGCCACTCGCACAGAGCTGGATAATCTGGGCTCATTAGCGGAACAATTTAATCAGAGCCTGGCACGACTATTACCCTTGCTAAATACCTATATCGAACAACACAATAACTCGTGATTTGCCACTATGATTGTGTCGCAACCACCTGTCGCATTAGCTGCGGGTACTGCTCGGCAAAGTCTTGCCAAGCCTGGTTTATTTTGTTCAAATCATTATTTTTAGCGGCACTTTCTATTGAAAAAACAATATGTTCAAGACGAGTCGCAGCAAGGCTGCCCAACGTACCACTAAATCGATGGGCAACTTCGGCTATGATCAAAAAGTTTGCTTGCTCAATCGCCTCTGACAAGGCTTGCTGTTCAATCGGTGCAGTATCAATAAATAACGCAATGATCCTGTTTTTGAGCGTGGTATTGCCATTTATGCTTTGCATCATTTTTGCCTGATCCCAGACAGGATCACCACTCTGATGGCTATCAGACAGCTTGACGTCACTCTCCAGTTTAGTGAACTCCTGTTTGATATTGCTCGCATTTAGCCAGCGCTGCATCGCCACCTCAAACTGCTCGATGACCAGAGGTTTAGTCAGGTAATCACTCATACCCACCTTTAAACATCGCTCTCTGTCACCTGACATGGCACCTGCGGTGATCGCAATGATGGGAATAGATTGATATCGCGTTCCCGCTTCCCCATGACGAATTTTTTGCGTGGCAGTAAAACCATCCATAACCGGCATCTGGCAATCCATTAAAATAAAGATAAACGGGTTGTCATCAGGACATTCAATCAGGGCTTCGATGGCTTGCTGACCGTTTTCTGCCTGCACTACGTCCACATTAAAAGCTTCTAGAAACCCCATAGCCACTTCACGATTAATCAGATTGTCATCGACCAACAGTATTTTGTTAGCAGCTAAAGCCACTTTATCGCCACTGGAGGACGTCTGGGAAATCACATTATTGTCGTTGACTGCCGGATGCCCCGCATGGTTTAGAACATATTCCAGTTCCAGTGGTGATACAGGTTTAATCAACTGCGTAATATTGGTCAACTCAATCGCTTTTAAACTGTCTTTAAGCAGTTGACTGGTTAACGCAATAACCTTGACTTGAGAGTTAGCTGCCAGCCAGCTAAACATCAATTGATGAAACTTGACCAACAATTTACTGTCGACGAGCAGTATATCGATAACCTCGCCGTTATCAGCATGGCTGAAGCACTTCTCCAGCTCTTGGATATCACTAGCCTCGACGACTCCATAACCCAGTTTTGTGGCTAACTTACCCAATGCAAGGCGCGACGCCTGACATGAGTCTGCAATCAACATGGTTTTGTCCTTCGCGTTACAAGCCTCACTGATTTTAGTGTCCGCTGCGACATTCAACACAATATTCATCACAAAACAGCTGCCTCGGGCAGTATCATTGCGTAGCGAGATATCGCCTTTCATCATCTGGCAAAGCTGCCGGGTAATAGACAGGCCTAATCCTGTACCACCAAATTGTCGGGTGGTACTGCTATCCGCTTGAGAAAAGGCATCAAAAATCCCGGAACGCTGCTCTGGTGTTATGCCAATGCCGGTATCCCGCACTTCACAAACCAGCTTGATTTTATTTCCCGATTGTTCAGTTCGAGCACTAAGTTCAATTTCCCCCTGATCGGTAAATTTGACTGCATTGCCGATTAAGTTGGTTAATATCTGTTTTATACGGATACTGTCGCCCACTACCTTGTTATGCCGGATATCAGCCAGATCCAAGATAGTCTCCAGTCCTTTTTCCTGAGCCCGGATCGACAACGAGGTAAACAGGGTTGCCAGGGTATCGGTCAATTCAAATTCGATTTCCTCCAGAGTCAGTTTACCCGACTCGATTTTGGATAAATCCAGTACATCATTGATCAAGCCCGATAGTGTTTCGACACTGCCTTCGGCCAGCTTTAGATAATGAAGTTGCGACTCGGATAAGGGTTGACGCTTGATCAGATTTAGCATGCCGAACATGCCATTCATCGGCGTGCGGATTTCATGGCTCATATTGGCGACAAACGCGCTCTTGGCCCTGCTGGCAGCCAACGCCTGGTCCTTAGCCTGTTCGAGTTCCCGGGTACGCGAAATGACCTGTTGCTCCAGGTTCGCATTCATCAGTTCCACTTTGCGGGCATTAGCTTTTTGCTCAGTAATATCTCGTATAATTGCAGCAACACCGCTAATACCTGTTTGCGTCGATTGAATAGGGGACAACGTGACGGATATATCCATCACAGAGTTGTTATCAGCGTGAGTCTGGACTTCAATGCTATCGACAGTGCGCCCAGCATAGATTTTCTCCACTGCATCGTTAATGTAACCCTGATGTTCTGGAGCAACGACAAGTTGAAACACATTTTTGCCCATTACCTGCTCTTCTGTTAACCCGAACATTTCACTGGCAGCCTTGTTCCATCCTGACACCTTTCCCTCTTTGTTCATCGCCACTATTGCATCAATGGAACCATCAACTATGGCCCGAAACTCAGATAACGTCTTGTTTAAACTCAACTTGCTGTTGATGTAGTTTTGGTAAAGAGCCAACAACAAGACCATCGACAACGTCACCACTAGCAAGGCAATCGCCAAGGTATTCCAGCGGTTATTGATGAGTTTTTTGACCACATTTTCAGTTATTCCTACCACTACCTCCAACCGTCGAGCACCCGCATCTCCGGGTAGCACGGCCTGATCCCGTTGATAAAAAAATGCTAAATTTGATTGAATATCGGTGCTGCTAAAAAAATCTTCAGCTTGCTCAATAACCTTTCTGCCAGGCGTATATAAATCATCCCAGGATGTCGAACGGCCAAGTTCCAGACCAAATTGATTGTCAGCATTAGGGTGAATTACAAAGTCACCGTTGCTATCAACCAGATAAATCTGTAAATCCTGTTTTTCTCGTCCTTTGAAAGTATCCAGAAAATGGCTGGCATTGACATTGATAATCACCATGCCAAAAAATACCTGATGACTGTCAAAAACTGGCATAGCCACCCTGTAGGTTGGCACCAGTGGATACACCAGATGTCCATACTCACGATTCAGGTCAATTCTTGATATATAGACTTCACCCGGTTTCAGTTTTGTCACATCCTGAAAATAATAGCGTTCCGCTTTACTCTGTAATCCTTCGTCAGCCACCACATGTACTTGACCGCCGGTTCGATCAACTCGCACGATCTCCCTACCGTTATCCGCCTTACCAATAAAACGTAACTGGTCGATTTCCTCGTTGATATTGAGAAAAGCCGTAAATATGGTTTCTAACCTTTCACGCCAAAGGCCATATGGAGTTTTATCTTTTGGATCGATTCCATGATTTTGGGTAGCGCGGACCAAACCTTGTATGGGGGGAGTATTATAGAGAAATTTAATTTGGTAATTACTGTGTTTGAACTGCTCAACCAGTAAACTGGTTCTTTCTTTGAGCTCGATAGTTAAATACTGTTGAGATTCTTCCAATACATTCGCTCTGATCTTAACTTTAAAAAAAATCAGTAAAGCAATACAGATAGTGATCACCGCTAAACTACCGGTAATAAAAAAGCGCATCTCAATTTTCTTGCCGCCGCTTTTTAATCGCACACCCAACGAATTCCGCTCCAATATTGTTTTTGTCGTCATCGATTCTTGTCGAACGATGCTATAAGTCAACTACAAAATCGATTACGGCCTTCTGATTTAGCTTGATAGAGCAGCTTATCGGCCCGATTAATTAGCGCCTCTGCATTCTCTTGACCACGCCGATAACAAGCAATACCAATGCTTATTGTCAATCTCCGGGTATCAGAAGCAAAATGGGGAATATTCAACTCTTTTATTGCTCCTTGAATTTTTTGGGCCATCGTCCGCGCGGCGTCAATACCAGTGGCGGGCAAGACACAAATAAATTCTTCCCCCCCATAACGTACAACAATATCCAATGGACGCATTAATACCGACTTGAGTGCAGTTGCCACGCTTTTCAGACAATGATCACCTTCGAGATGTCCATACTTATCGTTATATTGCTTAAAAAAATCAATATCAATCAACAAGATCGATAAATCTTCACTGTTACGATCGGCATGTGCAAGTTGTTTGGAATAGTAATCTTCAAAATAGCGGCGATTATAAATATGGGTTAATCCATCCATATAGGCCAAATCACGTAACAGGTCACTTTGTAATTTAATGGTTAACTGTGCCCGAACACGATGATGCAAAGTCAGCGGATTTACCGGCTTGTTCAGGAAGTCGATTCCCCCTGCCTCCCAACAGTCATTTTCGCTATCTTGATCTGAAACCGCAGTCACAAAAATGATCGGTATATCACGAGTATTAGCTTCTGATTTCAGAATACGGCAGGTTTCCAAGCCATCCAGTTCAGGCATCACTACATCCAGAATGACCAGATCAGGAACCATCTCATTGCAAAGTCTGATTGCATCGCGGCCGGAGTTGGCTACGATAACCAAATAATCATCTTCCAGTATTCCGCACAGAAACTCGGTATTAATGGATTGGTCATCTACTACCAAAATTTTGGCCTGTGACAAGTCTTTTGCCGAATCCAGAAACGTATTTTCGCTCAATATACCATCCTCCTTGTTCTTATCGCCCAAGATTATCCAGAACACCAGCTACCATGCCCTTACAGAGTTCGCCAGTCAATCGTTCGACTATTTATTTGCGAAAAATTAGTTTAAAACATCACTTCGGTTAAATTCGGTCCCACATCAAAAATCGGCAAATCATTGCCCTTTTCTCGAATACGATCCCAATATATCGGCAACGATTAGGACAGGCTGAATGTCCAGATGGGCTTTTGTTATTAAAGTGAATTGTCTTAACTAGGACCTATCTGCATTGCTATCACCTTTGTTGCTGCTGTTTTAACCATAGAATTAAATTTAGGCATATTATTTGCCTTACTAAAATTAACTATACAGAATCATAGACGTAGGAAATATTTGTGATTAAAAAATTTATCAGTCTTGCAGCCTTGGCGGCTTTTTCATTACAGGCGACCGAATCATCTACCGAAGAATATATTGGTAAAATTACCAATGTTTTTCTGGGCAAAACGGGCAACGTCAAGATAGGGGTTAACTTGACTGAAGATGATTATATCAGTTGTGCTGACGCCAACTGGCCGATGTATTTCCCCGCGGGCGAGAGTTACTCTGACAGTTGGCTTGATTTTGTTTTTCAGGCCAAATATTACGGCAGTACCCTGCGCATCGGTTATACGCCCAGTAATGAAAATAACTGCAGTATCGAGTATTTGGCCATAGTGGCTGACGATGGTGTCGACTCAGGCGGCGGTTCCATTGATTCGATGGTTCGGACCGGCTCCCTGGGTAACGTAGCACTTATCTATACCAATAGTCTGGTTGAAGGCAGCTACAGTGCCAGTAACCACTATTCTGATGATATTGCGGCAGCAGCCTTTGACGGTTTTACCTTCTCCGGACAAATCAATGAAGATGCCAACAGCCCTGTGAGTCGTGGTATATGGCTGGTGAAAAAAGAAACCGATCCCAATACCAATGTCGCTTTAGATAACTGGCTACAAATTTCTTATCAGAATACCGTCAAGATCTCCGGCATGCGTATCATGATTAACAGTAAATCGTTAGGATTGGGACGCTTGCCCAGAAACGTTATTATCCAGGCGTCTAACGATGGCAATAATTTCACTGATATGCAGTCGGTTCAGTTGATCGAAGCCGAAGATCAAGGAGTAACTTTCAACTCCGCCATCAGTTTAAAACAGTTGAGGCTAAAAATAGTGTCGAACTACGGTGACAAATTTATTGAAATAGATGAACTGGAACTATTTTCTGAATAAAACATTGATAAAAAAGGTCAATAACACTGGCATCATTGGCGATGATACCGCTGGTCTGTTCAGTGTTATCCTTTGGAATAAAGGCGTTTCAGTATAAAATTGACTGGTGCTGTGGTTGCAATGATATTAATTCAGCAGCATCCGCTTTTGCGCCAAATACCGCTGAGACAATCAGCAATAGAACGGCAAAAAACACCCCATACAATCCGAAACCTTTGGCATTACGATTCATAAACACTCTCTTGCATTAATTATTATTGTTGTTTTGCGCTATAAATCTAAAAAACTTGTTATTGCTCAGATACTAACCAGCATTTTGTAATATTACAACACTGGTATAGACACAATTGACGAAAAAGCAAATAAATAATCAAAAAACAGCAAAATAATGGCTAAATAAGCGTATTTATTGGATTTTTTGGGTGACAACGCCAGATTGAGTTCGACTGGAAATAGTCAATTAACGGCATAAGCCAGCCAAAAAAATCGGTGCCATTGGCACCGATTCAACATAACTATTTTCAGATGGTGGGCTTTTATTGCAATTTAACCAACAAATACCCGGGCATTGCGGAACATTCTCACCCACGGACTATCTTCCTGCCATTCATCCGGGTGCCAGGAGTTAGACACGGCACGGAAGACTCGCTCGGGATGCGGCATCATAATAGTGGCACGCCCATCCTTGCTGGTCAGGCCGGTAATACCTGCCACCGAACCATTGGGGTTCGCCGGATATTGCTCTGTCGGTTGGCCATAATTATCCACAAAACGCAGCGCTACTGCCTGTTGTTGCATAGCTGTTTGTACTGCTCCGGCAGAACTGAACTCGGCATGCCCCTCCCCGTGTGATACCGCAATCGGCATTCTGGAACCTTGCATACCGCTAAACAACACCGAGTTACTTTGCTGCACTTCGACCATTGAAAATCGCGCTTCGAAACGGGCAGACTGGTTAGCCACAAAGTGCGGCCACAAATCGGCTCCCGGGATCAATGACTTCAGATTCGACATCATCTGACAACCGTTACACACTCCCAACGAGAACGTATTGTCGCGATTAAAGAACGCGGCAAACTGATCACTGGCCAAATTATTAAACAAGATAGACTTGGCCCAACCTTCACCGGCACCTAACACATCGCCGTAAGAGAAGCCGCCACAGGCAACCAGTCCCTGAAATTGCTCCAGGCTAATGCGACCAGACAAAATATCACTCATGTGCACATCGATAGCGCTGAAACCGGCACGGTCAAACACGGCCGCCATTTCCACATGGGAGTTAACGCCCTGCTCACGCAAGATAGCGACTTTAGGCGAAATCCCCTTAACAATATAAGGTGCAGCCACATCTTCATTGATATCGAAGCTAAGTTTGGCACTCAGGCCGGGATCTTTATCGTCAAACTTGGCATCAAACTCCTGCTTGGCGCAATCCGGATTATCCCGTAATGCCTGCATCTGATAAGTGGTTTCGGCCCAAACGGTACGATAATAAGTACGGCTGTTGACCAGTACATCGCTACCATTGCGACTAAAACGTACCTGATCGGTATCATTTAACTGACCAATCACATGACTACAAGCTGCTAACCCCTGCTCAGCTAACACAGCTAGCACTTGTTGCTGCTGTGCTTGGCTGACCTGAATTACCGCACCTAATTCTTCATTAAACAGAGCATCTATGTCATCGCCTAACTGATCGAGCTGTACATCCACGCCACAATGACCGGCAAAGGCCATTTCAGCAATAGTGGCAAACAAGCCACCGTCGGAACGGTCGTGATAAGCCAACAGTTTTTGCTCGGCTACCAGTTGTTGGATTGCGTTAAAGAAATCATTTAATAATTCTGGTTTATCCAGATCCGGTGCCCTATCGCCAAGCTGTTTATAAACCTGAGCTAAACAGGAGGCCCCTAAACGGTTTTGCCCTTGACCCAAATCAATCAGGATCAGGCTGGTATCACCTTTATCGGTGCGCAATTGTGGCGTCACTGTTTTACGTACATCTTCCACTCGTCCAAAAGCGGTGATCACCAAAGATAAGGGTGCTGTCACAGCGGTGTTATCCCATTGGGTTTTCATCGACATGGAATCTTTACCCACCGGAATAGTCAGTCCCAAAGCTGGACACAGCTCTTCACCCACGGCTTTAACCGCAGCATACAAACCTGCGTCTTCACCGGGGTGCCCGGCCGCCGCCATCCAGTTAGCCGATAACTTAATGCGCTTTATATCGCCAATGTCGGCGGCGGCTATATTGGTAATGGATTCGGCCACCGCCATACGGGCAGAAGCCGCATAATCCAGTAATGCGATTGGGGTCCGCTCTCCCATCGCCATGGCTTCACCGTGATAAGTATCAAAAGCCGCAGCCGTCACCGCCACATCCGATACCGGCACCTGCCAGGGACCGACCATCTGATCACGAGTCACTAAACCGGTCACGGAACGATCACCAATGGTAATCAAAAAGGTTTTTTCCGCCACAGTAGGTAAACGCAAGATGCGATCCGCCGCCTCTTGCAGGGTAATGTCAGAATAATCTAACGCCTGACCGCTAGCCTGCTGAGACTGCACATCACGATGCATTTTAGGCGGTTTGCCTAACAATACATCTAACGGTAAATCGATAGGTTTATTGTCAAAATGCTCATCGGTCAGGGTTAAATGCGGTTCAACTGTGGTTTCCCCCACAACAGCGTAAGGGGCACGCTCACGGGCACAAATTTGTTCAAACAACACCATGTTTTCTGGTGCAACAGACAGTACATAACGTTCCTGGGATTCATTACACCAGATTTCCAGTGGCGACATGCCCATTTCATCGTTATTGACCTTACGCAGTTCAAAGTTACCGCCACGGCCACCGTCATTGACCAGTTCCGGGAACGCGTTGGATAATCCACCAGCGCCGACATCATGAATAAACTGGATCGGGTTGGCATCGCCCATTTGCCAGCATTTATCGATCACTTCCTGACAACGACGTTCCATTTCCGGGTTATCGCGTTGTACCGAGGCAAAATCCAGATCTTCATTGGATTGACCCGATGCCATCGATGAGGCTGCACCGCCCCCAAGACCGATATTCATTGCCGGTCCACCCAATGCAATCAACTTGGCACCAGGGGTGATTTCGCCTTTTTGCGTATGGGATTTACGAATATTCCCCAAGCCACCGGCCAACATAATAGGTTTATGGTAACCGCGAATTTCTTCACCGTTGTGGCTTACTACTTGTTCTTCATAGGTACGGAAATAACCCAAAATAGCTGGACGACCAAATTCGTTATTAAATGCTGCGCCGCCTAAAGGGCCGTCAATCATAATATCGAAAGCCGATACGATACGCGCAGGCTTGCCGAAGTCGGTTTCCCACGGCTGTTCATAACCGGGAATACGCAAATTCGACACTGAAAACCCCACCAGACCGGCTTTAGGTTTAGAGCCACGACCAGTCGCCCCTTCATCACGAATTTCACCACCAGAACCGGTCGCTGCACCGGCAAAAGGCGCAATCGCAGTCGGGTGGTTATGAGTTTCCACCTTCATCAAAATATCAATATCTTCATGATGATAGCTGTATTCACCAGTTTGATAATCAGGGAAGAAACGCCCGGCAAAAGAGCCTTCCATTACTGCGGCGTTATCGGAGTAGGCCGAATGCACAAATTCAGGATGCAACTCAAAGGTATTTTTAATCATTTTAAACAGCGATTTAGGCTGTTTTTGACCATCAATAGTCCAGTCGGCATTAAATATTTTATGACGACAATGCTCCGAGTTGGCCTGGGCAAACATATACAATTCGATATCATGCGGATTACGTTTGAGTTTGATGAAGCTGTCGTACAAATAATCAATTTCATCGTCAGCTAAGGCTAACCCCAGTTTAATATTGGCATCGGTTAAGGCTTGCTTCCCCTGCCCTAACACGTCTACTTCAGTTAACGCTGCTGGCTGATCATGCCGAAACAGCGATTCAGCCTGCTGAAAATCATTCAGCACGGTTTCGGTCATACGATCATGCAATAGCGCAGCAACCTGTTTAAGTTGTGCATCGCTTAACCTGCTTTCGCCCGTCACATAATAGGCACTGCCCCGCTCCATACGTAAAATCTGCGTCAGACCGCAGTTATGCGCAATATCTGTAGCCTTTGATGACCAGGGAGAGATGGTGCCCAGACGGGGAGTAACCAATAATAATTGGCCTTCCGGCTGATGTGCGGCAACCGACGGGCCATAAGTCAGCAACTTATTCACCACATCCAGATCGGAATCGGTCAATGCGCCATCCAGATCGATAAAATGACTGTATTCAGCATAAATATCCGTAACAGGCAAACCATGCTCTGCAAATTGTTTAAGTAGTTTTTTAACACGAAAATCTGACAGCGCTGGCGCACCACGGAGAGTCAACATAAGGAAATTACCAAAAGTTAGATATCGGGAATAAATTTGCGCCGAATTATACACTTAAAGCAGGCCGAAGTGCCAGCTAAGGAGCACGCCAGATAGCTTAAACAAGCATTACCTGAATTAAACTTTATCCATAATAAATAGGCTGGAAGTTATTGGCTATTCACGTCACAATGGCGACCAATAAAAGCTGTAAAAGAGTAGTAATGGCAATAATAAAATACATCCCCTTGCAAGGATTGATTAGCAAAGCCCTGTTTATCTGCGCTTTGCCGTTGCTATTTTCCTGTCAGCCCAAAACCGAACCCAATGCCGTGCAAAAAATTCTGCAGCAAGGCGTGTTAAAAGTTGGCACCCGCTATGGTCAAACCACTTACTATCATGGCGCCGAAGGTCCACAAGGCTTCGAGTATGAACTGGTAGCAGGTTTTGCCGATTATCTGGGTGTGCAGTTAGAAATTTTTCCCTATTATAATCTGGATGAACTGTTCCCCAAGTTACAATCCCGCCACCTGGATTTGGTCGCGGCCAGTTTAGCCATCACGCCTAAGCGGGCTGAACATTTTCGCTTTGGTCCGGCTTACCAGCAAATCAGCCAGAAACTGGTGTTCAAGCAGGGTCAGCAATGGCCGAAAACAATTGATGAACTGGACGGCTCACTCAGTGTTGTGGCCAGTAGCAGTCATGCAGAAATATTGCAGCAACAACAGACTGAACACCCTGATTTACACTGGCAGGAGACCAACGAGAGCGACGAGGCTGAATTGTTGGAACAGGTGCTGGATGGGGAGCTGGATTACACCGTGGCGGACTCCAATATCCTGTCTGTTATCCGTCGACGTCATCCTGAACTCAGTATTGCTTTTACCCTGGGTGAAGAACAGCAAATTGCCTGGTTATTAAGCCAGAACATTGACGACTCGCTAATTGCCGCGATGATCGACTATTTTGGCCAAATCCAGTCGGATGGACGGCTAACCGCGCTGGAAGATAAATACTACGGCCACGTTCAGCAATTTAACTACGTGGATACCCGCATGTTTATCAGCGCCGTAGAGAAAACCCTGCCGCAGTACCGTGACTGGTTCGAACAATATTCAGGTAATTTGGACTGGCGTCTGTTAGCGGCGATGAGCTATCAGGAATCGCACTGGAATAAAAGAGCACGCTCCGCCACCGGCGTGCGAGGTCTGATGATGTTAACCTTAGCCACGGCTCAGGATCTGGGAATTAAATCCCGGCTCGATCCCAAACAGAGCATTCAAGGTGGCGCCAAATATGTGCAACACCTGATTGATCGTATTCCGCAACGTATCCAGGAACCTGATCGCACCTGGTTTGCTCTGGCGGCCTACAACGTGGGTTGGGGACATGTTGAAGACGCCCGGATCCTGACCGAAAAACAGGGCGGCAACCAGGATCTATGGGTCGACGTTAAACAACGGCTCCCCTTACTACGCCAGAAAAAATACTATAAGACCACTAAATACGGCTATGCACGTGGTAATGAAGCTACTGATTATGTCGCCAATATCCGTCGTTACTATGATACGCTAATGTGGCTGGAAGAGCAGCGTATGGCGGAACTGGAAGCCGAGAAAGAGCTGCAGCAAAGGCAAAATCTGGAACAAAAACAACTGCAGGATACGCAATCTGCTGACTTACAAGAAGCGACTGCTGATTAATTTATTTGACCGGAGATTTAGGTATTATGCTACGACGATTCAAATCAAATAATCATCGCCGACTGGCGTTAAAACGGGCGCATAAAAAAATCAATCTACGCCGTCAGTTTTTTCATAATCGTGAATTTTTTAGCCAATCTGAATCTTGCGACGCGCCGTCGCTATCGGCTCCTGACAAACCCTCTGATGATTGAGCCTGTTTAGCGGCTTTTTTCTCCGCCCGCCGCTGACGAAAAAAGGCAGATAATATTTCTCCACATTCTGCAGCCATTACGCCTCCGGTTACCTCCACCTGATGATTCAACTTGTCGTGTTGCAGTAAATTCATAATACTGCCTGCACTTCCGGTTTTAGGATCCTCGGCACCAAACACTAACCGCGAAATCCGGCTATGTACCAATAAGCCGGCGCACATAGAACAAGGCTCTAGCGTCACATAGAGCGTAGCATCCGGCATACGATAATTTTTCAATCTGTCACCGCCCTGGCGTATCGCCAGCATTTCCGCGTGCGCCGAAGGATCATGCTGCCCAATGGGTTGATTCCAGCCTTCACCGACAATCTGCCCATCTTTGATCAATACCGCCCCAACCGGGATCTCCCCTTGTTCAGCCGCTTTTCTGGCCAACTCAAGGGCATATTCCATCCAATGGCAGTCACTTGCAGCCTGTGCCGAGTCAGTCATATTTTTCCAACCTGGAATGATTAGTGTTGATTTATTGGTGAATTACACAAAATATTGGTAAAAATAACTACCTGACAATTTAACATTAACCGCACAGATATTGTATCTTATTGTTTTATAAAAACATTTAATATTGGTCGATAAATTGCTTATGTTGATTGCATAACTGAATTACGATTTTTAAAAAGGACATAAAATGAATTTAACTGCTATTGCCATCGTTGCCATTGTGTTTTTTGGTTTCGCCGAGATTATCAAACAATTTAAGAAGAAAAGCCCGCCAAGCAGCCAACCAAACGAGGGGCTTGAAAAGGAAATTAACGCCTTAAAAGAACGAATCGAAACATTGGAAAAAATCGTTACTGATGAAAACTATGATTTAAAAAAGCAGTTTGATTCACTTAAAGACTAACAATGTCCACTGTAAATAACTAAGGCGCTAGTAAGCGCCTTAACTTATCCTGCGGAGATGTTTTATCGCTTCCAATAGTTAACAAGACAGCAAGCACAAAGTTTATTTTGCGCACAGCGTACTATATAAAAATAATCCAACCATGATTTCAGCGTGCCGTCTACCTTGGCATTCCGGTCAATAAGCCAATCAACGGCGGAGCAGAATCACCATCGAACTCATACAGCATTTATAATTTACTTTCTTTACCACCGTCGTTACTCTTTAGTTTTCAGATCAGGCTTGCTAAGGAGAGGGATCGTGAAAAAAAATATCGGGATAAAGCCAACTATCGTTTTGATGGCATTTATCACCACACTGGCAAATGCACAGAACTGGTCACCCAGTCCTTACCCGCCCTATTGTCACGCAGACGCCAAAGAATATGGCAATCTTCCTTCAATCAGTATTGATCCGAACTACGATTCCCCGAACGAAGTCATCGTTAATTATCGCGCGTTAACCGATGAAGACGGGGAACAGCGTCAGGATTTGGGTCAGGCTGTCAATGCGCTGGGCAGTATGGTCAGCTACGCCAAGCAGTTAGAAATGGCGTATAACAAAGCGGCCTCGAACTATTGGGACCACTTTGATCATACCGGTCAATCCGATCCGGCGCTGGAACAAGAATACGGTTACTGGATCTGGCGACGTGGCCGATTTTCCGGTGAAGTTGCCGCAATAAAGGGTGTGGGTTATCAAACTGGGGCGGGCGCAGCCACTTTTATCGCCAATATATTGGGCGGAACCTTCGGCACACCATTTCAGGTTCACAGCCTTCAAGACGCGGTGAGGTATGACTATATCAAGTTTAGCCAGTGCACGCTAAAGCATGCACAAACTTTAGACGATGCCCTTAAATACGAAACTATTCTCGATGCCTATCCATACGAAGCGGAATATATTTATCATCACTTCGAGCGGATGGGAATTCGCGAACTCAAACCTGATGAAAAGCAAACACTGTTGTTCGCCATGCGCGAACGGCGTAAAACCAATATCGACGGGAATGGCCGACCCACTACGGGCCTATTTGCTGACAAGGAAGCTGTCCGCAAAGCGATTGCCAGCGCAGGCTCAGGTCGCACTCCGGGACATATTGCCTTTATCGAATTCCTCGAATTCGGCGTCAGTATGCTCAATAGTCGCCACCAGTCTACCGAACTTGGCGCACCAAAAAATGTTGACGGCAAACCAGGCGCCTGGGGCATGTCAGATGACAAATACAATCAGTTGTCGCGCGGCATGCTCTTCATCTATTTCCGCCATCCATCCAAAGCCTGGAATCAGGTTGAAAAAGAAATCTTTCCGAATGGGTATGTACAAGCCGCGACTTGCGCACCGTCCAGACTGACCGAAGCTGCCGACTTCCTGTACCAGAAAATCGGTTCGCTGATAGATGAAGCGGCAAAAGAGCAAACTCTGGATACCGCATTTTGTATTGAGCCACGCTCCCGTTTGCGAGGCCGTCGCCCACCTATGATGACATGGCAACAGGAAGCAAAAGCCTGCATGGGCCATGACGCCTGGCGACTGGCGATGATTGCTTGTGCAACGGGTCAACAGGTTGGAGCGGATCCCGATATCAACCAGGCACTACTTTACAAATATCCGGTTCGTCGTTAGCTATGGCATCACCTTTGTCGCCAAAATGAAAACTCTCTGCAGGCAAACAACGCTTTAACACTGACAGCAATGTCTGGAATAAAATCTATCGACAAGGTAGGTGATCATAGTCAGTTCACCTACCCCTTTGAAAATCAGTTCAACCTGATAAAACTTATTCCCACTCGATAGTTGCGGGCGGCTTACCGGAAATGTCGTAAACAACCCGGGAAATACCATCTATTTCATTGATAATACGATTCGATACCTTGCCCAAGAATTCATAAGGCAAATGTGCCCAGATAGCAGTCATAAAATCAATGGTTTCCACCGCCCGCAAACTGACCACCCAGTCATATTTGCGCGCATCGCCCATCACACCGACTGAGCGCACGGGCAGGAACACGGTAAAAGCCTGACTCACTTTATGATACAAGTCTGCCGCATGCAGTTCATCGATGAAAATCGCATCGGCACGGCGTAACAGGTCGCAATATTCTTTTTTCACTTCGCCCAATACCCGTACTCCAAGACCCGGTCCCGGGAACGGATGGCGATATAACATATCGTAAGGCAGTCCCAGTTCCAGACCTATTTTGCGCACTTCGTCTTTAAACAGTTCTCGCAGCGGTTCCACCAGCCCCATCATCATTTCTGCTGGCAAGCCTCCTACATTGTGGTGGGACTTGATAACATGCGCTTTGCCGGTCGCTGAACCGGCAGATTCAATCACGTCGGGATAAATGGTGCCCTGTGCCAGCCATTTGGCGTTGGCCAGTTTTTTTGATTCTTGATCGAAGACTTCAACAAATACCCGACCAATAATCTTGCGTTTGGCTTCCGGGTCGTTTTCACCGGCCAGCGCAGATAAAAAGCGCTCTTCAGCATCGACTTTAATGATGTTCAGGCCGAAATGATCGCCAAACATATCCATGACCTGCTGACCTTCATTCAGGCGCAACAAGCCGTTATCGACAAACACGCAGGTTAAATTTTTACCTATAGCCCGGTGCAACAGCATGGCGACAACAGATGAGTCTACACCACCAGACAGGCCCAGAATCACTTCGTCGTCGCCCACTTTCTTTTTAATCTGTTCTACCGCATCTTCGATGATCGACGCCGGTGTCCACAGTTTTTCACAACCACAGATATCCATCACAAAATGGGACAACATGCGCATCCCCTGACGGGTATGGGTGACCTCCGGATGGAACTGGATGCCATAAAAGCGTTTATCCAGATTAACCATCGCAGTATGCGGACAACTGCTGGTTCGCGCGATAGTGGTAAAACCTTCAGGGATCTCTATCACCTTGTCACCATGACTCATCCACACATCCAGCAAGGCATTACCATTTTCACCGATATGATCTTCAATATTTTCAAATAACGCGACAGGATCAGTGACTTCCACTTTGGCATAGCCGAACTCTCGTATATCCGAGCCTTGCACTTTACCGCCAAGTTGTTCTGCCATGGTTTGCATGCCGTAACAAATACCCAAAACAGGCACGCCAGCGTTAAACACATACTGGGGTGCGCGTGGTGAATTATTCTCGACAACCGATTCCGGACCACCAGAGAGCACAATACCGTCAGGGTTAAATTCACGAATCTGTTGTTCGGTCACATCCCACGCCCATAACTCGCAATAAACCCCAATTTCCCGAATGCGGCGCGCAATCAGCTGGGTATATTGAGATCCAAAATCAAGAATAAGTATGCGTTGAGCATGAATATTTGTGGTCATGTCAGTATCCAGATGAACTTAAAAATAAAAGGCTGGCATCGCGCCAGCCTCGTTTACAATAACCTGGTATTATCCCAGTCGGTAATTTGGTGCTTCTTTGGTAATAGTCACATCATGCACATGAGACTCGCCCATACCCGCTGCTGTCACTTTAACAAACACAGGTTTGGTATTCATTTCTTCAATAGTGGCACAACCGGTTAAGCCCATGGCTGAACGGATACCACCGACTTGCTGGTGAATAATATTGGCGATAGGGCCTTTGTAGGCGACGCGTCCTTCAATTCCTTCAGGCACCAGTTTTTCTGCATCATTGCTATCCTGGAAATAACGATCCGACGAGCCATGACTCTGATTCATCGCGCCCAGCGAGCCCATACCACGATAAGATTTATAGTAACGACCCTGATAGAGCTCCACCTCGCCTGGCGCTTCTTCGGTACCGGCCAGCATACTGCCTACCATCACGCAGCTGGCTCCCGCAGCCAGTGCTTTGGAAATATCACCGGAAAAACGGATGCCGCCATCGGCGATCACCGGAATATCACGATCTTTTAGCGCTTCTACCGCATCGGAAATCGCGGTAATTTGCGGGACACCACAGCCGGTTACAATACGGGTAGTACAGATTGATCCAGGACCGATCCCCACTTTAACCGCATCTACACCGGCATCGGCCAGGGCCAAAGCTCCTTCACCGGTGGCCACGTTACCGGCAATTAACTGGATATCCGGGAAGTTTTTACGTACCCATTTCACCCTGTCAATCACGCCTTGAGAGTGCCCGTGAGAAGTATCAACCAGTAATACATCAACACCGGCTTCCACTAACAGCTTGATGCGTTCATCAGTGCCCGCACCCACGCCTACTGCGGCGCCCACCCGCAAACGTCCCAACGCATCTTTACAGGCGTTAGGTTTGCTTTCGGCTTTTTTGAAATCTTTAACCGTGATTAGGCCTTTAAGCTTGAACTCATCGTCAACCACCAGAATCTTCTCGATGCGGTTTTCATGCATCAATTCCATCACCTGATCCGAAGGCGCACCTTCTTTGACCGTCACCAGATCCTTTTTATCTGTCATCACGGTGGTAACGGGTAAATCCTGCTTGCTCTCAAAGCGCAGATCCCGGCCGGTAACAATACCTACCAGGTCGTTATCTTTATTCACCACCGGGAAACCGGAATAACCAAGACGCTGACTTAAGGCGTTTACTTCACCAATAGTCGCTTCCGGATAAACCGTTACCGGGTCGGATACCACTCCGGTTTCGTATTTTTTTACCTGACGAACATGATCGGCCTGTTGTTGGGCTGTCATATTCTTGTGGATAAAGCCCATCCCGCCTTCCTGAGCTAAAGCAATCGCCAAACGAGCCTCTGTTACTGTATCCATTGCGGCGGACACCATGGGCAGATTCAATTCAACTTTGCGGGTAAGACGAGTTTTTAAATTGGCGGTATGGGGCAATATCGTTGAGTGACCGGGCACTAACAATACATCATCAAAAGTAAGGGCTTCTTTAGCGATCCGTAACATGCAACGACACCTCTGTATGGGGAATTTGTTGCGGCGGGATTGTAGCGGGTTTAGCTATTCAGGTAAACTTAAAATCATCGTAATCGGATGATTATTCATATTTCTGATCAATAACTGGACACTTAGGCGGACAATCGACTCAATGGCTTCCTCTCAGCAAAATATTTTTACCATCAGCAAGCTCAATCGACTGGCCCGCACTATTCTGGAAAGTGAAATCGGTACCATCTGGGTATCGGCTGAAATTTCCAATTTTGTCAAAGCCAGTTCCGGCCACTGGTACTTCACCTTAAAAGACAATAAGGCACAAATTCGCGCCGCCATGTTCAAGGGTAACAACCGCTTTATTAAAACACTCCCCAAGGAAGGCGAACAGGTACTGGTACGCGCCAATATCAGCCTGTATGAGCCACGCGGTGATTATCAATTAATTATCGAGCAAATGGAGCTAGGAGGAGAAGGCCAATTAAAGCAGCAATTTGAACAATTAAAAAATCAGTTGGCTGCCGAGGGCCTGTTTGCCCAGCAATATAAGCAGCCACTACCCGAAGTAATAAAACGGGTTGGCGTGATTACCTCGTCTTCAGGCGCCGCGCTGCACGATATTCTGACCGTATTAAAACGCCGTAGTCCAATGACCGAGGTGATAGTTTATCCCAGTCAGGTACAGGGCGAAGCCGCCACCCAACAAATTATTCAGGCAATTGAAACTGCCAACCAGCGCCAGGAAGTGGATGTTTTGCTCGTAGGTCGCGGTGGTGGTTCACTGGAAGATTTATGGTGCTTTAATCAAGAATCCCTGGCACGGGCAATTTTTGCTTCACGTTTACCGGTGATCAGTGCTGTTGGTCACGAAGTTGATGTCACTATTGCCGATTTTGTTGCTGATTTAAGAGCAGCCACTCCTTCGGCCGCCGCTGAATTAGTTAGCCAGGACCAACAACACCTGCAGCAACAAATCGATCAAAAGTTGACTCGTCTGTTCCAGAATTTACAGCAACAAATGCGAGGCAAGCAGCATCAACTGTCAATATTGAATCATAATCTGCAACGCTTTCATCCCAGTAACCGGTTAAAACAACAGGCCCAGCAAGTCGATCATTTGCAACTGAGTCTGGTTAATTTGATGGATAAAATACTGCATCGTAAATCGGTAAACTGTCAGCAACGTATTAACCAGTTAAGCCAATGCTCGCCAGTACATAATATTGTCTTGGCACAACGCCAGTTGACAAGTGTCAGGCATCAGCTGGACAGCAATATGCGCCTGTTATTTCAACATAAAAAGCAGGCATTGGCCGAATCCAGTCATTTGCTTAATACACTAAGCCCATTAACCACCTTAGCACGCGGATACAGTATCAGTTTAAGCGACAATAAAGTGGTTAAAAGCCACAATGAGCTCAATAGCGGAGATAAACTGACAACTAGATTTGTCGATGGTGAAGTGACTAGTACCGTTGATTAATATTTTTTAGTTTGTTAGCCGATGTCGGTCGATCAATCTGGATGCCCCTGGCAGCCAGTTTTATACCCAGTCGCCATTATTATCTTCACCTGTTTGTCATGCCGACGTCATTCGCTTAATATCTAATCTATAGGCTGAAAAATCAGCAGCACAAACTAAGAAATTTAGCGGAACCCGGCAAGCCATTTCTTGCTATTTTGCGCAGTTTTCAAATCATCCTGGATAAGTAGCGATTGATGAATATACGTAATGCCGGAATTATATTAGCCCTATTTGCCAGTTTGACGGTGGGTGTAACACAGGCTCAACAATCCCCTGTTCCTCAAGCCGTTAACAAATCAGTTGCTGGCAAAACCATGCCATCCGGGGTTGATTTAACCGCCATTGATCCTGATACCCGCCCACAGGATGACTTTTACCAGTTTGCCAACGGAACATGGCTCAACAAGACAAACGTTCCCGCCACCAGTTCCGGCTATACCATCTACAATGAAGTTTACGATCAGGCGGAAAAGACCCTGCGCAATATTATCGAGGTGGCGGCAAAATCAGCCAGCCAACCCGGCTCTGAAGCACAAAAGGTGGGTGATTTATTTACCTCATGGATGAATAAAAGCGCGATTGAAGAAAAAGGCTTAACCCCGTTAACGCAAGAGATCAGTCGTATCAACAAAATCACCAACCGCGCCGAACTTGTCGCCCTATGGGCGGATTTTATTCGTAAGCGTATAGACGCACCAATCGGATTCTATATTCACCTGAATTTGAAAAAAGCCACAGAGTACGCAGTTTACTTTAGCCAGGACGGCCTGACCCTGCCTGATCGCGAATACTATTTGAACCAGAACAACCCGAATTTTGTTGCAGTGCGTCAAGCCCTACCCGAATTTATCCGCACCATGATTGCTTTTGTCGATCCGTCCATCAGTATTGAACGTGCTACCGCGGTGTATCAGTTAGAATATCTGATGGCGATACACCATTGGACAAGGGTCGAAAATCGCAATAATGAAAAAACCTACAACTTGTATAACGTCGATCAGCTTAACCAGTTAGGTAGCAATATAGACTGGATGCTGCTTATTCAGGAATTGGGCTTAACTAAAGTCGACCAGGTGATTATTTCCCAGCCCAGTTATTTTCAGGCGATTGACACCCTGATTGGCAACGTTGATATAACTATCTGGAAAGACTACCTGACTTACAATCTTATTCGCAGCTATGCCAACCACCTTCCCCAGGCCATTGACGACGCCAACTTCAACTTTATGAGCACAAGGTTATCCGGACAGACCCAACAGCAACCTCGCTGGAAACGCGGTATCGCGATAGTCAACTCGGCACTGGGTGAAGTGGTTGGCAAGCTCTATGTGGAGCAACGTTTTCCGGCAGCCGCCAAACAAAAAATGACTCAGCTGGTGAATAATATAGTGGCGGTATTCTACACCAGTATCGATCAGCTCGAGTGGATGAGTGATGAAACCAAAGTGGCGGCCAAACTCAAATTGGCAAAGTTAAACAGTAAAATTGGCTATCCCGATCATTGGCGTGATTACTCAGATCTGACCATAGTAAAAGGTGACCATCTGGGTAATATCAAACGTAGTCGCGAATTTGATTACAACCGGGATATCAACAAGTTAGGTAACCCTATCGATCGGAATGAATGGTTTATGACCCCCCAAACCGTCAACGCCTATTATGATCCCGCCCAGAATGAAATCGTGTTTCCGGCTGCGCGCTTGCAACCACCCCTATTCCAGCCCAACGCTGACGACGCGGTTAACTATGGTGCTATAGGCTCAGTGATCGGCCATGAAATCAGTCACGCCTTTGATGACGCGGGTAGCCAGTACGATGGTAACGGTAATTTGCGCAACTGGTGGACAGCGGAAGACAGAGAAGCATTCGAGCAACGCGCGGCAAAACTGGTCGAACAATACAATCAATATTCGCCTATTGAAGGCATGCACATTAACGGCGAACTGACGCTGGGCGAGAATATTGGTGATTTATCCGGCGTCACCATCGCCTATCAGGCCTATTTGCGCAGCCTGAACAATCAGTTGCCACCCGTTATTGACGGGTTTACTGGCCCACAGCGATTTTTTCTGGGCTATGCGATGTCTCGCCGGGGTAAATACAAGAGAGAATCTGCCATTAGCCAGCTAACATCGGATCCTCATTCCCCGCTGAAATATCGGGTTAACGGTATATACAGCAATATTCCGGAATTTTATTTAACCTTCGGCGTAAAACAAGGTGACGGTATGTGGATAGCGCCAGAAAACCGAGTCAAAATCTGGTAACAGAAAAATTTCTATATATTTCAATAGACCCCCAATATAATCCGCTCGCGGCTGCACATGTCAATCATCAAATAGCGAGAACATTATGATAATAGAAAATGTGCTTCCCGAAGATTATGCAGAACTGCTTAATGTTTGGGAAAACTCAGTCCGGGCAACTCATAACTTTATTAGTGATGCGGATATTACGTTTTTTAAACCCATTATTATCACCCAGGCCTTTCCTGCTGTAACCTTAGCCTGTACTAGGGATGAGCGGGAAAATATTCTGGGGTTTGTTGGTATCGATAAACAAAAAGTAGAAATGCTGTTTGTACTCGATCAGGCCAGAGGTACGGGAGTAGGTAAAGCATTACTCCAATACGCTTTGACCCTATACAAGGTAAACAGCGTCGACGTTAATGAGCAAAATCCCCAAGCCGTTGGTTTTTATCAACATATGGGATTTAACATTGTGTCGCGTTCAGATACCGATGGGATGGGTAAACCTTTTCCAATTCTGCATATGAAGTTGTCATTCCCGGTTCCTTGAAGCCCTATTGATAGAAGAAGTGTTTAAGGCTAATAACCTTAAACACTTCCGTATCATTTCTCTTTCCCATTTACCCCAAGGGCGTCAACTTTTGCAGTAGCTTAGCAGTTTAAGACAACCTATCATCAAGCCTGAATAAATCGACAAGATCTGGGAAGAAAAAATATGAGCGAGAAAGACAAAATGCTGGCTGGTTTACCTTACGATGCCTGGAATACCGAATTGTTTAATGACCGGATGCGCGCAAAATCTCTATGCCATCAATTTAATCAGGCTGATCCGGTTAAAACCACTAACAGAATGGCTTTACTTACCGATTTATTGCATTGCAAAGGTAGCGTTCATATCGAACCCAATTTCTTTTGTGACTATGGCTATAATATCGAGGTTGGCGAGCAGTTTTATGCCAATCATAACCTGGTTATCCTGGATGTATGCAAAGTCACTATTGGTGATAACGTGATGTTTGGGCCCAATGTGATGATCTCCACCGCCACCCATCCAATCGACCCGATTGAGCGCCAAAAAACTGAATACGGCGCACCAATTACACTGGGCAATAACGTCTGGATTGGTGGCAATGTCTCAATCTTGCCGGGCGTAACGATTGGCCATAATTGCGTGATTGGCGCGGGAAGCGTGGTTAACAAGGATATACCCGACAACAGTGTTGCGGTGGGTAATCCTTGCAAGGTAGTAAAAACAATATCCTCATCCTCGCCAGCGAGATAGCCTGGCGAATCTGCTACTGCCTTTTATTAGTGATCCACAAGGTCTGATAGGGCTGCATATCCAGCTCCATCATTGAATCATTAAACTCCAGTCCGCTGATTAAATCGACCCAGTGATCGGTACCAATCAGGTTAACATCCGACAACCTGAGCAATTGCGGCGTATCGGCAATATTGCTAATACAAAAGATACTCTGGCGCCGATCAATACTTTGCCGCCAATAACCGAATAACTTGTCACCTAACTGCAAGGTAAACTGTATGGCATTGGGGTGAAATGCCGGTTGGTTAACACGTAATTGCAATAGTGTCGATAAACGCTGATGAGCCTTATGATGTTGACTATGGGGTGAATCCAGCGCCTCATCAAGTAAGGCATAATCCCAGCGATGACGATTGATCGAACGGTTCTGGTTGGTATTGTTCACCCGTTCCAGATCGTTACCGGTGCCTAGCAAACTGTGAATATACAAGCCGGGAATGCCTTCCAGTCCAAACATAATGGCATGAGCACAGACAAAACGGTCCAGTCCCCATTTATCGGTGCCTTTAACCGTTCCTTGTAGCGCATCAAACAGGGTGATATTAATTTCATACGGCTTTTGCTGGCCGTTGTCTGCCACCCGCCAGGATACCCTGCCACCAAACTGCTGCATGGTGGTCAATAAAGTGTTGAGCTCCAGTTCATCCAGCAATCCTTCGGCAGGCCGCAAACCAATCCCGTCGTGGGAGGCAATAAAATTAAAGTAGGTGGTGCCATTCTGGGCTGGCGGCATGCTCATCATCCAGTTTTTCAGATAGCGGCAGTCGCCGGTAATCAGGGTATTCAATAACAGCGGGGGTAAGGAAAAATTGTAAATCGAATGCGCTTCATTGGCGTTGCCAAAATAAGCCAGGTTTTCACGATTGGGAATATTGGTTTCGGTAATAATCACCGCATCAGGTTGAGCATGTTCAATCAGGACTCGCAGCAAACGCACCACTTCATGGGTTTGTTCAAGATTAATGCAGGCCGTACCGGGCTGCTTCCATAAAAATGCCACGGCATCGAGGCGAAACAGGCGCACGCCGTTATCCAGATACTGGCGAATGATCGACACAAAGGTCAGTAATACTTCAGGATTACGAAAATCAAAATCGACCTGATCGTGGCTAAAGGTGCACCACACATGCTGTAAACCTTTAGCCGTAGGCGTTTCGCGCAGCAACCCTGAGGTTCTGGGTCTGACCACAGCGGATAAATCATCATCTGGCGACGCAGTATAGAAAAAGTCACTGCCCTGCCCTTCACCTTTAATAAAGTTATCAAACCATGCGCTACGCGACGAACAATGATTGATCACCAAATCCGACATCAGCCGATAATCGGCAGCAATATCGCGAATATGCTGCCAACTGCCCAAAGCTTCATTGACGCTGGAGTAATCGATCACCGAAAAACCGTCATCCGAGCTATAAGGAAAAAACGGTAAAATATGCACACTGTTGATCACCGATTTACAACGCTCATTCATGAAACGGTGTAGCGTTTGTAACGGTTTTTCGCCTGGCTGTTCGATACTGTCACCGTAGGTTATCAGCACCACATCCTGCTGATTCCAGTGATTCTGGTGCGGTACAATAGGCCTTAGCACTTCGGGATTACCTAACCCCATTTCGGTAATCAGTTTGGTTCCGATATGCTCGAGCGATTCGGCTGTTTCGACCCCGGCATAAATCACCGATAAATGATGCAATACGCTTTCCTGTAACTGAACATACGGCTCCATCACTACCCCTTATATTGTTGGTAATCCAGTTCAACGGCTTCTTTGAGCCGTTCAAGTACTTCCGGCATGGCGCTGACAACACGGTTCCAGCTGGGTATAAAAGGACGCTCCATCGGGTTTTCCAGAAAACTCTGTCCGGCACTCATAATATTACGGGCAAACATCTCCACCGCTTTCTCTTCGTTATGAATATCCAGTTTCAGCCCATTCATCAGCGCGTCGTTATGGTAGGTTTCGACAAAATCCAGTGCAATGCGAAAATAGGTGGCTTTAAGTGAACGGAAAGTTTCACTGTTAAAAGTTTGTCCCTGAGTGGCCAGTTTGCGCAATAACGCCTTGGTAATATCGATCGACATCTTGGATAAACCGGCTTGCTGATCATTTAACGATAAATCCTGATGCTTGTGGTCATAGGTTTTGGCAATATCCACCTGACACAGGCGATTGCTGGCATAGTTTCGGTACATTTCGGACAATACGCCGATTTCCAGTCCCCAATCGCTGGGAATGCGAATATCGTTTAGCACGTCCCGGCGAAATGAAAACTCTCCCGCCAACGGATAACGAAAACTGTCCATAAACTCCAGATAAGGACTATGCCCCACAATAGACTTAAGTGCTCTTAACAATGGCGTGACCAGCAAACGGGACACCCGACCATTCATCTTGCTATCGGCCACCCGGGCGTAAAAGCCCTTGCAAAACTCATAGTTAAAATTGGGATGTGCCACCGGATAAATTAACCGGGCTAACAATTCCCGATCGTAAGTCAGAATATCGCAATCATGCAGCGCAACCGACTCGGCTTTGCCCGAGGCCAGAATATAGCCCATGCAATACCAGACATTACGGCCTTTACCCAGTTCTCGGGGTGCCAGTTCCAGATCGGCCAACTCGGCATCCAGCGCTTTAAGACGCGGCCCATCATTCCACAGGATCCGGTGCTCCTGCGGAAATTTGTCAAAAAATTTCAGGGCATGCCGGTATTGCTCTTCACTGGCTCTATCCAGCCCCACCACAATCTGGGATAAATAAGGAACTTCACTAATGTGGTCAACAATATTGGGCAACGCCTCGCCTTCCAGTTCAGAAAACAACGAAGGCAGGATCAATGCCATCGGACGCTTTTCGGCAAACTGGACGAGTTCCTTCTCCAGTTCTTCGACTGGCCTGTCGGCCAGATTATGCAAGGTGGTCACCACCCCGTTTTGATAAAAATCTGCCATCATTTGCTCCTAAAATATTGCTGCATAATAATTTCAATACACTCACTCCAGCCTTCAGGGCCAGGTAAGGTGCTGGTAAACAGGTTCTGTATGCGGTTTAACTCGGGAAGTGGCTGCACCGGTGACAGGATCCGGACCGCGATACTGGCCATCTCCAGCATCGCCACATCGTTTTGACTGTCACCAATAGCAATCGATTTATATTGATCATTGGCATCACCTTGGCGGCTAAATTCGTCAACCAGCCATTGCATGGCAATACCCTTACTACACTCGCCAGACACATGAATAAAGCGTCCACCTTGCAAGGGATCTGCACCTAATTGTATTAACGCGTCGATAAATTGCTGCCGTTGCTGACCGTCCCCCTGCCATAACACCGGCTCGCTAAAGTGCCGATCGGCAGCAAGTTCTGCCTGTTGGAAAGATAATCCTGTGGTATCGCAAATTCGTTGCACCGTCATAGTGGCAAAATGTTCAAACAATCCCTTGAAGTCATTTTTGACTTTGGCCAACAGCGTTAGCCAATGCTGACGATCTTTGCTAAAAGTTTTAACCCAGTATTCCCGGTAGGGTTGGGTATTGTCCGGTTGCTGCGCGAAATAGCCTTTGGGAATAAATACCGCCGCACCGTTTTCGACAATAAAGGGCGCATCCAGTGCCAGTTCCTGATGCAGCTCCTCCAGTTCAGCCGCCGTTTTACTGGTATTGGGAATGACCGGAATATTAAGTTGGTGCAGTTTGGCTAAAGTCTGGTCTGCCGCACTGTGACTGTAGGTATCGTGATCCAGTAACGAACCGTCCAGATCGGTAA